>DLBE01000047.1 GCA_002494205.1 Caryophanales bacterium UBA7029
AATGACATTTGGTTTCTCACGTGACGATGCTGCTAAGTTCTTACCAGATTACTATGGTAATAAGATCTTAGAAGAAGATCCATTCAAGACACTCGATCAAAAAGGTGTTGGTAAACTTGTTGATATGGCTGTTAAACTCGGTCGTAGCACACGTAAAGACCTCCACATTGGTGTCTGTGGTGAAACTGGTGGCGAAGCCAACTCAATTGACTTCTACCACAGAGCAGGCTTAGATTACGTCTCCTGTTCACCATTCCGTGTTCCAGTTGCACGCTTAGCTGCTGCTCAAGCTGCAATTAGAAACAAATAAGTTATCTAACTTACATTATAACCTCGGCTTCGGCTGAGGTTTTTTGTTACGAACAATCCTAAACTAAAATAAAACTTGCATTTATGTAAGTTTTATTTTATTATATGTGTGTGATATTGTGGCCAAAAGGCTGCTACCGGAGGTATCATATGTCAGAGACAATCAAAAACCTTGGACAATCCAAGAAGGTAAGTAAGAGAGAATCTGAAAGACGTTATAACCAATATCTCGACGATCCTGTTACTTTCGCTATCGACGAAGTTCTTCAAACTCTTGGCCCAAGACAAGAACAAATTCGTAGATAGTTAAGTTTTTGACAAAAGAAAATCGCGATGATAGGCCCACTCTCGCGATTTTTTTATTTATCTATTTTTCATTAATGCCTGTGAGGAGAACACAAGATCATTCTTATCATTAACGTATCCTCCAGGCTCACCATTAATTATTATTTCATTATTGTCTTCGATATAACCAACATATTCGCCTTGGAGATAAATATCTCCTTCAGAGGACATTGACCCGAATTTATGGCCCCTTGCAAAGAAGTCACCATCAGGAGAAATATAACCCACTAATTCGTCATCTATATAGATGTTTTTGCCGTAGCACTCTATAAATATCATTTAACTTTCGATTTTAAGGTTTTTGTTAAATAAACCTCAAATCCTTTATTGTCATATTTTAAAGCTTTAGAAACTGCGAAGGTGTAATTGGTTGTTAACGCAAATACACATGAACCGGAACCAGTCATTAAAACGCATTTAAAACCGTCTTTTTTAAGCATTTCCTTTACTTCTCTAACTTCTGGGCATAGTTTCATAGAAACTTCCTCTAATGAGTTAAACAAAGATTTTGCTAATAAATCGTCATCGCCAGTTTCAAGAGCTTTTAATACATCATTAACATTGCCGTGTTTTAGCTCTTGTTTATCTGACTCTTCAAATACATCTTTAGTTGATAACCCTTGCTTTGGTTTAATAATTAATACAAAGTATTGCTTTTTAACTTTTATAGGAGTCACACGCTCACCAATACCTTGGACATGAGCCGGAACATTCTTCATACAGAATGGAACATCAGCACCGAGTTTGAGGCAGAAATTAGTTTCTTCTTCCTCAGTCATTTTAATTTTTCCGTACTTTCTAAATACTTTTAAAACAGCCGCTCCATTGGATGATCCTCCTCCTAATCCGGCATAAATAGGAATTTCTTTATGGAGTTTAATAATAAAATTGTGTTTGTAGTCGTATTCTTTAATTAACAATTCATGAACACGGTGAATCATGTTGTGTTCAATAAGTTGTTTTTCTACTTTATCCGAGACAATGTGGGTGTATCTTCCATGTGGTTCATGCTGAAGTTCGATTGTGTCATGAAGTTCCAAAGGAAGCATAACCATATCTAAGTTGTGGTAACCGTCTTCGCGTTTACCAACAACATCAAGATAAAGATTAATCTTAGCGTTACTTTTTACGTACATAGCAATCAGTTTACTCTCTATTAAATCATTTTCAATAAATCGATGTAAAAATTAATTGGTAATTCTTCTGGTCGTTTATTCGTATCAATATTCATTTTTTCAAGGATTTCATGGGCTTTTTCCTTATTTTTCACCAAATTTGTTAAGTTATTCAAGATATTTTTGCGTCTTAATAAGAAGAGCTGTTTCATAACTTTAAATAGTTTTTCGTTATCAGGATTTTTGATATTTTTATTTGGTTTAATAACAAAGACAACAGAATCTACATGCGGGGCTGGGGCAAAATTATTTCTACCAATCTCTATAGGAGAAGAAATATCTGCGACATAATTTAAAAATAAAGATAAAGGTGATTTGTTTGCCTTCAAAAGTTTTGGATAAACCTCTTTTTGAGTCATCAAAACAATGATCTCTGCATTTTTAGCATCTAAAAGTAATTTTTCTATAATTCCAGAAGTTATGTAATATGGTAAGTTACCAATAATTTTGTTAAATTTTGAAAGATCATGTTTAAGAATGTTCTGTCTTTTAACTTCAATGTTTTTTGAATTTTTAAACTGTTCATTTAAAAACATTAACATTCTCTCGTCGACATCAATTAACTCGGAAATTCCTGGAGATTTTTCGAGAAAAAATGACAAAGAGCCAAGTCCCGCACCTATTTCTAAGATGTTGTCTTTTTCCTTAATTTCAAGAAGCTTAACTATCTTTTCTGCAACTTGAGGATTGATTAAAAAGTTTTGGCCAAGAGATTTATTGGCAATCAATTTATAACTCTTAATTTTTTCAAAATATTCTTTCTCGTTCATAAGCAGCTCTTTAATTCTTCTATTGTTAGACCTGAATAATTTACTCTCTTTAGAAAAGTTTTAGCATTGCAATGGCCAAGATGAAACTTATTTATTACTTTTTCTCTATTTAAAGAAGACTCATCAGTTCCTTCTAAGCCAAGTTTATTCAAATCAGCATGCGTTATTAAGCCAACTACATTCTTATTTACTTCAATAAAACTATCTAATGCTTTCAAAACCTCTTCTTTTGTGCTCTCTGCAACCCCAACTTTATTATTCTTTATTGAATGCTCTTTTGTGACAAAGCAATGCTTCAAATTAGGTATATATTGATCAAGTGTATCTCTAATTTTCTTGCCTGGAGAATCCGGGTCTGTTAGAACAAAAATATCGCGTTTTTCCCGTGCTTTTTGCAAATATTCTATGGTTTTTTGAGGTATTTCTGACCCATTAGTAGTTACAAATTCAGCGTCAATAAATTGCGATAAAAACGAGACATCAGTGATGCCTTCGACAACTATTATCCCGTTAATTATTTTCTTCATAAATGAAATAATCTTTTAAAGTTTTCTGTTGTTTCTTTTTCAACTTGTTCTGGTGTTGTATTTCTAAGTTCAGCAATCTTGTTTCGAACTAAGTAAAGATACTTTGAATGATTTTCTTTACCTCTAAATGGATCTGGAGCAAGATAAGGCGCATCAGTTTCTAAAACATAAGAATCGGATGGTATGTTTGCGACTACCTCTTTTGGTCTAACTGAATTTTTAAACGTTACTGTACCACCAAATCCTAAAAGAAAACCGAGTTTGATAAAGTCTCTCGCGGACTCCAAACTTCCAGCATAACAATGCATGATTCCGCCCGAAATCACTGGGTTTTCTTTTAAAATTTGCAAACAATCTTCAATTCCATCTCTACAATGAATGGATATTGGAAGACGCAATTCGTTGGCAATTTCAATCTGCTTAATGAAGTATTCTTTTTGTTGTTTTTTAACTTCAGGGTCTTTATCCCAATAGTAATCTAACCCAATTTCACCAATCGCAATGACTTTTTTGTCTTTTGCTAACTCTTTTATTCTTTCTAAGTCTCCAGGTTTAGCAAATTTTGAATCTGATGGATGGATTCCAACAGCAGCAAAACATTCTTTATATCTATTAGAAATCTCTGCTGCTAATTCAGAGGACTCTCTATTACAACCAACTACCAAAAACTGAAAAACACCGGCTTTTTCCGCTTCTTTTACGTAATCTTCCGGATTTTTGCTAAATGCCTCGTCGTTAATATGACAATGTGAATCTATCATTATTTTCCAACACAGAATCGAGAGAAAATCTCGTCTGTTAAATCGTTTTTATTATTTTGACCAAGTAAGTCTAAGGCACAATTATAGGCAGCCATAATACTTACTGAAATTAAATCTATTGGTTGATTATTGTTTGTGTCATCAATAGCGTTTTTTAAATAAAACACCATTTGTTTAAGAATGCCTAACTGACGCGTGTTATTAAATGTTGGTTTAATTACAACTTCTCCGATGTTAAGCTCTTCTTTAATCTTTTCAAGAAGTGGTGCAACATCATTGTTTTTGGCAGAAATGTATAAAGATCCGTTCTCTTTCTTGCTTATAATGTCTGCTTTATTATTTACAATAATATGTTTTTGATTCTTAATTAAAGAATACATTTCGTTATCAATTCCAGTTTCATCAACAATAAACAAAACTAAATCCGCATTTTCAACAGCTTTCTTGGCTTTGTCAATGCCAATTTGTTCAATAACATCATTTGATTCTCTTATGCCGGCAGTGTCATATAAATGAACAGGAACACCTGCCAAATTAAAATCTCCTTCAACAACATCACGTGTCGTGCCAGGTATTGCAGTCACAATAGCTTTGTCTTCTTTTATAAGTGCGTTTAATAATGAAGACTTACCAACATTAGGCTTTCCAACAATGGCGATTTTAATACCGTCTCTATACATACGGTTTTTCTCGCCGTCTTTAATTAAATCTTCAATATTTCCTATAATTTCCCCACATTTTTGGAGAATCTCTTCTTTGCTAGTCTCTTCAATATCTTCATATTCTGGATAATCAATATTAACCTCAATATGAGAAAGGATTTCGCCTATCTTATCTTTAATTGGTTTAAAAACTTTTGATGTTTCTCCGGTCAATGAAACCATAGATAAATCTTTTGCTTCAATTGTTGTTGCATTAATCATGTCATTAATTGCTTCAGCCTGAACGAGATCTATTTTGCCATTCAAGAATGCTCTAGATGAAAACTCTCCATTTGTTGCCATTCTTGCACCATTTTTTAAAAGGGCTGCAATTATTTGATTCACAATCAACATTGAACCATGAGTAATTATTTCAACGGAATTCTCACCAGTAAAAGAATGTGGAGCAACATAAGTAAGTAAAACAACCTGGTCTATATTCTTCTCGCCTTCTTTAATATAGCCGTAATGAATTCCCTTTTCTTTAACCTTAGTTAAGTCTTTTGTAAAGATGTTAGAGACAACTTTAAAACAATCATCTCCAGACATTCTTATAATGGCTAAAGCTGATTTTGCTGGTGGTGTAGCTAATGCAACAATCGTCTCAAACATACTTTATAAAGAAAATAGAGAATAAATCTCTATTTTTCAACGTATTTAATAGTAACCGCTCTTCTACGACCTTCACCAGAAGATTCTGTAGCAATGTGAGAAAAGTCTGATAACACATTGTGAACGATTCTTCTTTCGTCTGATGGCATAGGATCAAGTACGACATCAACGTGAGTTTTTTGAACTTCTTTTGCGGTTCTACGTGCTACGCTTGCAACTCTTGCGTATTTGCTATTCTTGTAATCTCCGATATCAAGAAGGATTCTGAATCTTCTTCTGAATTTACCAGAAACTGCAAGTCTAACGATTTCGTTAAGAGCTTGGAGTGTAACGCCGTTTTTACCAATCAAAACAGGGTTGTGATCTGTATCAATAGTGATACGAATAATATCGTCTTCTAAAGAAGCTTTTGTTGTAACAGAACTAATTCCTAAAGATTCGATAACGTTTTTAATATAATCTTCAGCAAATTCAATTGCATCTGATAATTCATAAACAACGATGGTGGCTTTCTTTGAAAGAAGGCCTTTCTTTTCGTCTGTTATTGTAAAGATAACGTCGTTTTCATCTATAAGGAGTTCTTCTGCTGCAAGTTTTACTGCTTCTTCAACAGTTTTTGCTGTATATGTTTTCATATAAGTCTCCTAATTTCTTTTCTTTGGTTTTCCAAATATAACGGTTGTGAATACTGTTTGTATCAAAGATACAATAGCACCGACAAACCAATAAACACCCATTGCTGCTGGGAGTGTAAAGCCCATGATAATAATCATTATTAACATAGCGTAAGAAACTATGTTTGCAGTTCTATTTTGTTGCTTTTGTGCAGGGTTTTTACCTAATCTTGCAACTTTCTTAGCTCTAGCTTTTTGAATCCATTGAGGAACCTTCATTGAGAAGAATTGACCAGCTGACATTAATATGATTAATACTAACGCTGTCCACCATCCTCCATTAGCAACGTTCTTAGGACCTAACTTTAATGTTTCCCAAATAGATGCTGAAAGGTGTAATCCGAGGAAGTTTCCTGTGGATAAAACAGCAGATCCTGTCATAGCGCCCCAAACACCAATAAATATTGGGAATTGAACAATAAGTACCAAGAGTTGAGATAATGGATTAACTTTGTGTTTCTTATACAAACGCATTTGCTCTTCGGCCATTCTTTGCTTTTGAGCTTGATTTGTGTTTGCATTTGGATATTTTTGTTGAATCTTAGCTAATTCTGGTTGTAAATCAGTCATTTTTCTTTGTGCTAATGTTGATTTAAACGTAACCAAGAAAATGAATAATCTAACGATTACTGTAACAACTACGATAGCTAAAATTTGTGGTCCGCCGCTTGCGTAGGCAGCAGAAATTACTTTTGGATCAGCAGTTCTTCCGCCGGCAAACATAAGTGCAAAAGTATCAATTAACCAAGCAACTGGATAAACAATTAATCCTTCGATTAAATGTCCGCCTTTTCCCCAGGCATCTCCCCAAGTTACTCTATCAACTTTAATTGATTGACCATTATAGTTACCATATTCAACTTCATCATAAACTGTAATACAGGAATGATATGAAGCTGTTAATGACTCTATTGAACTAATATAAAGATTTTCAAAGTCTATTGTTGCATACTTTGTATATCCTTTTTCTCTCAATTTTTCATTAATTTTACGTAGTCCATTAAAGGCATCGTCTTTCTTTGCGTCGTAGTATTTTAAATAACCGTAATCTTTCCTTAAAGATTTAAGAATCTTCATGTCTGGATTATCGAAGTCAAACTTCTTATCTGTGTGCTCTTTGTTATAAGCCTTAACAGACATATTTAAGACTTCAATATCAAGACTATAGAAGTACTTCCAGCTCGGAAGAGCAACGGAAGAAGTTTTTGCACTTTTAATAATATTTGTAATAAGTTCTGGTCTTTCATAGACCTTCTTATCTTTTTTATTAACTTTTTCAACGGTGTAAGTGACAACTTGTTCGACTTTACCAATTTTACTAATTACTTCGTAATTTTTGCCTTTTCCAGGTTTTGAACCTTCTAATACGAACTCGGTTGCGCCTTGATCTAACGCATAAGCGATTCTACTTTTTTCAATATTTGTGCAGAAGTTAGCGGTACATCCGGACGCGAATAAAGCAGCTGCGCCTAACGCAACTAACCCTAATGTAAATTTGTTTCTTCTTTTCACGTGTTTTTCCTACTTTTCAATTATAAATTGAATCTCAGATAAGATTTCTTTGAAGTTTTCAGTATCATAAGATTTGCGAACAATTAACACCGTGTCCACTGGTTTTTCAAACTTGGTGGATTGGCCAATCGCAGATCTAATTTGTCTTTTTATTCTATTTCTTAAGACTGCATTTCCAGTCTTTTTTGGGACCGATATCCCGTATCTAGAGTAACCTAGATTGTTTTGGATAGTATAAGATACAAAAAAACTAGTTTTTTTAACTTCGCCTTCTCCAATTACTTTCTGAAATTCAGAATATTTTTTAATGCGGTTTTTTACGATCATTAAAATTAGATAGCAATTCTAGCTCTTCCTTTAGCTCTACGAGCCGCTAAAACTTTACGTCCTCCAGCGGTTTTCATTCTTTGACGGAAGCCGTGAACGTTCTTTCTGTGTTTGTTTGATGGTTGAAATGTTCTTTTCATATAGATCTCCTCTGTGCCTTTCTAGCACGCGCCGTTAATTATACATACGCACCCAAATGTAGTCAAAGAATTTTTGCGCGTATGCTTATACACATGAACTAATTTTAATCAAAAAATATAAATTTTATTTTCTTTCCACATTTTTAAACTAAAAGTTCATATTTTTTTCGTTGTTTTCCACGAACACAAGCAACTTTTCACATAATGTTGATTTGTTGTTGATATTTTGTGTTGATTTTATGATTTTATTCAGTTTTAATCGATATTTTTTTAAAATTATATAGTGTGTATAAATCAAAATGTGTGAGTTAGATTATTTTAAGTTATCCACATAAATTCACATGCGAACAATCTAAACATAAAAAATTTGTGGATAACTCAAATAAACACGATTAATTCTATATAATTTTTACTAATTTTCTGTGGAAAAAAATTTTTGCTCAAAATATTCGTTGATATTTATAAAATAAATAGTATACTTACAATCAAATTTAATAGGTGAATTATTATGAACGAGACAATTTCAGAGTTACAAAACGCCTGGTCCCGTATTCAAACCGAATTAAGTAAAACCATTGAAGATAGGCACTTTTTCGATGTTTATCTTGGTGAATCTTACATACATTCGATTGAAAACGGAACAATGACTGTAGTTGTTGGATCAAAACTAGCCGTTACAATTTTAAGTTCAAAATACACAAGTTTAATCCAAGAAGCTGCAAAAACAGTATTAGGCACCAATGTTAAAGTTGTAATTAATATTAAAGAAGATATAAAGATAGTTTCAGCACTATCTGAAGATAAAGAAAACTTCTTCAAAAGCCAAGTTATAAATCCTTCATTAACTTTTGATAGTTTTATAGCAGGGCCTTCAAACTTAGAAGCAAAACAGGCTGCATTATTTGTTGCCTCTAACCCAGGCAAAGCCTTTAACCCATTATTTATTTATTCAAATTCAGGATTAGGAAAAACACACTTAATGCACGCTATCGTGAACTATGTTCACGAAAAATTCCCAGGAAAGAAGACTCTTTACTGTGATTCAAACGATTTCTTTAATGAATATCTTAAATTCTTAACTGGTCAAACCAAAGGAACTGCATTTAAAGATTTCTGTGCAAGCCGTGACTTCTTCTTAATTGATGACATTCAAAACATTTCATCAAAAGAGCAAACACTCGTTACCTTCTTTGAAATATTTAACATCTTGCATTCTCACGGAAAACAAATTGTTATCACGAGTGATAAACACCCATCAGAATTAAAAGCATTCGATGAAAGACTTAAATCTAGATTTGCTGCTGGATTAACGGTTTCAATTAACCAACCAGACACACAAACATGTGTAGCAATTCTTAAAAATAAAATTGAAAACAGTATTCTTGATATCAATTCATTCGATCCGCAAGTCCTTGAATTGATTGCTAAAAACTTCTCTAAAAATATCAGAGAAATTGATACAGCTTTTAATAAATTGTTGTGGTATGTTACAAGCTTCCGCCCAACAAAATATATTAGTTTAGATATTGCGTATGAGGCGCTTCAATCTTTGATTGATGTAAAAGTTTCTAAGCAAAAACTAAACGAGCAAAGAATCATCTCGGTGGTTGCAGATTACTATAATAAAACGCCATCCCAACTCACTGGAACATCAAGACAAGGTGAAATTGTATTTGCAAGACATATTGCCATGTATATGATTAGAAAAATGCTTGATACTCCTTACACTAAAATCGGTATGATCTTCGGAGGTAAGGACCACTCCACTGTTATGAACGGTGTTGAAAAAGTGGAAAAAGAGTTGAAAACTAACCCTAATATAGAAACTGTAATTAACGAGGTAAAATCACTCTTAAAAGCATAATCTTATATAAAACACGTGTGCGCGAGAAAATTAATGTGATAAAATAAGAAAAATCTATAAATTATCCACAATATCCACACAGGTAATAATAAATATCATATATTTAAGGAGAAATAAATAATTATGAGATTTACAATCGATAAAGAATCATTAATAAAAGGCTTAACTTTAGTTAGTAAAGCTATACCGCAAAAAGCAGAACTTCCTATTCTTGCAAATTTTAAATTAGCATTAACAGAAAAAGGCTTAGAAATAACTGGTTCAGACAACAATATAACCATTTGTACTATAGTTCCATTTATGATTGGCGAAAAAGAAATTATTCGCAATTCACAAGAAGGATCTACTTTAGTAGCAGCAAAAATATTGCTTGAAGTTGTTCGACACTTAGATGATGAAGTTTGTACTTTTGAACTAATTGATACGTCAATTTTAAAAATTGAAGATTCAAAATCAAATTTCAAACTTAACTCCATTAGATCAGAAGAATATCCTGATATCGATTTATCCGTTTCTGGAGCATCTTTAACTCTTCCGGGTAAAGATATTCAGACCTTGGTCGAATCAACCGCATTTGCGGCCTCTATTAAGGAAACAAGACCAATTTTGACCGCTGTCAGCCTCGAAGCTGGTGATTTTAAACTAACTGCGACTGCTACAGACACCGCTAGACTCGCCAGAAAGCACATTGATATTGAATCGGAAGTTAAATTTGTTGCAAATATTGCTGCAAAGAAATTAATCGATATTGTACGTTCTTTTGAAGAAGGAGATGAAGTCACAATTGCTGTTAATGACAAGAAAGCAGTTTTTGCATTTGGCAATTCGGTAATTTCAACGAGATTAACAAGCGGCGATTATCCAAACACTAAAAATATTTTCCCAAAAGTCTTTAATTACCATCTTGAAGTTAACGCTCAAGAATTTTTAAAAGCAATGGAAAGAGTTTCTCTTTTATCCACCGAATACGAAGGTGTTGTTAAACTAATCATGGATCAAGATGAAGTTGAAATGATTTCAAGATCTAGCATGGTTGGAAGTGCAAACGAAAAACT
>DLBE01000043.1:0-15407 GCA_002494205.1 Caryophanales bacterium UBA7029
AAATATTGCTCACGGCTGTAACTCTGTTATTGCAATGAAACTCGCTTTAAAACTTGGTGATGTAGTTGTTACAGAGGCTGGCTTTGGTGCTGATCTTGGTGCTGAGAAGTTCTTAGATATTTGCTGCCCAACTGGTGGATTTAAACCTGATGGAGTTGTAATGGTTGCAACAATTCGTGCTCTTAAAGAACATGGTGGTGTTCCATTCGAAGATTTAAAGATTCCTAATGTTGAAGCACTTAAAGCTGGTGTTGGAAACTTGAAGTTACATCTTGAAAATATTCAAAAATATGGCTTACCAGTAGTTGTAGCAATCAATCACTTTGCTGATGATTCACAAGAAGAAATTGATTGGCTCACTAAGTGGTGTAAAGAAAATAACTACTCAGTCAGCTTTGTTGACGGATTTGCTAAAGGCGGTGAAGGTTCAATCGATTTAGCAAACAAAGTTAATGAAATGCTTGCTACAAAACCTTCAAAATACCACAAACTTTATGATTACAATCTTCCTGTTAAGGAGAAGATTGAAATAGTTTGTAGAGAAATCTATAGAGCTGGCGAAATTATCTTCTCAGAAAAAGCTTTGGAACAAATTAAACAATTTGAAAAGCTTGGATATGACAAGACAGCAGTTTGCATGGCTAAAACTCCTTTATCAATTACAGATGATCCAAAAGTTTATGGTGCTCCAATTGGCTGCACAATCAATATTCGTGAAGTCAAATTATCAGCTGGCGCAAACTTCATTGTCGCATTAACTGGTAAAGTAATGACAATGCCAGGTTTACCAAAGGTACCAGCAGCTGTCAAAATGGAAGACGAATAATGAAAGACTTGAATTATTCATTAGGAGATATTGTTGAACTTAAAAAGCCACACCCGTGTTCAACGCACTGTACAAAATTCAAAATTGTTAGAGTTGGCGCTGATTTAAAAATTGAATGTTTGGGATGTGGAAATATCTTAATGATTTCAAGAGACAATTTTAATAAACGTCTAAAAAGAGTTATCAAAGATAACTAAAAAATAAAATCCGTAGAAACCGATTTTGACCCTTGACTGATATATAGAGGGAAATGTCGGTTTTTATTTTACAGAACTTAAGAAAAACATATGTGGTCAATAAGAAAGAACACATAGTTTTAAAAGATGTTTCATTATCATTTCCAGATAAAGGTTTAGTCTCAATTGTTGGCAAATCGGGATCAGGAAAATCAACATTGTTAAATATCCTTGGCGGCATTGAAAAACCAACAAGTGGGAGAGTTTTGTTTAAAGGGAAAGATATTTCAAAGTTTAATGATAGGCAATTTTCTTCATTTCATTTACATGGAGCAGCGACAGTTTTCCAACATTACAACTTGTTTGATGATTTGACTGCTTTAGAGAATGTTATTTTACCCCTCAATATGCAGGGTATTAGCAAAGCTAAATGTGAAGAGAAAGCAATCGATTTATTTAAATCATTAAAAATTGAAAATTTAATTAATTCAAAAGTAAAGAATTTATCGGGTGGAGAGAGACAAAGAGTAGCAATTCTTAGAGCGGTAATCACCGAACCAGATGTCTTGCTTTGTGATGAACCTACAGGAGCACTTGATAGCCAAAATTCTCGTGAAATCATGGGTATTTTAGCTAAAATTTCAAAAAATACGTTAGTAATAATGGTGTCTCATAATCAAAATTTGGTTTCTGAATTTTCAGATCACATCATTCGAATTCAAGACGGTTTAATTAGTGAAGGATTTAAAATTGATAAAGATAGATTTAATGAAACGTTTACAAAAAGGAAGCTTTCGTACTCCTCTTCATGGATAAGACTTTTCTTATTTAAAAATTTTAAAAATAACATTGGAAAAAATATTTTTACATTTATTTCTTGTTTAGTAGGGTTTGTCTCTGTGTTTTTGTGCGTCGGTTTCCTGGTTGGATCTGAAAAATCGTATTCAGAAGCTGTAAAAAAGAACTTATCTATCGGCAATGCGTCAGTTTCTAAAATTGAATTTGTGGTAATTTCAGATTCTCCATTAACATATCAAAAAACAGTGAGGCCTTCTCTACAAGAAGTAGATTCAGAATTCAAAGAATTCTCTACTATAACTGTCGAGGAGAACTTATCTTATTTTATTAGTAGTTCATGTTCGTGTGTATTAAATGATAAACCTTGCTCAGACTTTCAAATGGTTCCTTTACTAGATTTAACTCTTAAAAACTATGGCTCTGACTTGATAGTGAGGGGAAGCGCTGGAAGTAATAATTTTGACGAAGTAATAGTTAATGAGGAATTCGCAAAATTATTTAGTGAAGATGTGTTGAATAAAGAGTTAATTTTTAAAAATACTGCAACCACAAATTATAAGACGTATGATAACACTTACCCTTTTATTGAGGATGAATTAATTATTGAAAAAACCATGAAAATTACGGGAATTATTAGAGAATTTCCGTTTTTAAACAGTCCAAAAATTTATTACTCGTATGGCGGTGCGAAATCTTTTCTTAAGACGCAAAATATGGAAAATCTATCGCACTATTTGAATAAGGAATATACGTTTTATGATTACTTGATTGATTGCGAAAACGATGATATCGCATCTTCATATTCTTCACTAATATTTTTAAAGGATCTCTCCGAGAGCGAGAAATTTTTCAGTAGGGCAAAAAAATTAAAAAACAAAACATTAGAAGTGACTTCACAAGCTTTAGAAGTCAAAGAAACCTATAAAACATTAATTTCATCTTTCTCAAAAACATTATTTATATTTTCAATAATCGTTTTTATTGGTATCAATTTTATTTTAGGAATGATTTCGCTATCTTCTTATCTTCAAAACAGGAAAAACATCGCAATCATAACGTGTCTTGGGGGTAGAAATGGGTCAATATACGAATTAAGTCTATATGAAAATTATTTAGTTGTTATTTTAGCCTTTGCAATTTCTATAGGATTAGCTTATTTCGGACAAAGTTTGATTAATCCATTACTTTCGAAACAATTTGCCCTGTCTAATCTGATTGAAATCCCATTTTTATCTTTTCTAGGAATACGATTTGGATTAATTTTGATTTTTCTGTTAATTATTCTTTTTACAACAACGTTATTCACGATAATTCCAATGGCTATTTATAGACACAGTTTCCTTAGTGAAGAATTGAGGGATGAATAATGATTAAAATTACTAATTTATCAAAAAAATATAGGAAAAATACTATATTTTCAAATTTTAGTCATGAATTTCCTGAGACTGGTTTGGTATGTCTGGTTGGTGAATCTGGATCGGGAAAATCTACTCTATTTAACATTATTTCTGGCATAGATGTTGAGTATAAGGGAAGCGTTAAAATTAATGGTGTTGAATTAAGAAATTTGAGTGAAACAGAAAAAGCAAATTTTCGTATCAAAAGAATCGGATATGTTTTTCAAAATTTTAATCTTTTGAATCTTGATACGGTTTTTAGTAATGTACTTTTACCTTTAGAAACTGCAAATTACGCAAAACCATTTATTCATAAAAAGAGGGTAATGGGGGCTTTAGAACTTGTTGGTGTTAAACATTTATCAAATCAAAGGATTAATAAACTGTCTGGTGGAGAAAAACAAAGAGTAGCAATTGCTCGAGCATTAATTAACGAACCAAATGTCATTCTTTGTGATGAACCTACAGGTGCGTTAGATGAAAAGAATAGTAAAGAAATATTTAATTTGTTAAAAGTGCTATCAAAACAAACATTAGTTATTATAGCCACTCACGATACTGAATCTGTTAAAAATATTGCTGATCAAATATTAGAAATCAAAGATAAAACAATATTTGTTAAAAACAAAAAGCCAAAGATAATAGAGTCTAAAATTACTCTTATAGGTAAAGGGAAAGAGAAAAAGAAACCTAATGTGTCATTGTTATTTAAAATACGGTTTGCCTATCAAAAATTAAAGGCTAAAAAGTTTAGAAGTTTGATAATGAATTTTATTTTATCAATTTCACTTACAGGCATAGGTTTATCTTTGCTCATTTCAGATTCAGTTTCATCAAAAGTAGAAGACGCATTTAAATCAATATTAAACGGAAATTATTTGATTTTATCAAA
This sequence comes from Caryophanales bacterium UBA7029, assembly GCA_002494205.1. GTDB lineage: Bacteria > Bacillota_I > Bacilli_A > RFN20 > CAG-826 > Fiminaster. Next base: position 4,090 of record DLBE01000043.1, read on the forward strand.
TAAGAATAATAATCAAAACACTTTTTCTACTGTCTATTCTGCCTCGTATGATAACACATTTAAAATATACGAAAAATATCAGTATTTAATTGATGGAATCGGAGTAAATTATTTAGTGAATTTTGAAGATTTTTTTAAAGATGAGAACGATTTTTTCATCGACACATCAAATAAGAGAATCCCTTTTCCTAGCTTGTCTGCGAGAAATATAAACGAGTTTAGGTGGATCAATGATGATTCATCAATTTATTATCCTTATGGATTTGAGACTTTAGATGATGATCAAATTGTCTTGGGACTTTCTTTTGAAGATATGACCAATCTTTGTTATCTGTTACAAATTCAAAGGAACTTCACTTCTTTAGGACATTATATTTATGAAAAAGGATTATTTATGTCTTTATCAGTAAGGAATAGTTATTGGCAATACGATGATGAGCAATTGTTACAAATAATGGCTGTTTGTGAAACATCTAAAACCTGTATATTACACACTAATCTGTTATGGAACGAAATTGTTTTTGAAGAAATGATGAGACTTCCATCTGATGACGACAATATTCATGAATTCCCGTGGGAGTTATATAAAATTTATTACTTAAAACCAAAGACGGACGTCTCAATGTTCTTAGATGCATCATTATATGATGAATCGCTTTATGATTATGTTTTTGAGCGAACAAATTACAAGTATAATTCCTCGCTTTGTAAAGCAAATGAAGTTTGCGAAGATAATAGACTTTATGTTTATTCAGTAGACAAAGGAGGCATAGATTGCTCAGTCATTAATGAATTTAGAGCGGTCCATAAAGATTTTGATTCCTATTATTTCACTAGTGATTATGGTTATTCATCCTATGGTTCAAATTTATTTTCTGGATTTTCAAGAAACGTGTTTGTTTCGCTAAACGAATCATTAATTGATCAGGCAATTGATGCGGATACCCAAGTGAAAGATGAATCAAATGTTGAACTTAAACTACCAAAAGGTGTTGTCCAAGGCAACTATTTAATGGCAATTGGGAATGGTCTTAAATTTTCAACAAATTTTTCTAAACTTTTAGCTGGAAGAAAACCCGTGAATTTAAATGAGATAGTGGTGTCTAAGGGGCTTGCTGATACAATTGGTAAAAGCACCGATATTATAGGAAAATATATGGAATTTTCAGGTGAAATTGAAGAAAATTACGATTCTGAAGGTTTAATTAATAAGGAGTACGGAAGAAGTAAATTGCTTATAGTTGGCGTGGTTGATGAAGAGAAAAATTATTTATACCATAGCGCTCATTGGACAATAGACTTTTTTAGAGATAAGTTGGGAGTTTCTAGTTTTAGTTTAATTCCAACATCTATAGTTTTAGAGTTCAAGACACAAGAAGAAGCTAAATCAGCAAAAAGGGATTTTGAAAGAATTTCGCCGAATTACAAAATTGAATCACCAATCGATGATTTAAGATCAAATATTGATTCAACATTAGAGTATGCAAATATAATATTAAATGTTTTTTCAATTTTGGCTTCATCAATCTCAATTTTGCTTTTAGGGACCACAGTTATGTTAACAGTGATTGAAAACAAACACGAAATTAAACTTCTTAAACTTTTAGGAATTAACAATTATGACATCAACACGTGCTTCGTTGTTCAATCAATAATTCAGGGTTTAATATCCCTACTCATAAGTTCAATAGAACTTATATTCATGGATTTTTTACTATCAAAATCTCTAGGAGAAAGGTTAGGAATTAGTTTAGCTTTTTCTTTGAATACTCGCCCTATTTTTGCGATTTTTATACTAGGCTTAGTGATGCCATTGTTTGTTTCGAGCGCAATGCTTTTAATTTTGAATAGGAAAAAGAGGACCAAAGTCTAATAGGAGCGAAGTGTTGAACGGGTTAAAACTTAAAAATTTAAGGAATTTATGGGAATTTTGGCGAAAAAGAGCGTCTATTTTCAACTAAAAGAGAAATTTATTTGCTTCTTTTTTCATATTTGATTGCAATTTAAATATAAGTTGCTTAGTATATTTACAAATCTTTTGTCAGTTAGCGTCCAATGCTCGTTTTAATTAGGGAATGCTTGTGTTTGTTTTGCTGGCGTGTGTGCTCGCAACCATGAATACGATTGATGAGAGAGACTATTAAAGGGGATCTAATATGAAAGGGAAAGTTATTAGATTTAACAAGAAAAAGGGCTTTGGATTTATTAAGTCAGATGACGAAAGAGATATCTTTTTTCACTACTCATCACTTGTAATGGAAGGATTTAAGGATATTGCGATTGATTCTGAAGTCGAGTTTGATGTTGAAGAAACTGATAAAGGCTTAAGAGCTTCCAATGTTAAAAAGATTGGTTAATTAATTCATTTTTATCGCATTGAACAAGCCATTTTTATGGCTTTTTCTTTACTTATATTTTTACATAATATAGAATAATACCTCTTAAAGAGGTTTATTTATGTCACTGAAAGCAGGAATAGTCGGATTACCAAACGTAGGAAAGTCTACTCTTTTTAATGCTATTACAAATTCTCATGTTGAAGCTGCAAATTATCCTTTTGCAACAATTTCACCTAACACAGGTGTAGTTAGTGTTCCAGATGATCGATTAGAATTTTTAGCTAACCTTTTTAATCCAAGGAAAAAGATCCCTGCGACATTTGAATTTTATGATATTGCCGGATTAGTTCGTGGTGCTTCTAAAGGAGAAGGATTAGGAAACCAATTTTTAGGTCATATCCGTGAATGTGACGCAATAGTCGAAGTTGTGCGTTGTTTTGATTCTAGTGAAATTATTCACGTTGAAGAATCAGTGGACCCAAAGCGTGATATTGAAACGATCAATCTAGAACTTGCAATGGCAGATTTAGCAACTGTTGAAAAAAGAATTGCGTCTGTCGGAAATAAAGCTAGAGTTCAAAAAGATAAAGAATCAGTTTATGAGATGTCAATTTTAACACCTCTTCAAGAAATGCTTTCTAAAGGAGAGCCTGCTAGAAAGGTTTCTTTGAAACCTGAGGACTATGAATTTGCTTTCAAGCAATATCATTTACTAACTCTAAAACCTATTATATATGTTGCAAATGTTTCTGATGGTGATTATCAAGATTTAGACAATTGCAAATATCTCAAAGTAGTGGAAGAAATTGCTAAATCCGAGAACGCGCAAGTAATCCCTATTTCATGCGAAATCGAATATGAATTATCTTCTCTCCCTAAGGAAGAAAAAGCTGAATTCCTTGCTTCTTTAGGTGCTTCAGAATCCGGATTAGATAAGGTCATTAAATCTGTTTATAAATTATTAAATTTATCTACATTCTTTACCTGTGGAGAAGATGAATGTAGAGCCTGGACTTTTACTAACGGAATGCTTGCTCCTCAATGTGCTGGAATTATTCATAGCGATTTTGAAAGAGGATTTATTAAAGCAGAAGTTTATAGTTTTAAAGACATTTTTGAATACAAGTCTGAACTTGCACTAAAAGAAGCTGGCAAATTAAGAATTGAAGGAAAAAATTATGTCATGCAAGATGGCGACTGCGTTTTCTTCAAGTTTAATGTATAAGGGGATTAATAATGTTTAGAATTGGATTTTCGGAAGATATACATAAAAAAGAAGAAGGAAGAAAACTTGTTTTGGCTGGTGTTGTTTTTCCTAATGAAATAGGACTTAAAGGGCATAGTGACGCGGATGTCGTAACTCACGCTGTTACTGAGTCAATTTTGGGTGCTTTAGCTCTTGGTGATTTAGGAAAGCATTTTCCAGACAATGATCCAAAATATGCAGGAATTTCCTCATTAATTTTGCTTGATGAAGTTGTAAAACTTATGGAAAAAGAAGGTTTTAAAGTCGGTAATATTGATGTTCAAGTCGCCTGTAAATCTCCTAAATTACAAAGCAAAATAGTGCAAATGAGAGAGTGCTTAGCTAGTCATTTAAAAACTGATATTTGCAATGTGTCTATAAAAGCTTGTTCATACAACGAGGTAGGACCAATAGGAAAAGGCGAAGCAATTAAAGCATCTTCTTATATATTGCTTGAGAAATAAATTTCTCCTTGCGTATAAGTAGAGTCGTTTATATAATAGAGCGTTAAAAATTTATGAATATTGAAGAAACACTTAAATTAAAAATAGCAGAATCACTTAAAAGTGAGGGAATAGTTTTAGACGTTAACGATATTATTATTGAAAAGTCAAAAACTCCTGAACATGGTGATTATGCTTCAAATGTTGCTTTAAAGTTTGCTTCTCGTTTCGGTACTAATCCAAGAGAACTTGCAACTAAGATTGCCGATAAAATAGATAAAGAACTAGTTGAGAAAGTTGAAATTGCTGGACCAGGTTTTGTAAATTTCTTTATTAAGAAAAATGCAATCAATTCAGTTGTTTCTCAAATTATTTCTAAAGGCGATTCCTTTGGAAAAGGTGAGAATAAAAACAAGAAAATAAATGTCGAATTCGTTTCTGCAAATCCTACTGGTGATCTTCATCTTGGCCATGCTCGTTGTGCGGCAATTGGTGATTCAATTTGTAGATTATATGAATTTGCAGGTTATGATGTAACACGTGAATTTTATATAAATGATGCCGGAAATCAAATTAATACTTTAGGTTTATCTTTAGATATTCGCATTAGACAACTTCTCGGGGAAAAGATTGAACTTCCAGAAGATAGCTACCATGCAAATGACATAGTTGATATAGCAAAGCTATATCTTGATAAACATCCAGGTGAATATAAAGTTGGTGACGAAAGTTCATTCAATAAACTTAAAGCATTTGGTATGGAAGAAGAGTTAAATAAGATTAAAAGAGATCTTGAACTCTTTAGAGTTAAATTTGATATTTATTCTTTTGAAACTGATGTTCGTGCGAATAACCACGTTCAAGATGTTTTAGAGAACAAATATGGAAAGTATACTTACAAACAAGACGGCGCTATTTTCTTAAAAACGACAGACTTTTTAGATGATAAGGATAGAGCGGTTGTTAAATCAGATGGCTCTTACACTTATTTAATGCCCGATATTGCTTACCATCTTATTAAGCTTTCCAGAGGTTATGATAATCTTATTGATGTCCTTGGAGCAGATCACCATGGTTATATTAACCGTATGAAGTCTGCTTTAATGATGCAGGGTTATTCAAAGGACACTCTTGAAGTCGAACTTGTCCAAGTTGTGAGATTAATAAAAGATGGTGTAGAGGTAAAAATGTCTAAGCGTACTGGCGCCGGTGTTTCACTTAGAGAACTTTGTGAAGAAGTCGGTGTTGACGCTGTTAGATATTTCTTTGCTGCTAGAGCAGCATCATCTCATTTAGATTTTGATTTAAACTTAGCACTTGAACAAAGTTCATCAAACCCTGTCTACTATGCGCAATATGCACATGCTAGACTTTGCTCAGTTTTAGAGTCTGCTAAAGATATCAAAATTGATGAATCTGCCACAAACTTAAAAGAGGAATCCGAAAGTGAATTATTAAAAAAACTCATGGAATTCCCGCATATTATTGAAGTTGCAGCCACAAAAAGAGCCCCTCACATGCTTGCTACTTATATTCAAGAATTGGCAGCAGACATTCATTCTTTCTACACAAATTGTAGATTAATTGATAGAGAGAATCTTGATGTAACTTCATCCCGTTTAGCGTTAGCGAAAGCGGCAAAAATTGTTATGAAAAACGCGTTAGGCGTTCTAGGAGTTTCTGCTCCAGTAAAAATGTAAAGAAAGGGGTATATTTATGAACAACAAATCTTTACTTGATTATGGCTATGATGTGTTATCATCATCAAGCGAACCAATTAAATTTATTGATTTATTCAATAAAGCAGTAGAATTAAGCGGTTTAGAACTTTCCGAGAGCGAAAGAAAAACTAAAATGGCAAAATTCTATACCCAACTTTCCTTAGATGGACGTTTTATCACTTTAACAGATAATTTCTGGGATTTACGTTCACGTCATAAATTTGAACAAGTGCATCTTGATATGATAGATGCTTATTCAGATGAAGAAGACGAGGTTGATGAGGAAGAAGAAGAATTACTTCGTCAAGAACTTGGCGAACAAGTCGAAGAAAAAGAAGAAGAAAGTGATGATCTCGACTTCGATAAACCTGTTAAAGATGCAGATGAAGAGGATGAAGATTTCTAATGAATCGATATATTAAAGAAGTCTTTACACTCATAAAAAAGTACGACGTCATAACAATTTTTGGCCATGTAAATCCAGATGGTGACTGTTATGGTTCTAGCTTGGCTCTTCGTGAGTTAATTAGAATTAACTTTCCAAAGAAGAAAGTCTTTTCCCTTGCTGGTACATTACCGCAATTTGAAGAAAGACTTGCAAAGCAAGACACAAATGTTGATGATGAACTTATCAAAAATAGTTTAGCAATCTTAGTTGATGTTTCAGAAACTGAAAGAGTATCTGATCAAAGAGTCGTGACTGCTAAACAAATAATTAAAATTGATCACCACATTGAATCAAAACCTTTTTATGGAATTAAATGGGTTGATGAAGATGCTATTGCTGCATGTCAAATGATTGCTGAGTTTGCATTTTCTTTAAAATTAAAGATGAACAAGCTTATTGCTGAACTTCTTTATTTGGGCATTTGTACCGACTCAGGAAGATTTAGATACGCTCCAACAAATGCTAAAACCCATAGAATAGTCGCAAATTTATTAGAACTTGGTGTTGAAACAGATTCATTATTTAAGATTCTTTATCTTTCCGATGAAGCATATGTTAAATATCAAGCTTTGCTTGTTTCTAAGTTTAAAAGAACTGAGCACAATGTTGTTTATTGCTTTGCGGATGTCATTGATTACCAACAATTTGGTTTAACTTTTGACCAAATTTCTAAAAATGTTAATGTCATTGGCAATATTCGTGGGTGTCCAATTTGGGTTTTATTTACCCGTTCACCTGAAAACTTTATTCGTGTTGAGTTTAGAGCTCATAAGATAAACGTTCAAAAAATTGCTGTTAAGTATGGCGGTGGTGGCCATTTACATGCTGCTGGCGCTAGACTTGAAAATCAAAAAGATTTTACTTTAGCTATGAAAGTTGTTGAAGATCTTGATAAAGCAGCTGCGGAGGCACAAAAACAATAATGTTTGAGCGCGAACTTGAAGTTGCATTACAAGCAGTAAATTCAGTTCGTGAATTAATTTTAGAAATTTATAACTCTAACGATTTAGGAGTTGAAATTAAACCAGATAATTCGCCTGTTACTAGGGCTGATAAAGCCGCAGATAAGAAAATTCGTGAAGTCTTATCAACGGCTTTTCCTTTATATTCTTTATTAACAGAAGAGTCTGTTGATGACAAAAATCGTTTAAAAAACGATTATGTTTGGATTGTTGACCCAATTGATGGAACAAAGGATTTTGTTGCAAAAAATGACCAATTTACTGTGAATATTGGGCTTTCTTACAAGCATAAAGCGGTTCTCGGAGTTATTTTGGTTCCGGTAACAGGAGAAATTTATTATGCAGTTGAAGGTGAAGGTTCCTTTTATCTTAAAGATAAAAATGCAGAGCCTGTAAAGCTTCATTGTAATAATAAAATTAAAGATGTTACGACATTAGTGTCCAATTTCCATTCAAATCAAACCGAAATGGATATGATTAAAAAACATTCCGACATTATTAAACATCAACGCAAGTTAGGTGCTACTTTAAAAGGTTGCATAATAGCAAAAGGTGAGGCTGAAATGTCATATCGTTTCTCTTCAAATACAAAAGAATGGGATACTTGCGCTATGCAAATTATTGTTGAAGAAGCTGGTGGTTATCTTCTTAAATTTGATGGTACTCCGATACGTTATAATCGCGAAGATGTCTATAACCATGACGGCTATATTATTTGTAATCGAAAAGAAAATTTCTTATTATAATAAGTGAGGAAAAATTATGAAATTTAGAAGAATTATTTTGCCACTCGTTGCTCTTTCTTTAACTGGTTGCACTAAAAAACCTTTAGTCATACCAACAGTCGATGTTGATAAAGTTAAAGTAAATTTACCAAGTATTCCTAAAAGAAATACTGGAGCAATTAGATCCGAAGGCGATTATGAATACATTGATTTGTATGAATTATCGGATTTCCATGGCGCAGTTAATTATGAAAATGATGATCACACATATGTTGGTCTAAAGAAACTGTCCACTTATTTTGAAAATAAGAGAGCTAAAAATAAAGGTGGTACAGTTCTTCTTTCTTGTGGTGATATGTTCCAAGGATCCGCAGAATCTAATTTAACTCGTGGTTACATGGTTAATTATTGCATGCAATACATGGGTTTTGATGCTATGGCTATTGGCAATCATGAGTTTGACTGGACCGATGCATGGCTTAAGAAAAATGCTGAATTGAAGTATAATACTTCAACCATTCCTTATTTAGGTGCAAATATTACTAAAAATGGTAAAATGCCAAGCTTTATTAAAAAGTCTACTATTGTAAAACGTGGAAATTATAAAATTGGTGTTATTGGTGCTATTGGTAGCGAACTTGAAGATTCAATTTTGCAGAGCGTAATTAAAGGTTATAATTTCTCATCTTATGTCGATATCGTTGAAGAAGAAGCCGCAAGACTTAGAAATGAAAAGGCTTGTAATTCAGTAGTTCTTCTTGTTCATGATGGAATTGGTAATATCCCTGTAATAAACGGAATTGATGCCTTTTTCGGAGGACATGCTCATGAGGACACTGTGGGTGCTGTTAATGGTAGACCGGCAGCCGCTACAGAAAACTATGGTCAATCAGTTGCTCATATGGCTTTAAAATTCAATAAATCTACTAAAGAATATGTTTCAACCGAATGTGCTCCGGAACCTTGGGATCAAATGAGCGACGTTGCACCTTCACTTAAAGAAGATAAAAATATCGCAACAATTATGGATTCATATTCAAGTGAACTAGATAAAATTAAAAATATTAGATTAGGCTCATGCGATGATGATTTAGCTATTGATGGTGCACTCGCAAATATTGCTACAAAAACAATGCATGAATCTGCAGTTAAATTTGTAAGTGAAAATAAAGGCTACAAGATTGCTGGCAAGAACATTATATGTTCTTTAACAAATAGTAAAGGTGGAATTAGAGTAGATATTAATAAAGGAAAAATCCTTTATAATGATGTTTATCGTTCATTCCCATTTGATAACGAAATCGTTTTAGTGCAAGTTACTGGTCAAGACATTATTGATCATATTAAGGATGTAAGCCAGCTCGCTATTTATAGAACATTTGAAAGCTTACAACCAATTAATGAGACCAGCAAATATTACATTGCAACTACTGATTATTTAGCACTTTCAAAGCAATTTAAACCTTTGAAGGAATGCCAAGAAAGTGATTTGATTCGTACTGGTAAAATCTTAAGAGACGAAGTTGCCTATAAGATTTACGATATTGACAAAGTCAAAAATGCTGAATGGGATAGAGGAGATACTTGTTTCACTCCAATATTCTAATTAAGAAAAACAACCATTGATTCAAATGGTTGTTTTTTCTATTTCTTCTCAGGCATCTCGCTAGCGAGTTTAACACCTAAAACTCCGGGAACTTCTTCCATCAATATAATTTCTATTCCGTCAGAAATAGTTGTATCAATGAGCATACAATCGGCGCATGCGCCTTTCATATTGACATAGACAATGCCGTCAATAAAATCAACAAATTCGACATCTCCTCCATCTCTATTAATGAAGGGACGGACTTTGTCGAGAGTTTCTTTAATTAATTCGATTGTTTTGTCCATAGATACAATATTATATAACTCTCATTTATTAAATCAATAAATGTGTTATATTATTTAAATATGGCAAGAAGAAAGAGAACAAACGAGTTTAGACTAACTGTCTCGCATTATAAGATTTTGCAAACAGTCAATGAACTAAATAAAGTTAAGAAATACCCGACTGCAAAAGGTATAAACAATATTCTTCAAGGAAAGCTCGATCCTGAGACTCGTAAATACATTGAATTAAAGACATTTGGAACTCTTTTGTCTTATCCGGGAAGAAGACTTTGCTCTTATATTCTTAATATGGAAAGAAGAGGTTTTTTGTCCTATATCTATGATAAGAAGAGTGATGCGATGTATTTAAGATTAACTGAAAAAGGTGAAATCGAAGTATTCAACTATGAACGAAAACATAAGAACGAATACACACATAAAGAACCACATAGAAAAGCAGAAATAGTGGAAATCAAATAAAAAAGACTTCGATGATTCGAAGTCTTTTTATAAAATAATAAAATTATTTATGCAAGTATGAATATGTTGGTCCTTTTTGTTGAGTAGGATGTTTTGCTTCATCTTTCATTGTAAGGAATGTTCTATAACCCATTAATAATCCTGTAGCCATTGTTAATGATCCAAGAACATATGGAACCCATGACATATTGCTAAATTCACCGTTTTCGCTTAATTCATAAACATTTTTGTATGGTACTGCTGAAGCAGATGAAGATGTGAAGAATAAAATTGCAACAGTGATTAATGCAAGGACTACTAATAATGAAACAAATGATGATTTTTTTGAAAATAATAAACCTATAAATATAAGACCTAACATAACTAATGCGGCAATGCCAGAGGCAACCGGAGTACCAATTGCTTTAGAAGATCCAATATGTTTAACGGTTGCGAACATCCATTCATAACCACTTAAGTAATAATTGTAAGTTGTTTTTAAACCTATTTTGCTAACTTCGAAATGTGCATATTGACCAGGAAGTGCTAAAAATACAAATGATAAAATAACGATAGCTAAAGCTAATGTAATAATTTTATTTTCTTTTATGAATTTAATAAGCTTCATCTATTTTCTCCTTTTCATTTATTGGTTGGGGTGACTGGGATCGAACCAGTGAGTGACGAGTTCAGAGCCCGCTGCCTTACCGCTTGGCTACACCCCAATTATTTTTAAGTAAAAGGTGGCGTACATTGGTGCCCGGGACCGGACTTGAACCGGTATGAGTTATTCACTCGAGGGATTTTAAGTCCCTTGCGTCTACCAATTTCGCCACCTGGGCATTTAAGTGGTCTCCCGTAGACGATTTGAACGTCCGACCCCTTGATTAAAAGTCGAGTGCTCTAGCCAACTGAGCTAACGGGAGACTTAAGTGCATTTCTCGACAAAATGCTTTTCTATTATATACATGTGAGAATATATAGGCAAATACTTTTTTTAAAAAAGTGAAAATTGATATAAAAAAAGCACCGATTTTGGTGTTTTCTTAGTTTGGTTGGGGTGGCTGGGATCGGACCAGCGAATGCAAGAGTCAAAGTCTTGT
>DLBE01000043.1:15471-80891 GCA_002494205.1 Caryophanales bacterium UBA7029
TGCCTTACCACTTGGCTACACCCCAATCTCTAACTTTTTAAGTGGTGGGTGAGGACAGATTTGAACTGCCGAACCCGAAGGAATTGATTTACAGTCAACCGCGTTTGGCCACTTCGCTACTCACCCACTATTTCACGTTTAGATGGTGGATGTTAAGAGGCTCGAACTCCTGACCCCCGCCGTGTAAAGGCGATGCTCTCCCAACTGAGCTAAACATCCACGTTTACACTTCAAACGTGCTATAAAATTATATCAAACGATATAAGATAGTCAAACACAAATTAATAGCCTTTTTTACCAAGGAGATGGAACATATTCTTTTTATAGATTTCTACACCTGGTTGATTGAAAGGATTTACTTTAAGTAAATATGCTGACATAGCACATGTTTTCATAAAGAAATAAAAGAGATAACCTAATCCTTTTTCATCAAGTTTATCAATTTCTAAAATAACATTTGGAACTTTAGCAGTTTCAGCATGTGCCTCTAATGTTCCTTTGAATGCTTGTTCAGAGACAAAAGACATATTTTTGCCAGCAAGATAGTTTAATTCATCAAGGTCTTCGTCAGCCTTTGGAATTGAGATTTCATGATTTGGGTGTTTGATATTTAAAACTGTTTCAAATAGAACTCGAGAACCATCTTGGATGAATTGACCTAATGAATGAAGATCCGTGGAGAATGTAGCTGAACATGGGAATAGTCCTTTATGTTCTTTTCCTTCAGATTCACCAAATAATTGTTTAAACCATTCACCAATAGAAACAAGTCTTGGTTCATATGTGACAAAGAGTTCATCCGCATATTTTTCGCGATATAATGCATCACGAATAACAGCATACTTATAGGCAGAATTTGCAGAAATTTCAGGGGATTTTAAGGATTTTTCTGCTTCTTTTGCTCCGGCAATGAGTTCTTTAATATTGATGCCGGCACAAGCAATTGGGAATAGCCCAACGGCAGAGAAAACAGAATAACGACCTCCAATATCAGAAGGTAAAACAAATCTTACATAACCTTCTTGTTTTGATAATTTTAGAAGGGCTCCTTTTTCTTTATCTGTTGTAGCAAAAATAGCCTTTGATGCTTCCTTTTTGCCAACTTTTTCTTCTAGAAGGTTCTTTAAAATTCTAAAAGCGATAGAAGTTTCGGTTGTTGTACCACTTTTTGAAATAACATTAATAGCAAATTTTTTACCTTTCAAATGTTCAATTACTTCATATAAATAGTCAGAAGAAAATGATTGTCCAACGAAAATAATTTCAGGTTTTTTGTCAGAATGCAAACCATTAATTGCTTCAATTGCAGCGCGTGCTCCTAAATAAGAACCTCCAATGCCACAAACTAGCAAAATATCACAGTTTTTCCTAACAATTTCAGCATATTTTTGAATTTCATCAAGTTCGGATTCCTTAATGCTAGAAGGGTAGTTTAGCCAACCTAAATAGTCATTTCCTGGACCGGATTTGTCATCAATCATTTTATTAATTTCTTCGACTTGTTTTTTGTAGGAAGCGTAGTCAATTTTTCTTCCTAAATGTTCATCTAATACTTTAATCATGTTTTTCTTCCTTTTCTTTAGAAATCCATTCGTTTAATTTTTCTTTTAAAACAGAGTAATCAATAAATTCAGGATCAATTTTAACTTTCTTAACTCCGTTTTTATGATATTCTTCTTTTTCTTCGGCACTAATTTTAGACATTGAAAGTTTTAAAAATCCGTCATCTTCAATACCTATAATTTTTACTTGATAGGTTTTACCTATCTTAAGATATTTATGGATGTTTCTAATAAATACATTAGCAACTTCAGAAATATGAAGTAGTCCTTTTTTACCATCGGCAAAAATCATAATCGCTCCGAAGTCACGGATGTTGATTATTGTACCTTCAATAATTTCGTCAATTTCGTATTGTTTCATTATTTCAATAATCCCTCGAGATATTTTAAATCACTAATGGTGGTAACTTTGTGATATTTTTTATCGCCTTTAACAAGTTTAACTTTGTTACCTCCAGAAATAACTAGTGAGCAATCATCTGTTGCATCTTTATTTGATGCATTTTGGTGTGCTTCTTTAATAAGACTAAATTTGAATGCCTGAGGCGTTTGAATTTGAGCAACTGTTTTTCGATCGACAAATTTAACAATTTCCTCTTGCTCATTTCTGATTGCAATTGTATTAACTGCTTCCAAATAAGAGGTTGCCGCTCCGGTTTCTTGGGCAGCTTTTATGACTTGATTGATTATAAAAACATCAACCAAAGGTCTTGCCGCATCATGAATGACAACAATGTCGTCACTTTCTAAAGAAAGTGACAATAGTGCATTTTGCACTGATTGTTGTCTTGTTTCTCCGCCTAAAACAAGTTTGGCTTTAATGTGATTATCTTTGATATATTTTTCAACATCGTTTCTGTTATTTAAATTAACAACAACGATGAGTTCATCAAAGTTTCGTTTATTAAAAGTTTCTAGTGAATAGGAAAAAACTGGTTTGCCGTTTAATAAGCAAAGCTGTTTATTTGTTGGACTTTCAAAACGAGTTGAAAGACCAGCCATCAATATAATGCCAGCTAGTTTTTCCATTCGATTCCTAATTTATTTGCTAATTCTTTTGATTGAGCTTTAAGTGATGATTCAGCAGCAACTGTTTGAATGATAGATTGAATAACTTTTTCAAGGTCGCTACCTTTAGAATAATCAGCTTTAACACAAACGTTGGTACGTTTTTCTGCTAATAATTTTCTTAGAGCTTTTTCATCTCTATCGCTATAAATAGCGATTGAGTGTCCAGAGTTGTTTTGAACAAGTTGCATACAAGGAATGTCAGTCATTCCATCTCCTAGATAAATCATATTGGTGTATGGAATTCTAATATTCTCAACTTTGGTATTAATAGTGGTGTCATCTGTTAAGTCAAAAGAGCCTTTTCTAATACGATAAATAAATTGTGTTTTCATTGTGTAGTTAATGGCGAGTTTTGGCCATACAGGTTCTTTGGTTTCAGGGTCAAAATAGAATTCACATCCAAACATATATTTGAAATGTTTAGCGATTGAACATCCTTCAAGAATCTCTTTTGTTCCAGATGAAATGATATAGTGTTCGATTTGAACCCCTAAGCTTTCTCCGAAAGCATTGATTCTATCAAACCAAGTAGAAACTCCATCAAAATATTGGATTTTTTTGCCCATATCATTAAGAGCTTCTCTAGTTAATTTGATACCTTTGTCTTTGCAAAGTTTGACCATTGTATACATGTAAGAGAGAATTCTTTCAACTCCGGTTGCGGCTTGGAATTTTCCAGTTTCGCCCCAGAATTCACTTGGTGTCATTCCTAAAGATGGAATAAAACCATAATCTTGCATGTCACTTCTCGATAATGTTTTATCGAAGTCATACATAAGAGCGACAATAGGTCTTTCAGTTTTTTTCATATTACTTACCTCGCGTATAACATTAACAAATGTTAATTATAAAGTCAATTTTTGACAATTGGCATTTTAATAATTGCCAATTAATGCACGAGAATAAATTATAAAAAAAGAGAGATTAATCTCTCTTTATTTCGTTTACTGGTGCAGTGAATGAGAATCGAACTCACACGGGTCACCCCATACGCCCCTCAAACGTACGCGTCTACCAGTTCCGCCATCACTGCAGCGATAAATAATATACTATTAAAGTTTGCTTCTAACAAGTAAAAAATTAGATTGAGAACAATAAAGCCGCAATTGAGAAATAAATAACTAAGCTAGAAACATCAACAATAGTTGTTAATAGTGGTTGAGAAACAATTGCTGGGTCTTTCTTAATTGCAGCGGCACCCATAGGAAGTACAACAGCAACCATTTTTGACAAGAAAATGGCAATTGATAAAGTTCCTGCGACTAAGCCTGAAGTTTTGAATGTTTTAATAGCAAAATCAGCAGTCCAACAGTTGCCAGCCCAAATTGATGCGTTGTCTATACTAACAATGCCTGTGTATTGTTCTAATGAGAACCAAATAAACCCAAAAACACCAATAAATAAGGCGATAATTAAGGCAGATAAAGCCTCTTTTCTAATAATTTTCCAAAACTCTTTTGGACTAAATTCTTGCAAAGCAAGACCACGAATCATAAGAGCGATTGTTTGGCCGCCTGCATTTCCGCCGGTATCCATAATAACTGGGATGAATGCAGCTAAAATCGGAAGGGCGTTTAATCGAGCTTCAAATCGTGATAAGACCAATGAGGAAAATGTTCCTAAAATAAGTAAAACAATAATCCAAGGAACACATTTTTTAACCATCGAAAAAGTGGATGTTTGAAGGTACGAATCTTCTAATGGAGTAACCATTTGTAACTTGGAAATATCTTCTGTTTGTTCTTCTTCAATAACGTCCATAACATCGTCGACAGTAACGATGCCAACAAGACGTCCATCATTATTTAAAACAGCGACAGCATTTAAGTCATAACGTTTAACAACGTTAGCAACATCTTCTTGGTCATCATTTACATTGACTGTGTTAAAGTCTTTATTCATGATCTCAGTTATAGGTTTTTCGCCATCTGCAAAAATCAAATCGTCTAAGTCAACAGTACCAACTAAATTACGTTGTCTGTCCATAACGAAAACGGTATAAATTGTTTCTTTATTTTTACCAGTTTTACGGATAAGTCGAATTGCCTCATCACAAGTAACATCGTCTAACAAGACGACGAACTCGGTGGTCATAATGGAACCCGCGGAGTCCTCTTTGTAGTTTAAAAGACGATTAATACTAGCGCGTTTTTCTTTTGGAACGTTACGTAAAACACGACTGACAACGTTAGCAGGTAATTCTTCAAGATCATCAACGATATCGTCTGTAAATTGAGATTCAAGAATCTCAGATAGTTGGTCATCAGAAAGACATTTGATGACTTCTTCTTTAACTTCAGCAGGTAAATCTGTGAAGAATTCAGCAGTGTATTCTGATTTTACTGTCTTCAAAATGAAGACAATTTTCTTAACATCTTCTAAGTCAGCACATGCTTCAGCAATATCAATTTCAGGGACAACCTCAAAAACATGTCTAAGTTCTTTGACATTTTTGGAATCAATTAATTTTTCAATTTGTTCAGTTGAAATTAACTCATTTTCCATTTTTGATGCCTCCCTTCCGTGTTAGTTTACATTCTTTAAATAAAGAAATAAAGCAAAAACGAAATAATAGTGATACAATACTTTCGCAAAGGATATACAAGTATATGAAGAAATTTATAGTTGAAACAAGCGCAAGACACATTCACGTAACTGAAGAAGCTTTAGAAAAACTATGTGGAAAAGGCGCTAAATTAGAAGTAAAAGCGATGCTTTCACAACCAGGACAATTCTGTTCTACAACAAAATTAAGTATTGTTGGTCCAAAAAACACAATTAACGGTGTTTCTATTCTTGGTCCATGTAGAAAAGCAAACCAAGTTGAAATATCGGCAACTGATGCAAGAACACTTGGATTACCAGCAGTCGTAAGAGAATCAGGTGATATCGCAGGTACTCCTGGAGTTAAAATCGTTGGACCTTGTGGAGAAATCGAATTATCTGAAGGTTTAATTGTTGCAAAACGTCACATTCACATGACTCCTGCAGACGCTAAAGAATTTGGCGTTGAGAATGGTCAAATCGTAAAAGTCGCTACTGGAAACGAAGGACGTAAGGTCATTTTTGATGATGTCGTTATCCGTGTTCGCGAAGATTTCGCACTTGCCATGCACATTGATACAGATGAATCAAACGCTGGTTTATGTGGAATGAAATGTGAAGGCGAAATTGTAAAATAAAAAAATATAAAAACTACTAAAATCTTCGGTAAATCCCGGGGATTTTTGTTATTTTACAGTGAAATTTACTAAATTATTTAATCCTTTTATCTATATACTTTATTGATATATTAAACGCGAGGGCGTATGATAAATGCAAGTTCTTATCAAGAATCACGTTAATATGGAATGAAAGAACGTGGTAGCAACTCTCAATAACGAGTAAGTGCTCTTCCATAGCAGAGGCCCACCCTCTGAGCGATAAGACGGAAACCACTAAATAATAAAGTGACTTTCCTTGGTGGGAAGTCATTTTTATTTAATTTAGGTAGGTGGAAGTTATGGAAAAAAGAAATTTATTTACATCTGAGTCAGTTTCAGAAGGACATCCAGATAAGGTTTGCGATCAAATTGCTGATGCTGTTTTAGATGCTTGTTTGAAAGAAGACGCTAATTCAAGGGTCGCATGTGAAGTTTTTGTTACTACTGATTATTGTCTAATTGGTGGGGAAATCACATCAAATGCTAGACCAAATTATGAAAAAATTGCTAGAGATGTTATTAGAGATATAGGCTACACGAAAGATGAATACGGTTTTAATGCTGATTCTGTAAAAATTGATATAAAAGTAAAAGAACAATCCCCAGATATTGCAATGGGTGTAGATGCGAAAAAGCCTGAAGAAATCGGTGCAGGTGATCAAGGAATTATGTTTGGTTATGCCACTAATGAAAGCGAAGGCTACATGCCTCTTCCTGTTGTAATTGCTCATAAGCTCGTTAGAGTCGCGACAAGCATGAGAAAAAGTGGTGAATTTAAGGGCGCTAGACCTGATATGAAATCACAAGTTACAGTTGACTATTCAAACCCTTCAAAACCTATTGTAGAAACTGTTTTAATGTCAATCCAACATGATCCTGATGTTAATTTAGACAAATTCAGAGAATTTGTTCATACTCATATTATGGTCCCTGTTGTTGAATCATTTGGCCTAAATACAGATTTTAAAGTTTTGGTAAATCCTACTGGCAAATTTGTCATTGGCGGACCAGCTGGTGACACTGGTGTAACTGGAAGAAAAATTATTGTAGATACTTATGGTTGTGCAGGTCATCATGGTGGTGGTGCATTTTCTGGTAAGGACCCAACAAAAGTTGATCGTTCTGGTTCGTATATGGCACGTTATATTGCAAAAAATCTTGTTGCAGCAGGTGTCGCTGATAAATGCGAAATTCAAATTGCATATGCAATTGGAAAAAATTATCCTGTTTCAGTACATGTTGATACATTTGGAACGGCTAAGATTGATGAAGAAAAGATTGTTTCAATCATTTATGATATTTTTGATTTAAGACCAGGAATGATTATTAAAAATTTTGCTTTAACTCATCCAAATTTTGAATATCATAAACTAACAAATTATGGTCATTTTGGTAGACCTGACCTTAATCTTCCTTGGGAAAGATTAGATAAGGTAATCGAAATTAAAGAAAAATTAAGATAAGAGAGAAATATTCTCTCTTTCTTTTTTTGATTTTCCTTTAATTATTTTAATAATTTTGCGATAATATAATTGTAATTAGCTACATATCTAATTTGGAAAGGGGGTTTCTTATGAAAAACCAAATTATTGGTAAGAACATCACCGTCACCGAAGCAATCAAGTCAGTTGTTGAGAAAAAACTTTCTCGACTTGAAAAGTATTTCGTGATTAACGAAGATGTTTCTTGCCGCGTAGTAGTCAGATCATATCCTGTTGGAGCAAAGGTTGAAATTACTATCTTTACACCACAAATGGATCTCAGAGCTGAGGTATCTGATAATGATCTTTATGCCGCTGTTGACCTTGCTATTGATAAGCTTGAAGGTCAAATGAGAAAACTTAAGACAAGAATGGACCGTTCAAACGGCAAAATGTCTTTAGGAAGAGCATTAGCTCTTGATTATCTCGAAGATGTCGAAGAAGTCTCTGATGAAGAAGACGAAGTCGTTCGTATTAAAACTAAATATCTTGATCCAATGACAGTTGAAGAAGCTGTCGCAAGAATGGAAGCAATTGACCACCCATTCTTCCTCTATTTAGATGAAGAAGATGACAAAATCTCTGTTGTTTATAAACGTGAAGATGGCGGTTATGGTATCTTCCAAGCGGAGAACGAACTTAAATAAGAAACTAGTAAATCTTAAAGAGGGGATAAAAATCCTCTCTTTTCTTTTTCTTGTAAATAATTGACATTTATCATAAGATAATGTCGTGCGACTTTAGAGTCGTTAACGGGATTCAAATTTAAATCAGAAAGGATATAATTATGAATAATTATACAGCCGCTATTGCAAGTTTCATTAGATTCGATGTTGTAGTTTTTAACACCCTTGAATATGCAATGAAAAAAGATAGTTACGATATCAATGCTTACAAAGCACGTAAAGAAATTATTACAAACGAAATTACTCAAAACACACCACTTAAGAACTGTTGTGAACATTCAGAGGAAGCTGGTAAAAATCTTCTCGCTAAGATTCAAGAACTTCTTGATACCATCTATTCTGAAAATTCAACAATTGTAAAACTTTCACAAGATGGTAATGAACTTAGAGTTGATTATTCTCAAGCTATTACAATCTTCGAAACAGTTATGCCAATTCACGAAGAAGTTCGTAAAATTGTTGCAGCTCACGTTAATGCTGCTAAGAGCAAAGATCAATATGATGAGCCAACTTATCCAGAAGTTATCGATTCAGAAGAATACTTCTATCGTGGACTTGTTAATATGTTGATGCTTGAAGAACTCGATCATCAATTTGCTGAATATAATAAAGCAAGACAAGAAGCAAAAGGTGGAATTACTGCTCAATCAAACTTCATTCAAAATGATATTAATCGTTTAGTTAAATTATTCCATTTCTCTAGGGAGAATGCTCAAGCTAAGAGTGCTGAATATTATGAAGTTATTGACCCATTATTTGCTCTTATTGAAATGACTGGTGGTCGTAGAGATCTTCCTGCAGGCAAAAACTTCGGTGATGTATTTATTGAAGTTAAGAAAATTGCTCGTGAGAAAACTGCTAAATGGGAAAATAAATGGAAAGAAGTTTATGAACCATTTATGCAACACTTCACTGAAGAAATTCAAAAGATGCAAGCTGGTCAAGGAGCAAAGGCTTAATATTTTATGAAGAAAGTTACTACTAAAGAATTTATTTGGTATCTAGGTGCCGGTTTCCTTGTCTTCCTAGGATTAATTGCAGTTATCTTTGGAATTATTGGTTATCACGTTACCGGACCAGCTGAACAAAACTTTATTCAAAAGTTTGAAGAAGCAATTCACTTTGAACTCAGATTCTTAGGTTTAATCTTTATTGGCGCTGGCGTTGTCTTAGCAATCTGTGTCTTAGTATTCAATGCTAAAAAAGCCGATAGAGAGGTTGAAAAGAAGATTCGTAGAGAACAACGTATTGCTGCCCAAAGCAATAAAACTATTGAAGTTAAAAACGCTGTCGAAATCATTGAAGAAGCTCCAAAAGCCGAAGAAGTCGAAGCTAAATAAATTTGTTAAATTTAAAAGGTGTGCAAAGTTGCACACCTTTTTAGTTGTAAGGCCAGCCCTTTAAACCAACATCACACAGTATTGCGGAATAGCCACTTGAACCATTTGCAATGTAGTTGTTCCACTTTAATATAAAGTGTGTAGCAGTTGGTTGAGTTATATAAATCTGTTTAACATAAGGTGAATTATTATTTGGGATATTTGATTTTGTTATTTCAATGTTTTGAGTCTCAAGTAAAGTTGAATTTGAATCATAACTTTCTAATTTAAATTGCGGTTGATTTGCTGTCGCACTATAACTACTTGATGTATGACTACTAAACCAGAATGTGAATCTACATTCAATTTTTGTCCAAGAATTAAATAAAGGCGAAATTATTTGGCAGTTTTTAACAAATTCAACTCCTGAATATGAACTATTTTCAGATGGGTTTTGCCATAGACGTCCATTTGGATTTTTTGATGATCCATAATAGAAAGTCCAATAATCGTTATAAACAGGTTCATTTCCTTCATGAAACGAAAAATTCTCCCAATTTTCCAGCGAAAATGGGGTATTTTCAGTTTCGTCGGTATCATCTACTTGGGTGTTGGAACCAGTGTTATCGTCGTTTGTATTTGTATTAGAACCAGTATTGTCGTCTGTTGTAGTGCTGTGGTTTTCTTGATTGTCATCACTTTCTTCTTTTTCATTTACTTGAGTTTGGTCAGTGTTTTCTTTTTTAAGGCCAACCATTGAAAGAAGATCGCATGATGAGAGAGCGAATACAGATAGAATCAATAACAAACTTTTTCTATGCATGCTTTAATTTTACCAAATTTTTGCGAGTTTGTTCAGTAATTTGTAATATGCAAGTTCTGCACTTTTTCTTTACATTTTAATTAAATAATATACTATGTATACATGAGTGAGGTGAAATTATGACATTAAAAGAAACTCGCAAAAATTGCAAATTAACCCAAGAAGAAGCAGCAAAAGTTGTTGGAACTTCTTTAAGAACATATGTTACATATGAAAAAGATGAATCTAAAGCTGATCATTTAAAACTAACTAGAATGATTGAAATTTTAAATGAGTACGCAGCAAAAGATACATCAATTTTAAAAGATAAAGTTTTATTAATAACTGGAGGTACTGGTTCTTTTGGCCACGCCGTTGTTGATAGATTCTTAAATACTGATATTAAAGAAATAAGAATATTATCGCGCGATGAAAAGAAACAAGATGATATGCGAAAAGCATATAATAACGAAAAACTTAAATTCTATATTGGCGATGTCCGTAATCTAAGCAGTATCATTGATGCTTTCAAGGGAGTTGATTATGTTTTTAGCGCTGCTGCATTAAAACAAGTTCCTTCATGTGAATTTTTTCCAATGGAAGCAGTTAGAACTAATGTAATTGGTTCAGATAATGTCATTACCGCTTGTGTACAAAACCATGTAAAGAAAGCTATTTTCTTATCTACAGATAAAGCCGCTTATCCAATTAACGCAATGGGTATTTCAAAAGCACTTATGGAGAAGAATGTTATTGCTCGTTCAAGACAACTTCTTAAAGATGACACCGTGCTTTGTTTAACTCGTTATGGAAACGTTATGGCTTCTAGAGGTTCTGTTATTCCTCTATTCTTACAACAAATTCATGATGGAAAGCCTATAACTATTACAAATCCAGAAATGACTAGATTTATGATGACTCTTGATGACGCAGTCGATTTAGTTTTATACGCATTTGAACATGGTGAACAAGGTGACTTATTTGTCCAAAAGGCACCAGCTGCTACAATTGAAACATTAGCTAAAGCAGTTATAAATTTGACAAAGTCAAAAACTGGTATTTCTTATATCGGAACCCGTCATGGAGAAAAACTGTACGAAACACTAGTTACTCAAGAAGAAATGCTTCGCGCTGAAGATATGGGAAATTTCTTTAGGGTTGCTGCCGATAATAGAAATCTTAACTATGATAAATATTTCACTAAAGGTAATAAGAAGTTAAACCTTGGTGAATCTTATACTTCACACAACACAGGCAGACTCGATGTTGCTGGAATGGAAAAACTTTTAAAGAAGTTAGAATTATTTGGTGGACCGGTTAGACAACATGAATAAAATCCTTGTTACAGGTGCAAATGGTTTTATTGGAAAACACATGACCAAAGCTTTAAAAAAAGCAGGCTATGAAGTTTTTGAGTACGATTTAGATAAAACCGAAGACGATTTAAAAGCCTATATTAAGGAAGCAGATTTTGTTATCCATTTAGCAGGAATTAATAGACCTTTAACTACTGAAGAGTTTTATAATGGAAATACAAATTTTACTAAAAAACTAGTGGATTTCCTGAAAATTTCTGGGAAAAACATCCCTATTTTGATGTCTAGTTCTACTCAAGCTGCTCTTGATAACGACTATGGAAAATCAAAAAAAATGGGGGAGGATTATTTATTTGAATCAAACCTTCCTGTATATGTTTTTAGACTAGCCAATGTGTTCGGAAAATGGTGCAGACCAAATTACAATAGTGCTGCTGCAACATTTATGTACAACATTGCTCATGATCTTCCAATTGAGATAAGAGACCCAAATTATATTGTTCATTATAATTACATTTCTGATATAATTGATACATTTATAAAATGTATAAGTGGACATATTAAACCCTCTAAAACTATTTTGTCAGTTGTTCCAATTTATGATTGTTCGCTTGGAAATTTAGCCTCAACATTAAAGCGCTTTAAAAACTCTGTGGAGAGTGATGAACATTTGCCTGATATCAACTCAGATTTCGAATATAAATTATTCATTTCCTTTTTAGATTATTTAAAAGATGATGCGTATAGTTATAACTTTGCAGAAGATCAAAGAGGATCGTTTGAAGAAGTGTATAAAAATGCAAAATATGGACAAATTTCCATAAATAAATCATTTCCAGGCATTGTAAAAGGTGGGCATTATCACACTTACAAAAATGAAATTTTCATGACTGTTCAAGGTCATTGTGTTACTCGCTTAAGAAAAATAGATTCTAAAGAGATTTTAGTTTTTGACCAACATGAACATAAATCTGTGAAAGTGAAGATTAGTCCAAATTATACACACGACATTAAAAACGTTGGTAATAAAGAATCTGCCACTCTAATGTGGATTTCGGAAGTGTATTCAGATAAGACACCCGACACGTTTAGAGAAAATGTAGATATTGAATAGGACGTCATCTCGACGTCTTTTTCTTTGCTAGTGCTATAATATTACTTGCTATTATCGCAATTTTGTCGTATTATTTTGACATGGAAAAGTTATTAGAATTAAGAAAAAAAATTGGCTTAACGCAAGTTGAAGCCGCAAAAAAACTTGGAGTTTCATTAAGAACATATCAAAGATATGAGAATGATGGAACCACAAATGAAAAGCTCTGCAATAAGTTAAAAGATGGCGAATGTGTCAAATTTGTGACAAATGAATTTTTAGGATTTAAAAATGACGGCAGAATTAAGTTATTAATAATTGTTGGAACACGCCCAGAAATTATTAGGTTAGCCGCCGTCATTAATAAATGCCGCAAATATTTTGACACCGTTTTATGCCATACTGGGCAAAACTATGATTACAATCTTAACGGAGTTTTCTTCAAAGATTTAAAAATAAACGATCCTGATGTTTACCTAAATGCAGTTGGTGCTGACCTTGGTCAAACAATGGGAAACATAATCGCTAAATCATATGAACTTATGGCTGAAATTAAACCAGACGCTGTTCTTGTTTTAGGAGATACAAACTCTTGTTTATCAGTCATAGGCGCAAAGCGCCTTCATATTCCCATTTTCCATATGGAAGCTGGAAATAGATGCAAGGATGAATGTCTTCCTGAAGAAACAAATAGAAGAATTGTCGACATAATCTCTGATGTCAATTTAGCGTACAGCGAACATGCGAGAAGATACCTCGCCGATTGTGGACTTCCTAAAGAAAGAACATATGTAACAGGTTCTCCAATGGCTGAAGTTTTAACTGAAAATCTTAAGGAAATCGAATCAAGTGATATACTTAAAAAACTAAATCTTCAAAAAGGAAAATACATACTTCTTTCTGCTCATAGAGAAGAAAATATTGATACTGAAAAGAACTTCAATTCTTTGTTTAACGCCATTAACTCTATGGCAAAGAAATACGATATGCCAATTTTATATTCATGCCATCCTAGAAGTAGAAAAAAACTTCAATCAAGCGGTTTTAAACTCGATCCAAGAGTTGTGATGCATGAACCTTTAGGTTTCCATGATTATAATAATCTACAAATGAACGCTTTTTGTGTTGTCTCTGATTCAGGAACTTTACCTGAAGAGTCAAGTTTTTATGCTTCAATTAAAAAACCAATTGCAGCAGTTTGTATAAGAACATCAACTGAAAGACCAGAGGCTTTAGATGAAGCATGTTTCGTTTTAGCTGGAATTGATGAGAAAAATTTATTACAGGCTGTTGAAGTTGCAATTAACAATAAAGAAGGCTGTAAACCTGTTGATAATTATGTTGATACAAATGTATCTGATAAAGTTGTAAAACTGATCCAGTCTTACGTTGGTGTTGTTAATAAAATGGTGTGGCGAAAAGAATAATATTCTTTGCTTATATACCTAATATGCTTTACAATTATATTCGCTTTGGAGCAACAATTGTAAAATGAAAGAAAATCAAGCTGTTCAAGATATTCATTCAAAAAAGAAGAAAAAGAGTCGATTTATTACTCTAATTTTAGTTATATTATTAAACCTCGGAATCGTTGGTTTTATTGTAGGTAGAGAATTAACTGCAAACGGTGGTGTTGGTAAGAATAAACTTCAAATTTCTAGCATGCACCCTTGGTTCACTGTTTCAGCTATTGTTGTCTTTGGTCTTGCTCTTTTCGCTGAATATATGAAGTATCGAAGGATGCTTCTTTCAGGTGCAGGAAGACTCGATCGAAGAGGCGCTTTCCAAGTTGCTACCTATGGTAAATATGCCGATAATATCACACCTTTAGGTGCAGGAGGTCAACCTTTCCAAATCCACTTCTTGCATAAAAGAGGTTACCCTGGGGGAGTTTCTACAAGTGTTACAATGAATGGTTTCTTGTCACAACAAGTTGCATTCATTATTATTGCTATTTTAGTCTTAATAATTTCGCCATATACGACAGAAATTCCTGAATCAGTTTTAGCACTTCGAATCATGGCATACATTGGTTTGGCGTTCTATTCATTTTTCCCGCTTCTTATTGTAGCTTTCGCTCTTTTTCCAAAACCAATAACTGCCTTAATCATGGCCTTTTTAAAGCTCGGGCATAAAATGCACATAGTCAAAGACTATGAGTCCGCTCATGATAGAGTTTTTGAAGGTATAATGGAATATACCGACTTAATCAAACAAGCCATTAGAAGACCAACATTTTTGATTCCAACAATGTTTTGGTCTTTTGTTTATCAAATGTCAATTTTATCGATTCCTTTCTTCTGCATTAGAGCATTCGGAGGTGAAGGAGATTGGTGGACTATTTTCGCTATAACAGTAAACATTTATCTTGCTATTACCATTATTCCAACTCCTGGTAATTCTGGTGTTGCTGAAGGATCATTCTATTTAGTTTTCTCCGCTCTTCCATCAGGCGCATTATTCTGGGCCATGATTTTCTGGAGAGCGTTAGTATACTATTCTTGGATAGTAATTGGACTTGTGGTTGTTTTACGAACTGCTGTTAAAAATACTTATATGCATAAAAAGGAAGTCCCAGCGGGGCGTCCACTTAACATATGCCTAGCATGTGATGCATTTTTCCCTGTAATTGATGGTGTTATTCGAACCATGGATCAATACGCTAGAGAGATGGTTAAAATGGGTCATCGTGTCGTAGTTGTTGCGCCAAATCTTAAAGGTGCTGATGATGAAAAACTTCCATATGAAGTATATCGACTACCACAGTTTAAAGTTCCTGGTATCCCGTTTGAATCAGTGAAACCTTTTATGTCTAGAAAGGTTAAAAAACACCTGGATTCTTATAATTTTGATGTTATTCATATTCACTCACCTATGATCTTAGGAAAGATGATGCAACGATATGCTAGAAGAAGAAAAATACCTGTTTTTACAACATTCCATTCTAAATATTATGACGACACACTTCACCTAACTCATAGCAAATTGCTCGCTTCAATTATGGTGAAATATATTCTCCATTTCTATCACCGCGTTGATAGTGTTTGGGCTTGCAGTGCGTCTACTGGCGAAACACTTAGGTCATATGGATACAACGGCCATATTGGTGTTATGGAAAATGGTGTTGAAAATATGCCAGAAGGAAATATTGAAGAATATAAGAAAGAAGCAATTGCAAACTATAATATCCCAACAAACAAAAAGCTTTTCTTATTTGTCGGTCAACAAATTTGGCATAAAAATCTAAAACTTGTTTTAGATACAACCAAAGCTTTATGTGACGAAGATGATAGTTATCACACAATTATTGTTGGTGTTGGCTACGATGCAGAAGCAATTAAAAAGTATGCTGAAGAAATAGGTGTAAGTGACAAAGTCACTTTCGTTGGCAAAATTAGAAGTAGAAAAGCTTTATTTGGTTTATATGAATTATGCGACCTTTTCTTCTTCCCGTCTTTATATGATAATGCCCCATTAGTTGTTAGAGAGGCTGCTTTGGCATCTTTACCTTCACTACTAGTTAAAGGTTCGACTGCTGCTGAAATTGTTGTTGACGATCAAAATGGTTATTTAGCAGAAAATAATGTTGAATCAATGTCGCAAAGAATTAAAGAAGCTTTTGCTTCTGGAAGAATGAAAGAAGTTGGAAAGAAAGCCTCAGAAACAATCCCAATTCCTTGGAAAAATATTGTTGAACAAGTAATTGACAGATACATTTCTGAATCAAAACATCCTGAATAAATATGGAACTTTTATATAAAGTAAAAGATAGACCAAGTTTTGGAAGACTCGTAGTCTTTGCATTTCAACAATTATTATCTATTCTTGCTGGGACAATTACTCTTCCTTTGATTGTTGGAAACGGGATGAGTCAATCAGCCGCTCTTTTGGGTGCTTCAATTGGAACATTAATATATTTATTAATAACAAAATTTAAAAGCCCTGTATTTTTAGGCTCTTCATTTACATTTTTAGGTTCAATGTCTGCTGCCTTTGCTGGTGCTGCAGCAATTTCTATTGGTTATTTAGGTTTATTAATAGGCGCCGTTTTAGCAGGTCTTGTTTATGTTGTTTTATCAATCATAGTTCATTTTACCGGAACAAAATGGGTTAACAAATTAATGCCTCCGGTAATCATTGGCCCTACAGTTGCAATTATTGCTTTAACATTATCTCCAAACGCAATTAAAAACCTAACATTAGGAAATGTTTTAGATAGTAGCGGCGCAAGTGTTGCAAATCCTTATATCTGTATGTTTTGTGGTTTATTTGGATTAATTGTCGCAGTTGTTTGTGCAAGTTATGGCAAAAAGATGATTAAGCTCATTCCATTTATGATTGGTATTTTAAGTGGATACTTAGTTGCTTTAATTTTTACTCTTATTGGAAATGCTACTAATACACCAGCTCTTCAAATAATTAGTTTTAAACCATTTGAGAATATAAAATGGATTCCGGATTTGACCTTCTTAAAAGCTATAGAAGGTGCAAAATCTTTTAAAAATTCCCAGGAATTCTGGCGTTATTTTGGTTTAATTGTTGCTAGTTACGTTCCTGTCGCGTTCGCTGTTTTTGCTGAACATATTGCAGATCATAAAAACATTTCTCATATTATTGAAAATGATTTACTGGAAGACCCTGGTCTTTCAAGAACATTAATGGGAGATGGAGTTGGTTCTATGATTGGCGCGACATTTGGTGGTTGTCCAAATACAACATATGGAGAATCAATTTCTTGTTTAGCATTTTCGAAAAACGCATCTGTAATAACAATTGTTGCAACAGCGATAATTGGTATTGTTGTTTCCTTCTTCGGCCCATTAATGACATTTTTCTCAACAATACCTAGCTGTGTTGTTGGTGGTATTTCAATTTGTTTGTATGGCTTTATTGCAATTAGTGGTTTCCAAATGCTTCAAAAAGTTGATTTAAGAGCTCAAAAAAACATATTTGTTATTGCTACAATTTTTGTAACAGGCATTGGTGGGCTAACACTCCAATTTAAATATTTCGAATTTTCACCAGTTGCAACTGCTTTAATTGCGGGTTTATTGATGAATATGTTAGTTAATATCAAAATTCGCAAGAAAAAACCTGATATTGAAATAGAAGAATAAGACACTTAGTAGTGTCTTTTATTTATAATATTTATCTGCCCCACCATAAGTTGAGATAATTTTATTTTCTTTCGTTTTCTTAATGAAATTGTTTAATCTTTTTTTGAATTCTTCAGGTCGATCTTTTGTGTCGTCAATGTAACTTATTCTTATTCTTTTATATGACTCAGTGAACGAATTGAAGTTTTCCCAAGTTTGAGGATCTTTTTTAAGCTTGTTGATTATCCTTTTTGGGAATACGTAGGGCTTATTTATTATTTCTTTGATTTTCTCTTCAACTTTTGGGTGAATCATATTTTGACTCTCTAAATAGATTAGACGTTCGATATTTAGTCTTGAATATGTAGAGTTTTTTCTCCTTGGAGTAAAACGTCTTAATTGGTGGGTTTTATCTAAAGTATTTGCAACACCGTCAATCCAACCGAAGCAAAGTGCCTCTTCAACTGCATCATTATATGAAACGCCTATTTCTTTAGATGAAACTGTTGGGAAAACAAACCAAACTTCTTTTTCACTCTCAAAATTTTTGCTTAGCCACTCTCTCCACTCGTTTCTAGTTTTAAAATAGACAATATTTTTATTCATGAAAAAATGATAGCAAAATTATTAAGAAATGTAGCAAATAATGCAAAAAAAGAAAAAACACGCACCTTTTCGTACGTGTCTTTACAATCGATGATGTCTCCAATTGTCGATGAATGAATAAATTTCAAAGTCCAATTGTCGATAAACATACAACTACGACTAAAATAGCATTGCACTGTTGTTTTGGTCGAAAATATGTTGTATTATATGATTGAGGTTGAATCATATGGAATATATCAGAACAATTGAAAGAAAACTAAATGAGATAAAAAACGAATATGCTGTCATCACTATTTATGGTGCTAGACAAGTCGGAAAGACAACAACTGCTGGCAAAGTATTCGGAAAAGAAATGGCCGTTGTTTCTTTGGATAATCTGGAAAATAGAACGCTGGCAAATAAAAACCCAAAGCTATTTTTAGAAGCGCATCCTTGGCCGATTATTATCGACGAAATACAAAAAGCCTCGCCTCTTCTAGATGCAATCAAAGTAGTGGTGGATAGCGAGAAGAATAAATGTTTGCAAAACAATGTGCCAGTTCCACTCATGTATGTTTTAACTGGTTCCAATCAGTTTGAATTACAAAACATGGTATCTGAATCACTGGCAGGTCGTACTGCAATATTGAATATGGCATCGCTAGCAAATAATGAGTTAGAAGAAATAGACGGAAACATATTTAACCCTGATTTAGATTGTTTGAAAGCAAAATACGCCAAAGTCAAAGACAAAAATCTTTATCGCAGTCGCAAGGAAATCTTTGAAAGAATATTTAAAGGTGGAATGCCTGAATATATTGCTAAAGATTTAAATAGAGATACTTTCTTTAGCTCTTATATTGCCACATATATCGAAAAAGATGTCAAAAGGATAATTAATGTAGATAAAGAAGGTGACTTCTTAAGATTTTTAGACTATATGGCTTTAAGAACCGCCCAACAAATCAATTATGATGATATTTCAAGAAATATAGGTATTGATGTGAGAACTGTTAAAAACTGGATTTCTATTTTAATTACTTCGGGAATTGCTATTTTGTTAGAACCATATGCAAAAAATATGTCTGATAGAATAACCAAAACCCCTAAGTTTTACTTCATGGATACTGGCTTGTGTGCATACTTATGTAAATGGCCAAATGCCGAAATGCTTGAAAACGGTGTAATGAATGGTGCTTTTTACGAAACATATGCTGTTAGTGAAATTATTAAAAGCTACATAAATGCTGGTGTAGATTATAGAAGAAACTTTTATTATTATCGCGATAAAGATAAAAAAGAAGCTGATTTAATCATTGATTATGTGGATCATATATCTCCAATTGAGATTAAAAAAGGCATTAATCCAGCTAACAGTAGTTTCAATTTCAATTTCTTAAAAAAATATGGGAAGCCAGTTTCGAAAGGAATAGTGATTGATTCAAGAGAAGATTTATTCCCGATAAATGCAGACAACTGGTATTGTCCGATTTATATGATTGGCATTTAAAAATCCCCTTGGACAAAATCCTTGGGGATATTTCAATCTACGTGGCGGAGAATTAGGGATTTGAACCCTAGCGCCCCTCTCGGAACCTACGAGCTTTCCAAGCCCGCCCCTTCAGCCTCTTGGGTAATTCTCCAGATGCGAGAAGTATTATACATTACTAATTTAAAAAAGTATAATCAATATTGTGAAAAAGATTACTATTTCTTCTAAAGAAGCAAATCAAAGAGTAGATAAGTATGTTAAGAAGTTTCTTAATGAAGCTCCTTTATCTTTTATCTACAAACTTTTTAGAAAGAAAGACATTAAAATTAACGGACACTGGGTTAAAGAAAATTACATTTTAAAAGAAGGCGAAGAACTTTCTATTTATGTAACAGATCAACAAATAGAAGAATTCAATAAACCAAAAGAAATTGAAAAGGTTAACCTTAATCACGAAATTGTCTATGAAGACGAAAATATTTTAATCATAAACAAACCACGTGGATTATTAGTGCATGGAGATGAGGGCGAAAAGAAACTAACCTTAGCGAACCAAGTAATTAATTATCTTTATTATAAAGGCGAATATAACCCAAAGGATGATCATGGATTTACTCCTGCACCGGCCCATAGATTAGATAGAAATACATCTGGTTTAGTTGTGTTCGCAAAAAATCTTATCTCCCTTCAAGAACTAGAAGAGTTGTTTAAAGAAAAAGAAGAAATAATTAAAGAATATAAAGCTTTAGTTGTCGGAAAACTTAGTGGAGAAAAACATATAGACGCTCCATTAAAGAAAGATGTAAATACTGGTTTAGTTAAAATTGCAAAAGATGGAAAAAATGCTTATACAATCGCAAAATCAATAGGATTTTACGGAGATTTTACTTTAGTTAATGTGCAAATTCTAACCGGAAGAACACATCAAATAAGAGTTCATTTAGCTTCAATTGGTTATCCGATTGTTGGTGATGCAAAATACGGTGATTTTAAAATAAATAGAGATATAAAAGAAAAATACAAATTTGAAAATCAGTTTTTAACTGCTTATAAACTTTCATTTAAAGAAATAAAAGGCCACCTGTCTTATTTAAGTGGCAAATCATTTGAGATTAAACTTCCTGAAAACGAACAGAAGTTATTAGATAAATTAGCGAAGTAATTTTTTAAGAGTGTGGTAAATACCATTATGATCGTTATCTTTAATCGAAACCATAGTGGTTTTATCTTTTAAGAATTCATATTTAGCGTTTTTCATTAAAACAGATGTTCCTGCAACTTCAAACATTTCAATATCATTAGTTGCATCCCCAAACACAATTAGATTTTTTAGCGGGACATTATAATATTCGCAAATATGTTTTAAAGCATTTCCCTTGGAAGTCGATTTATAAAACAATTCAAAATAAGGTGAACGAATCCAAAATCTTGCACCTAGTTGAGGATATTTAACTAATGCTTTTTCGACGTCCTCACATTCAGTTATTGCAGTTGGTGTTTGAACAATGCAAGTCATTGGGTTTGTATTTAAAGTTTTTGCTAGTTCTCCAACATGAATTTGCATACCTTCATACCAGAAGAATTTTGCTAAATATTCATCTTCTTTATCAACCCAAATTTCAGTATCTGTTTCGCACATTACATTTTTAATATGCTTTTTAATTTTTCCTAAAACATCAATAATAATTTCCTTTGGAAATTCGAACTCAATTTTAGGAAATTTTTCATCAAATGGATTAAAAACATAAGCTCCATTATAACAAATCATTGGAGTTTTTAATTTGAGCTGCTCATAGTAAGTGTGCAAGGCTCTAGATGGTCTACCTGAAGCAAGAACAATAATATGCCCTTGTTTAGACAATTTTCTAAGGTATAAACGAGTGCGTAAAGAAATCTTCTTCTTTTCGTTAAGAAGAGTTCCGTCCATATCGAAACCTATAACTCTTTTTTCGATTTCTTTTTTCATTATTTATGATATAAACCAACAGCTTTTTGGACTCTTTCGAGAACTTTTGACGCAACTTCGTTTGCGCGTTTTGCGCCTTTTTCAAGAACCTTGTCAACAAGACCTGATTCAATAACTTCTTTATATCGTTTTTGTAGATTTTCCATTTCTGAACACACAATGTCAGCTACAGCACGTTTAAAATCACCATAGCCTTTACCTTCAAATTCTTTTTCAATTTCCTCAAAAGATTTTCCAGTAAGTGATGACATAATTGTCATAAGGTTAGAAATACCAGGTTGTTTTTCAGGATCGTAGTGGACATGAGCTTCCATATCTGTAACTGCAGACATAATTTTCTTTCTAATTACAGCAGGTTCATCTTTTAAATAAATGTCTCCTTTAGGATCAGACTTAGACATCTTTTTTGTTGGGTCTGATAAAGACATAATTCTTGCGCCTACTTTTGCAACTTCTGCTCTAGGCATAACAAGAACGTCTCCATAGCGATTATTAAAACGTTTTACTAAGTCTCGAGTTAACTCTACGTGTTGGATTTGATCTTCGCCAACAGGAATTACTTTTGAATCATATAAAACAATATCCGCGGCCATCAAAACAGGGTAAGCAAATAAACCTAAGCCTATGGCTTCTTCTTTCATTTTTGAGGATTTATCTTTAAATTGAGTCATTCTTGAAAGCTCACCCATGTAGAGGTAGTTTTGAAGAATTATTGCAAGTTCAGCGTGGGCGGATACATCACTTTGAAGGAAGATGTTTGACTTATTTGGATCAAGTCCTGCTGCAAGATAAAAAGCCGCTAAATCTCTAGAATTTGTGCGTAAAACTTCTGGATCAATTGGAAGAGTTAAAGCGTGTAAGTCAGCGATAAATAAAAATGATTCGCCTTTATCTTGTAACTTAACAAATTTATTAATTGCCCCAATATAATTGCCAAGTGTTAATTGGCCTGTAGGTTTAATACCGCTCAAAATGTGATCCATAATGCTTTCCCTCGCGTAATGCCAATATTATAAGTTAACTAAATAATCACTGTCAATTTTATTGACTTATGTCTATTTGTCTATACAATAAAAAGCATGATTAAGATTTATGTTTCCCCATCTTGTTCTTCTTGCATTAAGGTTAAGAAGTGGTTTGACGAACAACAAATACCTTATATTGAGAAAAATATTACTGGACAAGGGTTAAGCGAAAAAGAACTTAGAGAAATGCTTGAGAAAAGCGAAAATGGTACTGAAGATATCATTTCTTTACGTAGTAAAATTATTAAAGAAAAAAACATTAAACTTGATGATATATCCGTTTCAGAAATGATACAATTTATTAGACAAAACCCAACTGTTTTAAAACGCCCAATAATGGTGGATGACAATCACATTCAAGTTGGTTATGACACTGATGAAATGACAACTTTCATTCCTCGAGCAAGAAGATTGAATTCTTTTGTTTGTGATACATGTGAGGATAACGATAAATGATTTTAAAAACGTTTGGCGTTGATCCTGCATCATCTCCATTTAATGAATGGCTAAAAAATAATGCTCTTTATGTCGCGCTTGGTGTCGCGGGAGTTGTTCTAATAATAGTCTTGGTGTTGTTCTTTATAAGCAAAAGAAAAAAGGACTAGAATCCTTTTTTATTTAGAACCAATGCTGTTTAAGATCTTCTGTTGGAAGTCCAATTACGTTATCGAAACTTCCTTCAATATGATTAACTAAATCAAATTCTTTATCTTGGATACCATAAGCTCCAGCTTTATCCATTGGAGAACCTGTTGCGATATATTTTTCTATTAGTTCATCACTTAGTTTATTGAAGTAAACATAAGTTCTAACTGTTCTTGTAATTTCTTTTTCTTTTGAGATTAATGTATAACCCGAAATAACTACGTGCTTCTTGCCTGATAACTTGTGCAACATCTCTCTAGCTTTTTCAGCAGTATGAGGTTTGCCCATAAGCTCACCATCTAGAATAACAACGGTGTCACATGCAAGAACTTTATCATTTGGGTATTTATTAAAGACATCGTAAGCTTTTAATTTTGATAATTCTCCTGGCAAATCACATGCTGGAATGTGTAACTGAGATTCATCAATATTTGCAGGAATTACCGTAAAATCCTTAGTAATTTTCTTAATTAATTCTCTTCTTCTAGGAGACTCACTAGCTAAAATAATCATTTGTTTTGATCCATAACCACAGGAATAATTAGTGGTTTCCTTTCAGTTTTTCTTTCAACATAAACTTCAACTGTTCTTTTTATTGTTGACTTAATGGTTGCAAAATTTGGCTTTGTTGCCATTAATTCAATAAGAGTTTTATTTACTAAATCTTCAATTTTTTTAGAAATTAAATTGTCATCAGCAGAAAATGCTTTAGTTATGCATTTTGGCGGAACAATAATTTTTTGAGTTTTAGAATTTATTGCAACTGAAATAGCAATCATTCCATCTTCTTGCATTATTTCTCTATCTTTAACAACAGCTTGGTTTGTTCCCGCGACATTTCTGCTATCAATATAAATAGGATCTGCTGCGTAATGAGGTCCGGTTACAATCTTGTGCTTTGATAAAATCAAAGAATCACCATTTTCCATAATGAAAATGTTTGATTTAGGAACACCTAATGTTTCAGCAATGGCGCCATGTATTTTAAGCATTCTATATTCACCATGAATCGGCATGAAATATTTAGGATGGATAAGGTGGAGCATAATTCTTAATTCTTGTTTTGATGGGTGGCCAGAAGAGTGGACAGCATATAAAACTGAATTAACTAAAACGTTTCCGCCTTTTTTAACAAGTTGGTTCACAACTCTATCAATAAAGATACCGTTTCCTGGAATAGCGCTTGAGGAGAAAACAATCGTGTCTCCTGGAATTATTCTTAAATCTTTGTGCTCACCATTAGCAATTCTTGAAAGAGCGGCCATAGGTTCTCCCTGAGAACCTGTACACAAAACGCAAATTTCATTTAATTTAAATTCGTTGATTTCGTTAATTGGAATAAAAGATGTGTCTGGAATTTTTATATATCCAAAATCACGTGCAGCTTCTACTGCATGTTCCATTGATCTACCGATAATGGCGATTTTTCTATTATTTTCTACCGCAACTTCGCAAATTTGCTGAATACGCGAAATATTAGAAGAGAATGTGGAAAGGATTAATCTTCCAGTAGCGATTTTAAAGATTTCTTGAATTGATTGAAGAACATTCTTTTCGCTTGGTGTATAACCTTCAATTTCGGCGTTGGTGGAGTCACTAAGC
Organism: Caryophanales bacterium UBA7029; assembly: GCA_002494205.1. Lineage (GTDB taxonomy): Bacteria > Bacillota_I > Bacilli_A > RFN20 > CAG-826 > Fiminaster. The sequence continues at coordinate 40,416 of DLBE01000043.1, forward strand.
AATAAGTCAACTCCAGCATCTCCAATTTTCGCTATCTTTGATAGCTCAATTTTTTGGCCTATTGGAGTCAAGTCAATTTTAAAGTCACCAGTATGGACAATTCTTCCTTGTGGAGTGTCTACTACAATGCCATATGAATCCGGAATTGAGTGAGTAACCTGGAAAAAGCTTACTTTAAATTCATCAACATTTATTACGGAGTCATCTTTATATTCTAGAATTTTTACTTCCTCACGAATCCTCATATCCTCTAATTTATGGCGAATAAGTTGGATGGCTAAACGAGGAGCGTAAATTACTGGAATATGTAAACTTTGAATTAAAAAAGGAATCGCGCCGATATGGTCTTCGTGGCCGTGTGTTATAAATAAAGCTTTAACTTTTTGTCTAGAATTCTTTAACTTAGTATAGTCTGGAATTACATAGTCAATACCTGGTAAATCGGCACCAGGAAATCTAACTCCAGCATCAATTATGATTAAGGAGTTTTCAGATTCTATACAATAAGTGTTTTTTCCAACTTCGCATAGACCACCCAAAGCATAAATTGAAATTGGAGATTCAGAAACAGCCATAAATTCCTCCGTTATTGAATTATCTTCGTTGTTAAAAACTGTTTTTATTATAAACTAAACTTTAGTCTTAAATCAAGACTACTATATACGAATTGCGTCTTCTTTTTGAACAAATGGGTTTTTCTTATCGATACGATCGTAATACAAAATCCCGTCTAAATGGTCAATCTCGTGTTGAAGAACAATTGCCTCGTAACCACGAGCAGTAATAATTTCTTCTTTTTGTGTTTGAACATTAAAAGCCTTAACTTGTATCTTGTTATGTCTATAGACATATCCTTCATGGTGAACATCAACAGATAAACACCCTTCACCACCTGAGAGATAAACTTCTTTAACTGATTCAAGAATAATTTTAGGATTGATTAAGCGGTGGTCCACAATATGAACACCCTCATCAGTTTGTTCTTCAAAATAAACAACCAAAGCTCTTATATTTCTGCCAACTTGAGGTGCGGCTAAACCAACGCCTTCTCGAATATTGTATTTCTGAGAAATTTTTTCATCTTGGGAGGCAATTAAGTAATCATGCATTTCATTTACAAAAGAGATAATTTCAGGAGTAATTTCTGTAATTTCTTTGCATTTTGCTCTTAATTCTGGATTGGTATCTTTAACTATTTTGAAAAACTTTTTCATACATCAAATTCTATCATATATGATAATAATTTGGTATCATATTCGCATGAATGAAAAATTGCTAAGTATTACGAGTGAACTTAAAGCAAAAATTGAATCACTTCCAGAAGTAGTTGAACTTGAGCGTTTGAACCAATTGCTTAATGAAGATGAAGTAGTTATGAAACTTGCTTATAAAAAAGATATGGCTCAAATTAAATATGAAGATTCGTGCCGATATTTTGGAGAAAAATCCGATGAAGCAAGACAGTCTCAAAAAGCCCTGTATCAAGTGAAGCTTGAATTAGACAATAATGATCTCGTTAAAAAGTACAATGAACAATACAAAAAAGTTCGAGCAATTTATGATAGAATAAACGAAGAAATTTTTAATCCTTTTAATTAATATGATTCGAATTACTGGTGGCAAGAATAGATCAAGATTAATAGAAACTCCAAATACTGTTTTGACCAAACCAACAATGGACAAAGTTCGTCAGGCTGTTTTTTCTGCACTTGGCGAAAAAGTATACAATTCAAGAGTTTTGGATTTATTTGCTGGTTCTGGATCATACGGAATAGAGGCTCTATCTCGTGGCGCTAAGGAAGCAATATTTGTCGATAATTCATCTTTAGCAATAGAAACAATTAAGAAAAATTGTGAAAAATTAAATGAGAAAAAAGTTGAAATAATTAAAGACGATGTTTTACCATTTTTAACTGAAAATTCCCGGGAATTCGATATTATTTTCGCTGATCCGCCATATAAATTAGATGTTTATAATGACGTTGTGGAAACGCTTATAAGAAGAAATATTTTATCGAGTAATGGTATAATCATTTTGGAAAGCGAGAAGGAATTAAAACTTGATGAAAGTAAATTCTCTAGTGTTCGCTTCTACAAATACGGTTTAGCAAAGATTTATATATTAAGGAAATAAATATGAAGAGAGCAGTTTATCCAGGTTCATTTGACCCAATTACTAATGGACATATTGATATTTTAAAACGTGCATTAGAAATTTTTGACGAAGTTATTGTTTTAATTGCAGAGAATCACGAAAAGAAATCTAGATTCACTGTTAAAGAAAGAGTAGAAATGATTCAAGATGCAACAAAAGATCTTGAAGGTGTTAAAGTTGATTCAACTGAAGGACTTACTGTTTCGTATGCAAAAAGAGTTGGTGCAACTCATCTAATTAGAGGATTAAGAGCCGTTTCTGATTTTGAATACGAATTCTCTTTAGCCGCCGCTAATCACTATATTGATGAATCAATCGATATTGTGTTTTTTATGGCTAACTCAGAAAGTTCATTTATATCAAGTAGTATGATTGATGGACTATATTCCGAGAATGTTGATATATCAAATTTGGTGCCAGAGTCAGTTGTAAAAATGTATAAGAAAAAGTAGCTCGACGAGCTACTTTTTAATTTATTTATAAATTAATCAATATCTGGATTATCGGAGAAGTCACCAGTGTGATTCCAACAATCTAATAAAGTATCAGCTTTTGCGTTTTTATCTGTGCCATCGACACCAAACATAAGTTCGGTAACACCTTGATCATGATGGTTTTGAGTTGCTTTTTCTCCAAGCTCAACTAATAAAATTGTAGGAGCATAGAAGTTTGTTTCGTCAGCATCAATGAAACTATCAAGAGTTTTTGAGTCAACGTGAGAACTATTGCAGTAAGGTGTATCTGCTACGTCAGAACCAGCTTTTTCAAAGAAGTTTTGATGACGTGCAAGGTATGCTGAGAAAGCAGTAACATTCTTTGAAGAATCTGTATCTTTGTTTTCATCATCAGTAAAGATGGTGACTAATTTAAACTCTTCTTTACGATCAACTTTACTTTTAAAGTAAGAAGTTTTGTTGAATTTATCTTCGAAGATTGAGAAGGCTTCTTTTGCTCCATTACAACCTTCGCATTTTTTGTCTTTAGAAACAAATGCAACAAAGAATTTTTCACCACATTCTTTTCCGTATGATTTAGTAAATTCTTTGCTATCGCCTGTCATTGCGTCATAAAGTTTGGTAGTAAAATCATCAGCTTCTGATTTTGCTTCATTATCTAAAGATAGTTTAAATCTATTGAAGTAGGCGTTATATGTAGCTTGCTCAGATTTGCCATTTTTAACTGCGTTTACAATTGCAGGAATTGAGAAAATAACACCAAAAATAATTCCGACAATTAAGAGTGGTTGGATCCAAGCAGTTTGTTTGATCCAGTCCCAAATCTTTTTAAAGAATCTTCCGATTGCTGATAAAATTACCATAATTTACTACCTCCGATACGAAGCGCTCGTATATTTTACCACTATATTTATATAGACTCAATACAAAATTTGTGAAGACATTTATGTCTCATTAAAACTATTAAATTTAGTTGAATTATACGTAGAAACGTATAGAATAATGTTGTCTTTATGAAATTATTACGAAAAAAACTTAGCTCAATTGCATACGATCACCTTTGGCTAAAATATGTTTTAGACTATGGTTTATCACTTTTAGCAACTTTAGCAAGTGCTGCTATTTTCGTATTTGGGATGGTTGTTTTCCTTGAACCTGGACTTGTAGGTGCTTCAACACCTGACCTGCCTGCACCTGCATTAGTTTCTGGTGGCTCAAGTGGTGCTGCTCAGGTTATAAAATTAATAATCAATATTTTTGCGAAACTTGATGAGAAAAATGAAAGATTGCTTCTTTCTGGTTTATACATTGCAATAAATATTCCTCTTTTGGTTCTCGCATTTAAGGGTGTTGGAAAGCGTTTTGCTATTTTTACACTTATTAACGTTGCATCAGTAGCGTTGTTTACAAATATTTTTAAAGGTGAATTCTTCACTAATGTTGCATTATTTGTTAACAAAAACGGAAACATGTTAACGCGTGCACTATTTGCTGGTATGTGTACAGGATTAAGCAGCGCAATCGCATATAAAATTGATACATCCGCAGGTGGTTTTGACATAGTTTCGTTCTATATTTCTGCCAAAAAAGGGCAGTTAGCTGGTAAGTACGGAATGTTCATTAACGGTACTGTTGTTGTCTCGTTCGCTATTGTTACTTCAATCTCCTCAAAAGACTTTGCCTCAGCTGTTGGTGGTATGTTATTCTCCTTTATATATTTATTAACAGTTATGTTGGTTATTGATGCAATCAACGTTCGTAATAAGAAAGCACAAATACAAATCACAACTTCGAATAAAGATTTGGCAAAATTACTTATTGCAAATATTCCTCATGGAGCGACAGTTGTTGACGCAAAAGGTGGTTTTACTGAGAACGAGAGAATAATGATTTATATGGTTGTCTCAACATCTGAAATAAAACGTTCAGTTCAAATAATTAGAGAACTTGATCCAAATAGCTTTGTTATTGTCCAAACTTTGCATGGTGTCTATGGTAGATTCCATATGAGACCAATTAAATAATGAAAAAATATAATGTACTTAAATGGATTATTTTCGCTATTGCACTTGCGATTAATCTTTTTATTTTTATTAATGCATTTATAAATGGTGAGGTATCTGCAAAGGAATCAAATTCGATTGCGCATACAGCTGCTGATGTAATTAATGACATCAAACCTGAAACTATAACAAATGAGAATTTTCCTACTTTTGCTTTTAATTTAAGAAAAGCAGTTGGGCATTGTGGTTTGTTTGCTCTTTCTGGAGGATTTACAACATGGGCCCTTTATCTTTTTGTGAAGGATAAAAAAGTTGGCTATTTTGTTTGGCAATTGTTGATGACTTTTGGTTTTGGAATTTCACTCGCTGCAATAACTGAATTGGTTCAAATTGGAGTTGATGGAAGAGCCGGTACTTTTGCCGATCTCGGATATGACTCTCTTGGCTATTTTATTGGGGTTTTCCTGGTGTTTTTGATATTTTTAATACGAAAATCCCCAATATTTTTTAAGTCAAATTACAAAGAAAATCAGGCCAAATAGTGACCTGATTTTTTCTTTAATTTCTGGCGGAGGAAAGGGGATTCGAACCCCTGCTAAACTTGCGCCTACTACCGGTTTTCGAAACCGACCCCTTCAACCACTTGGGTATTCCTCCGCTGAAAATTATAACACAAACCAATTACTTTACTTACAAAAATATATAAATTACTTTGTTCACTTGATAAGGGCAATAAATCATAGATTTCCGGACTTATTTTTCTAAACATAGATTGTATAAAATGCGTAATGCGATATAATACAAGCATGTGTTTTGCTAAGGTCGCAACTATTGGATGGTTAGAAATTGTATTCCTGTCTGTCGCAGGACTAGCTTTTCTTGCATTTATAGCAGTTAGTATTTTGTTTGCTATTTCTAACCATAGAGATGACAATCACATTAGAGAAATTAAAGATCTCTCAAATTCTTTGAGAGTGTTTGTTATTGATATTAAAAACGATACAGTTAAGTATTTTAATTCTGCTCATCTAAGAGATCGAAAAACCTCTTCAATCACTTCTTTTTACAATCAATACAAATCAAAAGAACGTGAAATGCTAATTAACTGGATTGGAAATCTTTTAGAAAACAATGAAGAGACTCCAAAATTTCTTGAAATCGGTGTTTACATTAGATCTTCTAAGAAAACAGTCACTTCAATTTTGGAAGTTCAGAAAATAGATTATCAAAAACAATTAATTTTTATTGAATCGCATTTACTTCCAACAACATTTAAAGGAAAACATAAAGGTGATAAACCTGAATTCGTCAAAAAAGATTACTTATTTAAGAAAATTTCTGCAAGTAACGGCAAAGGTGCAACTTTCGCATTTAACTTCTATAACAAAAGAACAAAAACAAGCGATATCTCTCAACTTGTTTATGCTGACTTAAGAGATATTATGGTTGGTTTCACATCTGAAAACATTTATGTTTTAGAAGAAAAATTTGGCCAGATTTTAGTTACAAACTTCGATATTAAAGGTAAAACCGAAATTAATGCCTTTATAGATACATTGAAATCTAGAATCAATAGATTCTTATTAATTAAATCTCACTCAGATGAAATTGAGTACACAATTGGTGTTATTGAAAATAGTGAGAGCTTTAGAGATGGCAATACATTAATCAAAAACGCTCTTATGGTTGCTGATTTAACTAAGGATAGTGAAAATCAAATCGCATACTTTGATGATATAAAAACAATGTTAATTGATGACCAAGGAAAACAATTTAGGACCGATGTTCAAGAAGTTATCGAGGATAATAAACTTCGTTACTATTTCCAACCTATTTATAATGTTGATCGTGGTAGAGTTGTTGCTTATCAATCTTCTGTAGTTCCTTATGATTCTTATTTCCACGAAATTGATACTTTAAAGAACTACGCAATGAGAACTGAAGATGACAAGATGCTTTTCTCAACAATTACGAAAAATATAATTTCACGTTTCATTCAAGAAAAGAATGATGAGAACGTTCAATTATTCTTCCCAGTTTCATTTAACGAAATTAACTTTGTTAATAGATCACTTGGACATACAAATGGTGTTAGCGATATTAATATCGTTTTGGTCTTAAAAGAAAGAGACTTATCAGCTCTTCCTGATGAGTATGAAGAAGAAACTCTTATTAATGCTATTCGTTCATTTAAATCTAAGGGTTATGCAGTTGCACTTGAAATTGATGACGATATTCTTACTCTATCTCCAACACTTTATGGTTCATTCGACTATTTCAATTTATCTGTTGCAACACATATTTCTAAAAAGAATGCCGGTAGAAATTTACCTTCATTCCAAGGACTTATTGAGAAGTTACTTCACTATGAAAAACCAATTGTCGCATTAGACATTCAAAGCTGGGATATCGTTGAACTAGTCTATAGACTAGGTGTTCCAATTATATGTTCGGATGCAATCGCACCTCCAGCGGAAAATATCATGCCAATTCAACGTAAAATCGTTACAAAAATTAGAAATCTTAAACAATGAAAAGGAGCTTAATTATGGATATTAAAAATGAAGCTATAACAACCCAAGAACAAGACTTTGCTCAATGGTATACAGATGTATGTAAGAAAGCCGAATTAATGGATTATTCATCCGTTAAAGGTTTTATTATTTATCGTCCTTATGGCTATGCCATTTGGGAACAAATCCAATCTTATCTTGATAAGAAATTTAAAAATGTTGGTGTAGAAAATGTTTATATGCCTTTGGTAATTCCAGCATCTTTATTCCAAAAAGAAAAAGATCATATTGCTGGTTTTGCACCTGAAACTTTAATCGCTACTAAAGGTGGACAAGCCGTTTTAGATGATGAACTTATTATTCGGCCAACAAGTGAAGTTCTATTCTGCGAACATTACAAAAATGTAATTTCTTCTTATAGAGATTTACCAAAACGTTATAACCAATGGTGTAGCGTTGTGCGTTGGGAAAAGACAACTCGTCCATTCTTAAGAGGCTCTGAGTTCCTTTGGCAAGAAGGTCATACTATGTATGAAACCGAAGAAGAAGCTAGAAAAGACGCTTTAAGAATGCTTGAAATCTACGATGAAATGGGCAGAGAACTTCTTGCAGTTCCATTTGTTAAAGGAATTAAAACTGATAAAGAAAAATTTGCTGGTGCAAAAGAAACTTATTCAATTGAAGCTCTTATGCCAGATGGAAAAGCTCTTCAAAGCGGAACAACACATTATTTTGGTGATGGATTTGCTAAAGCATTTGGCATTTCTTTCCAAAGTAAAGATCAAAAACTTTGTACTCCTCACCAAACTTCATGGGGAGTTTCAACTAGACTTTTAGGTTCAATTATCATGGTTCATGGAGATGATAACGGACTTGTTTTGCCTCCACGAGTAGCACCTGTTCAAGTCGTAATTGTACCTATTATGCAAAAGAATCCTGATGTCATGAAAAAGGCAATAGAATATAAAAATTGTCTAGAAAAAGCGGGAATTCGTGTAAAACTTGATGACTCAGATAGAAGTCCAGGATGGAAATTTGCTGAACACGAAATGAAGGGAATTCCTCTAAGAGTCGAAATTGGACCAAGAGACGTTGGCCAAGGTGTTGCAGTTCTAGCAAAACGTAATGATGGCCAAAAGATTACGGTTCAAGACGCAGATGTTGTTAAAGAAGCTTTACGTCTTCTTGATGTAATTCACGAAGAAATGTATAAAAAAGCCTTCAAGTATCTACTTGAACATACAACAGAAGCACACTCTATTGAAGAACTTGAAAAAATTCTTGATCGTGGTGGATACGCAAAAGTTATGTGGTGCGGCGATAGAGCTTGTGAAGACAAGATTAAAGAACTCTATCAAGCAACCGCAAGATGCTTACCATTTGATCAAATACCATTCGAACATAAATGCTTAGTTTGTGGTAAAGAAGCTAAGAAAGTTGTCTTCTTCGCTAGAGCATATTAATTATAAAAATTGTTGAAAATTCCCAGAAATTCCTGGGTTTTTTCTTTATGTGCGCACATTTGTGCTTGCATATGAGAAATAAAGATATAAAATAATTCAGGTTTAAGAAAGGAGACCAAAAATGAACAAAGAAAAATTATCTAAAATCCTTACATTTGCTGTTGTTATAGCAATGGGTGTTCTTATTGCTATCTTTGGCACAGACGCAATTGATATTTATTTAGGTGTTGTCGCATGTGTGGCAGGTGTAGTTGTTTTAGCAGACACCATTTACTTATTAACAAGAAAAGAAAAACTTGTTGCGACTCCATTTATTGTTTCACTAGTTTTAATTGCTATTGGTATAACTTTATTTGCTGATTACATTTCTTTCGAATTATTTGTTAAGATCTTAGTTGTTGTTATTTTAGGTACAGGTGTAGGACTTCTTTGCTATGGCATTTACTTACTTGCTCACAAAGAAACATCAGGAGGAATCCTCAATGCTGTCATGGGCGTTGTTGCTTTAGTTTTAGCAATTCTTTATATGGCAGTTCCTGATTTTTCTAAAGCATTCTGGATCATTGTTGGCATTGTAATTGCTGTCTATGGTGCTTTAGGTCTTGTATTTACTATTGCTGACAAAAGCAGTAAATAATTAGAGAACAAACAAAAAAGAGACATAAAGTCTCTTTTTTTATTTTAGCTTTTTATAGATTTCTAGGAAATCATTTGAGAGAGGATATTTTTCGATATCCTCTTCTTTTATAAAGAATATCTCACCCTCTTTAGATGATTTTAAGTTTCCCTTGAATGTCTTAGTTTTAAACAACATTGCAAGGTGTCTAACGTTATCTCCAAATTCGTTCCATTCAATGTAGCCTCGAGATTCCAGATCAGAAACTTCTAAACCAGTTTCTTCTTTCATTTCGCGAACAACGGCATCAACGATAAGTTCATCATCTTCAACGTGTCCGCCCGGGAAAGTAAGTCCTGGCCAATCTTTCTTCAAACGATTTTCAACCAAGAAAGAGCCATCATCTTTATAAACCATGCACATGATTGTAAGCTTGGTTTTCTTTTGCACGTGTGACTTATCTTTCTTAATAAAGTCTTTATCAATTCCGTTTTGAATCATATTAGAAATCTAATTTTTTAAGGTTTTTTGTGGATAATTTTATAACTAAAGCTTTAATAGCAATATAGATTCCGATTGCCGCTAAAAGTAGACCAAACTGTAAAATATAATTTGAGTTTGGAAGTCCAACAGTAAACATTTCTTCTGCGACAAAGAATGGAACCATGGTTAATACACCACCAATAATTGCTGTTACAATAACTCCCACAAGCATATTAGCAATAATAGTTTTACCGGTTTTATAGAACCAAGGTAGATAAATCAAATCATACACGGAGAATGAGATTAAATATGCTGCTAGTAAAGCAATTGGTTGATGCATATTTAATGAAACCTGCATAGATTCTTTGCTATTTGCATCAAAAATAAATGTTGCAACAGACATAAAAGCAAAAACCAAGAGAACTTCAAATAATTGAATAACAGCTACTGTTATCACACGTGCTTTAATTACATCTTCTCTTTTGATAGGAAGCGTGCATGTGTAATATAAGTCGTTGGTGGTTGTTGTCTTATTCATTCCTATAAATAGGAAAGTATATGTTGCAGCCATATAAATTAATGGCACAAAAGAAGGGAATGCCGGAGAAAGAGCAGACATCGACATAAGTATGATGAGTAAATACGCTAGAGGTGGTACAGCTAGTTTGAACTCTTTATAAAGCAAATGTTTCATCTTCTAAATCATCCTTTCTTTCTTCATAAACCATAATTGTGTCTAAATCTGGTTTAGATTGTTTAATTTTTGCGGAAATTCCTTTAGATTTTTCACTTGGAATAAGGGCTGTAAATTCTTTTCCGTCTTCCTTGTGAGAAACAATAAATTCTTTAACAGAATCGAATTCTGGCATAGGACCAGTAATGTACTTATAGTCATTAATGAATTCTTCTTTTGTCTTTGAGGAGATAATTTTTCCTTTTTTAATATAGACAATGTGATCAGCACATTTATCTAAATCTGAAGTGATGTGTGTTGAGAAAAGAATACTTCTTTTTCCATCTTTAACAATCATTTTAAAAATATCTAAGATTTCATCTCTACTTACTGGATCAATTCCAGATGTAGGTTCATCTAAAATTAGTAATTTCGCACCATGAGAAAGAGCTACAGCAAGGTTATATTTAACCTTCATACCGCTTGAAAGTTCTTTTATTTTCTTATTTTGATCTAATGAGAATCTTTTACAAAGTTTTTCATAAGTATCTTGATTCCAGTTTGGGTAAAATTTACTTGTAACTTTAGTTAAGTTTCCAATTTTTGCATCTGGGTAGAACATTGTCTCGGCAAGTGTAAAGCCCATTTCTTGTCTGTTTTCGGTTTCATGTTCGTAAATATCTCTACCAAAAACTTTAATTTCGCCTTTGTTTAGATGAATAAGTCCCATGATTCCTTTTAAAGTGGTTGTTTTACCTGCGCCATTACGACCAATAAATCCACAAATTGAGCCTTCTTCAATATCGAAGGAGACATCATCAAGCTTAAATGAAGGATATTCTTTGGTTATATTTTTAACTTCTAAAATACTCATTTACCTATGACTCCTTTCTGCATAAGTTCATAAACTGCATCGCTTTTCATTAATGCGATGCCTTTTTCTTTGTCTCCTAAAAACATTAACGTATCGCCTGGAGAAATGTTAAACATTTCCCTAGCTTCTTTAGGAACAATAATTTGACCTTTTTCGCCAACTTTTACGGAGACAATGAATCGATCTTTTGAGATATTTTTCATTTCCTACTTTTCCTACTTTTCATACTATATTATATTCTTATTTAAACAAAATAAAAGGGGAAGATTAACTTCCCCAATAATGTTTAAGTAACATTACTTACAAAGTGAATATGCATCTTCATCAACATAGACTGTAACATCTGGATGTTTTTGAAGAATGGAACAAGGCATTGATTCAACAACTGGTCCTTTAATTAAGCCATAGACTGCTTTTGCTTTGTTCTTACCAGTAGCGATAAGAACAATTTTTTTAGCATTCATAATGGACTTAAGTCCCATTGTAACTGCACGTGTAGGAACTTCCGAAATATCATTGAATAATCTTGAGTTATCTTTGATAGTTTGCTCAGTAAGTTCGGTTTCGTGTGTTAATGAATCAAATGGTGTACCTGGTTCATTAAATGCGATGTGGCCATCACTGCCAATACCAAGAATTTGAATATCAATTCCGCCTGCTTTTGCAATCATGTCATCATATTCGTTCATGAATTTCTTATAATCTCCAACACCGAGTAAGACGTTTGTGTTTTTCTTATCGATATCGATGTGATTGAATAAATTTTCATTCATGAAGTAACGATATGATTGATTATGTGTTCCTTCAAGGCCAACATATTCATCAAGGTTAAATGTTTTACATTTAGCAAATGAAACTCTACCTTCTTTATTAGCTTTTGCCAAATTGGCATAAACATCAAGAGGAGATGTTCCTGTTGCAAGTCCTAAGACTGCATTTGGTTTTTTATTAACAACTTCGATGAAGTCTTCTGCAATCATTTTTGAGATGACTTCGTTTGTATTTACTACAACTTTCATTTTATCTATTTTCCTTTTCTACAATATTATTTTGTGATTTAACGATGCGGTTTTCTTTGAATATTCCTCTAAGCATACTTAATGGGTAAACTTGAGTGTTTTTACCGATAACGGTACCTGGATTTAAGACTGAACCGCAACCAATGTCGGCGTGATCTCCTAAGAAACCTCCGATTTTTCTTAAACCAGTTTCGTGTTCTTCCTCACCATGAAGGACAATGTTTTTGCCATCACTTTTAAGGTTTGAAAGAATAGAACCAGCGCCCATATGAGCGTAGTTTCCGACAATGGAATCTCCAACATAATTGTAATGAGGAACTTGAGCGTGTTTCATAAGAACTGAGTTCTTTAACTCTGAGGAGTTACCAACGACACATTCTGGTCCAACAATGACTGAACCTCTAATATAAGCTCCTGGTCTAATTTCGACATTATCGCAGATAATTGTTGGTCCGCATATTGTAGCAGTTTTGGCAATTTTTACATTCTTACCAACAAGAACCCCTTCGTCTAATTTAGTAAAACCTTCGATTCCTTTGTCGATAAGGGAGACAATATAGGATTGGATCTCTTTTAAAACTAACCAAGGGCTTTCCTTGGAAAAAACTAGCGAATCCACGATGGAATTTCCGCTATGCTCGAATAAATCGATGCACTTAATCTTATCCATATTCCTCTCCTAAAAATACTTTTTTATTATTGCACAGGCGATGGAACGTGGAAATTATTTTTTTATTTTTTTTCAAATTATTCCAGGTTTACTTTGTTAGAAATATAGTAATGGTATTGCTTCTCTTGACAATATTTTTTAATGTCTTCTTTTAAATTAGAATCTTTTGTGTATTCTAAGAAGAATACTTCTTTATTTTTCTTTTTCATTAAAGATGCAATTTCTTTGTAAAAATTTTGATCTTCTTTATTTTGTTTAGCGAATATATCATGCTCATAATTTGTAATTAAAGAGAAGACTTCTTCTTGGTGATAACCCCAAACATAATTAAAAACGTTATCTTTATTATCGTTTGAGTCGTCAAAGTATTCAGCGCCGCCATTAACCATAACTTTTAATCCAAGTTTATTTACTCTATTCATTACACTTTTAAGGGAGTTGGCAAAATCTTGATAATTTAATTCTTCCTCTTTTGCAATAGAGTAAACATCGACATTATCAAGGTAAACTCCAAAAGCGCCTTTGTTTTTATACTTTTTTGCAAGCGAAACAACTAAATTTTGCCAAGACTTGTTAGTAACATCGATCCATCTTTCATCTGGCCAATTGTCATAATCTTTGAACGTCAAATCTTTGAATTCTTCATAATAATCACGATAATTTTCCAATGAACCGACATTTAAATAAGCTAAGCAATTAGTGCCATTTTTTGTTAATTTTTCAATATTTGATTTAGAAAATTCATCAATCTCTAACGCTACATATTTGTAATTAATAAAACTTTTAATGTTATTATTAGCTCTTCCTAAAAATGCTCCATAATCATTTGAAGTAAAATTAGTCTTTGAATTACAACTTACTAAAGTAAATGCAGCGATTAATGAGATAGCAATTTTTTTCATAGTAATAAAATTGTATCGCAAATGAAAGTTGGGATGAATTTTTAAAAATAAAAGAGTAACCTATTTAGTATGAAGATACTTTTAGTAGATGATGAACAACTTCAATTAATCAGATTAGAAAAAGCTTGTAGGGCTGTTATACCTAGTGCTGATTATTTTATTTTTACAAATCCGGTTAAAGCACTTGAAGAAAGTGAAAAAACCAAATTTGATGTTGCGTTTTTGGATATTGAAATGCCATCAATCAAAGGGATTCAACTTGCTAAAAAATTAAAGAAAAATAATCCTCTTTTAAGTGTTATTTTTGTAACGGCCTATACCGACTATGCTTTACAAGCTTTTAATATTCATGCTTCTGGTTACATTACTAAGCCTGTTAACGAAGCGAAAATTAAAGAAGAAATTGAAAATCTTAAAAACATTTCTCCTTTACCGACTACTAAAAAATTACAAGTTAAATGCTTCGGCAATTTTGAAGTATTTTGCAAAGGAGAACCAGTTAAATTCTCTTATAAAAAGTCTAAAGAAGTTTTCGCCTATCTTATAGATAGAGAAGGCTCTGCAATTAATATTAATGAGCTTAATGCAGTTTTGTGGGAGGAAGATCACCCTTCATATTTAAGAAACTTAATTGCAGATATTCAAAAAACTTTAAAATCACTTGATTGTGAGGATGTTTTCGTTAAACGCCATAACGAATGCTATATTGATGTTGATAAAATCGATTGCGATGCTTACGAATATAAAAAAGATAATCCAAACGCTGTAAGACTTTATCGAGGCGAATACATGATGCAATATTCATGGCCAATATTTGATGAATAAAAATAGATTAGAATTTATTTAAAATGTCTGAAATTGAAAGAACAAATAAGCTTATTTTGATGTTTAAGAATTATGAAGTTCTTTCTTTTTCATATGAATCAGAACCTAAACGAGTTGTTCATATAATAGAAAAATTAGAGCATTTTGATAAAGCTCCCTATGGAGTTTTGCATCCACTTTATGACGAGGATACCGCACTTTTGAAATTTTTCAATTCGAGATCTATCGCACCTCAAAGATATGATTACAATGAAATTCTTAAAGCTACTAATAGTAAGAATGGATTTGAACTATCTTTTAAAGGACACGGCTTATCTTTAACAAACCATTATTGGTTTAAAAAAGAGGGTGAAAAATTAAAATACGAAGATATAAATTTCTTCACTAACAAGTGGGATGATTCCTTTGGAAGAGCGGTATTAAATAAAGATTATGAGAAACTAAAAAACTGTGATTTAAATGTTCCTGATATTGTTACTAATGGTTGGGCAGTTAAAGGATGGATTTGGGATAATGGTCCAAAGCTTTATAAATTCTCTAGAGATAAAATTAGCAGCGCAGAAGCTCTTGGTGAAGTTTTGGGTTCAAGACTTGCTAGAAGAATATTTCCAGATGATCAAGTTCTTCATTATGTACTTAAAAAAATTGGAAATAATTATGCTTCAGCAGCACCTGTACTTATTGGAATTGATGAAGAATTAGTTCCGCTTTCAAATTATTTTAAATCTGATGTTTTTCACACTTATTTAAAAAGATTTAATAATAGAGAAGTCCAAAATGAATTTTTTAAATTAATAGAGCATTCTGGTATTCCAGGAATTAAAGAATTTTTCATTAAAATTACATGTGTTAGACACTTATGTTTCATTTCCGATTTACATTTTGATAACATTTCTATTATTAAAAATAATAAAACAGGAAAACTAAGAATGTCTCCTTTATACGATTTAGCAGGAGCTTTCGGGACTTCTGAGTCAGGAAGAAAGTTTGTTTCTAACATTAATAAAGGAACATATCTAGTACTTTTCTATGTCTTTAATGAGCTAAATCCTGATTGGGATTATTCTTGGTATGACCCAAAACGACTTGACGGTTTCGAGAATGAAATAATCGAAATATTAACAAAATCAGAATTTTATACACCCGAATTATTAGATAGAATAATAAATGTTTTCCGCTACCAAAAGGAAGCGTTAGATAAAATAGCAAAAAAGATTAAATAACTGTGACACATTTGTGGCAGATGCTTTGCTAGAATACATTCAGGATTGGAATTGATTATGAGGAAAGAATTGTTAAAAGGTTTAACTGAGGAACAAATAATTAAAGTGCAACAATGTAGCGATGTTCGTGATTTAATGCAACTTGCTAAAGATGAAGGTGTTGAATTAAATGATGAGCAACTAAAAGCTGTATCAGGTGGCGCTTGTTCTAGTGAAACAGATAAAGAAGATTCAGCGCATAATAGAAAAATTGAAAGTTAATAATGTTTTTCCGTTTAAAAGATAATGTTGCATTAAGAAAATGGAGATATGTTGATCGTGCGATTTATAAAAAAGGCATAGATCAAGCTCTTGGGGTTTCAAAGGAAGAATTTGAAATCCTTTTGCTATGCGATGGAGAACACGATTTAGAAAATAACAAAATAATTCAAGAATTAAAAAATAGAAACCTCATTGAAGAATGTAACAAAGGCGATAAATTAAATGAATGGTCCAAGTTAAAGGAGTATGATAACTACTATTTTCCACGTATGAATCTAATGATTACTGGAAAATGTAATCTTAATTGTTTGCATTGCTTTAATGCAAAAGATAACGCTCCATTAAATTCCGAACTCTCTTTTGAAGAAATTTTAACTATCTTAGATCAAGCAAAAGATATTGGCATTCATTGTTTTACATTAACTGGTGGTGAGCCATTAGTTCATCGTAAATTTTTAGATATTGTAAAAGCTATTTATGAAAGAAATATGTTCATTTTTGAGCTTAACACTAATGGCTTACTAATTAACCAAAAGATGCTCGATTTCTTTAAAGAAATAGGTTGCTATCCTTTAATAAAAATTTCTTATGATGGAATTGGTTATCATAACTGGATTAGACAACATCCTAAAGCTGAAGAACTTACTTTAAAAGCTATTGAATTATGCATCAAAAATGGCTTCAGAGTGAAAGCCCAAGTTCAAGTTAATCGTAAGAATTTGGATTCGATGTTTGAAACCGCAAAACTACTTGATAAGATGGGCGTTGATGAGATGAGAATTATAAGAACAACTGAAGCTCCTCGATGGGAAAAGAACGCACCTCAATCATCTTTAACAATTGAAGAATATTACGAAAATATGCTGGATTTTGCGGCAAAATTCATGAAATCTGGGATGAAAATGACTGTTGATGTTTGGCAGTTTTTACGAATTTATCCAAGGCACAAACTTTACTCACTTGTACCTATTTCTTGTAATAAAGATGAATTTAATATTCGTATTCCAATGTGTAAAGGTAACCGCGGAATGATTGCTGTTTCTTCAAAAGGAGAAGTTGTTCCATGCTTACAAATGTCTGGTTACTTTTTGGAAAAAGGTATCAGCTTAGGAAATTTGTTTAAAACGCCTTTAAAAGAATTAGTGAAAAATAGTCCCTATCTAGATTTAGCAATGGCGCCATTATTTAAACAAATTATTGAGAATGATAAATGTGGTAATTGTAAATACTACAAAGCCTGTACCGGTGGTTGCCCTGCTTTGGGCTTATTATATTCTAAAGATATTAATTTCTACCATGAAGATATTACTAAATGCATTTTCTTTGAAAATGGTTGGTATGAAAAAGTTACAGAAACTTTAAAAGATTTTCATTTACAAAATCCTTTAAATATTTAGAATTTTCTTTCTTTGACAATGCCAGCAAATTGAGTTTGGCATTTTTTATTTAGATTGTGTTTTACGCAATCTAAATTAATGATATAATCATTATTATGAAAAAGAATAAAGTTAGTATCTCTAATCCAGAAGAACTAGAAAAAAATCTGCAATATTCTTCTCCAGTTACATGGATTGCTTTAGGAGTTGTCTTTTCTCTTATTGTGGGCCTTTTTGTATGGTCTTGCGTTTTCAAAATTAAAGACAAAATTATAGGCAAAGCGAAAATTGTCAGTTCTGAAGTTACTCTTGTGGTTGACGCTAATTCTATTTCAAAATTAAAGGTTGGCCAAAAAGTTTATATTAATAATTTAGAAGGCGAAATCTTAAAAATTGTTGAGAAAAAGCCTATTATTTCTCATTTTGCATTGGCTGATGGAGAGTACGAATACACCATTATTAATGAAATTAAACCAATAGAATACTTGATCAAATAATTATGGAAAAGGTAAAGAAACCAAAGACTAAAGGCAAAGGAGTTGCAAATACTCCGTTAATCATGCAATTAGAAGCTCTAGAATGTGGAGCTGCTTCTTTAACAATGGTTATGGCTTACTATGGAAAGTGGGTACCTCTTGAACAAGTTAGAGTTGATTGTGGTGTTTCTAGAAACGGAAGTAACGCTAAGAACATTCTTAGAGCTGCTCAAAAATATGGGTTTAAAACATCAGGTTATGCTTACAATATTCAAAAATTAAAAGAAAGAGGCAAATTTCCAGCGATCATTCACTGGGGTGGAGGCCACTTTGTTGTTTTAAATGGTTTTAGGGGTAATAAAGCAATTATTAATGACCCAGCTAAAGGACTTGTTAAAGTCGATTTGAAGACTTTTGACAAAATATTTACCGGAATTTATCTTGAACTTGTTCCAGATGAAAATTTTGTTCCTAGCGGAAAAAGAAAATCAATTTTTTCATTTGCTAAGAAACGTCTTAAAGGCGCTTTGCCATTAATTATTTTCTTTTCAATTACGACAATTATTTTCTATGTTTTTAGCATTATTTCGCCTGCTATGAGCCAAGTTTTTGTCGATAAACTTTTAGGTGGGCAAAACCCGTCATGGCTGTTGCCATTTATTCTAGTATTTGCAAGTGTAGCATTGCTACAAGTCGTCGTAACAGTAATTCAGAGCATATCGCAATATAAGATTCGAGGCAAACTAGATTTAATTGGTTCAACAACTTATATGTGGAGAATTTTAAGACTCCCTATTGAATTCTTCTCGCAAAGAATGGTTGGAGATTTGCAAGGACGTCAATCTGAAAACGCATCAATTGCAGAAACATTGGTTAATGTTTTCGCTCCTTTATTATTTAACACAATTATGATTGTGGTTTATCTGTTTGTAATGATTAATAAGAGCTGGATTTTATCTCTTGTGGGAGTAATAACAGTCCTTATAAATATCTTTGTGTCGACAAGAATTTCTAAAGTCAGGGTCAATATTTCCCGTGTTCAAGCTAGAGATAACGCAAGACTTTCTGGCATGACTTCAAAAGGCATTGAAATGGTCGAAACAATTAAATCAAATGGTGCTGAGCAAGCTTATTTTGAATCTTGGTCCGATGTTCAAAACGATGTTGTTAAAGGAAAGCTTAGAATGTCGAAAATAAATGCATCACTAGGTTTAATTCCTTCATTTGCAGCAATGCTTGCAAATTACTCAATATTAATTCTTGGTGTTTTCTTCACTATTAAGGGTGAATTCACAATTGGTTCAATTTTAGCTTTCCAAGGTTTACTTGGTTCATTTATGCAACCTGTTAATACTCTTATTTCAAGTGGTCAGACATTACAAGAAATGAGAACCATGATGGAAAGAGTGGATGATGTTTTGGAATATCCTTTAGATGAAAATGTTATTCGTGAAATTAAGACTGACAATGTTTCAAAAATTAAAGGTAACCTCATTTTGAAAGATATAACTTTTGGTTATTCTAGACTAGACGAACCAATTTTAAAGAATTTTAATCTGGAAATAAAACAAGGACAAAAGGTTGCAATTGTTGGTTCAACAGGAAGCGGAAAATCAACGCTATCAAAATTAATTTCAGGTTTATATTCACCTTGGTCAGGAGAAATTATTTTTAATGGCAAGAAGATTACTGAAATTGATCACGAAATTTTTACTTCATCAATTGCAGTTGTTGATCAAGATATAACAATGTATGAAGACACAATTTTAAATAATATTAAAATGTGGGATGAATCTATTGAAGATTACGAAGTAATAATGGCATGTAATGATGCTCAAATACATAAACAAATCATGGCAAGAGAAGGTGGTTATAATGCTCCAGTTTTGGAAGGTGGTAAAAACTTCTCTGGTGGTGAGAAACAAAGACTTGAGATTGCTCGTTCTTTAGCTTCTGATCCAAGCATCATCATTTTAGATGAAGCTACAAGTGCGTTAGACGCCAAAACAGAATCTGAAGTTGTTAAAGCAATTAAAGCTCGTGGCATCACAACAATTGTTATTGCTCATAGATTATCTACCATTAGGGATGCTGATTTGATTGTTGTTCTTAATAAAGGCGTAATTGTGGAGCAAGGAACTCACGAAGAATTAATGAAAAATAAAAGTTCATATTACGAACTTGTTACAAATGATTAGAAAGGAGTAAACATGGGTTGGTTTGAAGAGCAAGTAAAACAAAGAAAAGAACTCGATGCAAAAACATTCGAAGAATCTTTCATGTCGCTTGCTGGATTAAAAGTCGATAATAAAGAAAGTTTGACTGACGAACAAATAAAAGATAACTTTGTTATTAGTCAAATACTTTCATATTTCAACCATCAACCTATTGATATTCCAAAGTCTATTGATAATTTTGAAGATAAATTAAATTATGTTATTTCACAAACGGATTTCGTTTATAGAAAGATCAATTTAGATAAATCTTATTCCGACAATAACAAGTTTCCAATCCTTATTTTTGTCCCATTTAATAACTCTCCAGTTTTACTTTTCCCTAAAGGAAAGGATAAATACTATTATATAAATTACGCGACAGGAAAAAGAGCTACTATTGATTCTTATTTAGTGAACGGACTAGAACTTGAAGCATATACTTTCTATCGTCCACTTCCAAAATCAAAAATTTCATTTAAAGGCTACGCTTCTTACTTAAAGAAATCGGTTAAACCATTGGATTTAATTTTGCTTATTTTGTTCACAATTGCCGCCTCTGGTGTCGGACTTTTAATCCCTTTTCTCACTAAGAGATTGACAGGTGAAGTTGTTAGCAAAGGTGAAATCCCATTCTTTATTTTAATTTCAAGTTTTGTTGTAACCGCTGCAACAGGTTTACTTTTAGTAAAAGCGGTTCAGTCTTTTATCAATATTAAAGTTTCAACTAAGATTGAGAAGTCTATTCAAGAAGCCACAATGATGAGAGTTTTATCTCTCCCAGCTTCTTTCTTTAAGAAACATAATACCGGTGAACTTGGCTTAAGATTTAGCAATGTAGTCTTTTTAGCAAGATTAATCATTGCTGGAATGTTTACAACGCTAACTTCGGTTATCATGTCTTTTGCTTATGTATTCCAATTAATTGGTTTTGCCCCATCCTTAATTTGGCCTGTTGTACTAATTTTATTAGTGAACACAAGTTTTACAATTTTAATTTCTTTTATTCAGAAAGAATATGCTAAAAAACAACTTGAACTAAGCGCTAAAGAAGCTGGTGTTACTTATGAAATGATTAATGGCATCCAAAAGATTAGACTTTCCGGAAGCGAAAAACGTATTTTTGCAAAATGGGCTAGTGCTTATTCTAAGAGTGCAAAACTTAAATATAATCCTCCTATGATTTTAAAACTTAGTGGAGCATTGTCCTTATTAATTTCATTATTAGGTACTCTACTTATTTATTTTGTGGCCGCCAAAAACAACATTGATGCAAGTAGTTACATGGCATTTATGTCTAGCTATGGTGTTTTATCTGCTGCTTTTGCATCTTTATCTCAAGTTGCTAGTACATTATTTACTATTCAACCAATTTATGAAATGGCTCGCCCAATTTTGGAAAGCGAACCTGAATCTAATGAAGGAAAAATTGAACTTAAACACATTACTGGAAATATCACAATTAAAGATGTCTCCTTTAGATACACTGAAACTGGTCCACTTATCTTAAATAAGTTTAATTTAGACATTAAAGAAGGCGAATATCTTGCAATAGTTGGTCAAACAGGTTGTGGTAAATCTACATTGGTGAGACTTTTACTTGGTTTTGAAAAACCTATAAATGGTGAAGTATTATATGATAATATAAACATTAATGATGTTAATTTAACTTCATTAAGAAAGAATATTGGTACTGTTATGCAAAATGGAACTTTATTCCATGCTGATATTCTATCTAACATCATTATTTCTAACCCGAGTCTAAAAAACGAAGATGCTTGGGAAGCAGCGGAGATTGCTAATATTGCCGAAGATATTAGAGAAATGCCAATGGGAATGAGAACTGTTATATCGGAAGGTCAAGGTGGTATCTCTGGTGGTCAAAAACAAAGGATTATGATTGCTAGAGCAATCGTCCATAAACCTAAAATTCTCATCTTTGATGAGGCAACATCCGCTTTAGATAATAAAACCCAAAAATCTATTTCAGATTCAATCAGTAAACTCAATTGTACACGTATTGTAATCGCGCATAGACTATCGACAATTAAAAATGCTGATCGAATTATTATGCTTGAGGGTGGCAAAATTATAGAGCAAGGAGATTATAAAACTTTGATTGCTAAAAATGGCAAGTTTGCTGAACTTGTTGAAAGACAAAGACTTGATACTAATTAGTGGAGGCTAATAATATGAAACATAGTTTAGAAAAAGATGTACTTACACTCTTCTTAGAAGGAGAACTTAATTCTTTTAATTCTGAAGATGTTGAGAAAGAAATTGAAGAAATACTTAAAACAAATTCCTTTAAATCAATTGTTTTAGATTTAAAAGATTTGACTTATATTTCATCTGCTGGTCTTAGAATAATTATTAGACTTAAACAACAATGTGATAATACTTCAATTATTCACACTCCAAAGGATGTTTTAAATATTTTTAAAATGGTAGGATTTACTAGTATTTTAAAAATTGATTAATTATGGCTTTAAAAGAAAGACAATTTGTTGACGCTTATCATGATAATGAAGCAGATGCCAATAGGCATATGTCTTTTGTTAATGCAGCTGCTGGTATTTTGGCTTTAATTATTTGGGCTTTGTATTTAGCAAGAGTATTTACAATTCCTGATCATTTTTTCCCAGTTGTCATGATTTTATTCCCTACAGCAGCAGTATTGTTATTTGTGCCACTTTTTCTTGTGAAAACTGATCTTGTAAGAAGACCTGCTTATAAATACTTTATAATATTTTCACTTTTGGCTGTTGTTATTGCATTAAATATATCAATTCCAAAACATTCTCTTTTATTTTGGCCCTTTATTATTTTAATCGCGAATCACTATTACAATCCTACGCTAGGGCGTGTAGTTTATGTTGTGACTATTGTTGCAATGCTTATTTGCATGTATTTAGGCATGTTTTTTGGTGAATTTGATGAAAACTTATTTGGTGGTGGTGTCATTTTAAAAGATGGTACAATCGGAACAGTTGAAACATTTACTGAACGAAAAGAGCTTCTAGATCAACTTGCTAAAAACGGAAATAACCGTTACATTAAAGCTCTTATTTTCTATTATTTCCCTAGAGCGATGATTGTTACATTGTTCTTTATGGTAAGTAATCTTTTAAACAAAAGAACATATAAACTGCTTGATGCTGAAATTAGAGCTCACGACGAACAAGAAAAAGCAAAAACAGAGCTAGAAGTTGCTAAAGGCATCCAACTAAATACACTTCCAGGTGAATTTGCGTCTAATGACGGTGTAGAAATCTTAGGTGAACTAAGAGCCGCAAAAGAAGTTGGTGGAGATCTTTATGATTATGTTGATATTGATAAAGACCACGTCGCTATTTTAATTGGAGATGTTTCTGGTAAAGGCGTTCCTGCTGCTATGTTTATGATGAAGACAATCACTTCATTTAGAGACTTTGCAACTAAAGGAAAAAGCCCATCTGAAATTCTTAAAGCAGTTAATAAATCAATTTTTAAAGGAAATACTGACTTCATGTTTGTAACTTGTTTCCTTGCTATTTTAGACAAAATAACAGGCAAACTTGTTTATGCAAATGCAGGTCATAATCCACCTATTATTGGTTCAAATAAAAATTATAAATTTTTAAATAGTAAACCTGGTTTAATTTTAGGCTGTTTTGAGAATTCAAATGTTGTTGATGAAGAAATTATTTTAAAACCAGGTGAGACTATTACTTTATATACTGACGGAATTACTGAAGCAAAAAACGGAGAAGGAAAACTATTTGGTGAAAGTAGATTCCTTAATGTTTTTAATAAGAAAAACTACACTTGCACAATTGAGCTCCATAGTCAGATTAAAGATGAAATTGCAGAATTTGTTAAAGATGCACCTCAAAGTGACGATATAACAATTTTAACATTAAGATATAAAGGTGATAATTTACAATACGATCAAAAACATTTTGAAGCCAAAAAAGAAAATACCGTCGATATTCTTGGCTTCATTAAAGATTTCTCTGCAAGACATAATTTTTCAGGCGAATTTACAAATAAACTTTTGATAGTAGGTGACGAACTTGCCTCAAATATTATCAACCATGGTTATAAAAATAACGGTGGACCTATCTTTATTCGTTTACTTTTTAATGAAGATAAAAAAGAATTTGTATTAACAATTATCGATAGTGCTGTTGAATTTAATCAACTAGAGGTTGAGGACACCCCAATTTCTGGAGAAGCTAAAAAACAAAAAATTGGC
Organism: Caryophanales bacterium UBA7029; assembly: GCA_002494205.1. GTDB lineage: Bacteria > Bacillota_I > Bacilli_A > RFN20 > CAG-826 > Fiminaster. The sequence goes on from DLBE01000043.1 coordinate 64,853, forward strand.
GGACTTGGTTTACTAATTGTTAAAAACATTATGGATGAATATTCTTATCAAAGAGTGAACAATAAGAACATCTTGGTATTAAAGAAAAACCTTTAATGAATAGACACAAAAATAAGAAATTTAAGGGAATTCCTGGGGATTTTGCAAAAAAAGAAAAGCACAAATAAGTGCTTTTTTCTTTCCTGGCGGAGTAGGCGAGGTTCGAACTCGCGCACCAGTTACCCGGTCTAACGGTTTAGCAAACCGTCCCCTTGAGCCTCTTGGGTACTACTCCAGCGAAAAGTATTATAACATTATTTTTATTTTAATAAAGCATAAACATGACTATAATGAAAATATGAAATATCCAGTAGTTGTCTACGTATTCTTAGGATTATTTTTCGTTGCATCTATTCTTCAGTTCATTTTTGCATTCACCGAAAACCAAAGATTTAGAAGAAAAGAAAAATTCGTCTGCATGTTAATGCTTGGCATTGCCGCAATTTTTGCGCTTCCAAATCAACCATTAATCTATATTGGCGCCTTTTTAGCAATGTTTGGCGACATTTTTGTTTTAAGGAAGAAAACATTTAACTTAGGTGTTGTTTGTTTCTTTGTGTCTCACTTAGCCTACATTTTTGAATGTTTATTCATGATTGTTGGAGAAGCGCATATAAGATGGTTCCATCACATAATATTTATTTTTACTTATCTTGTTGTTGCTTTAACAATGTTCGCCATACTAAAAAGAGGGAATAAGAGATCAATGCTAAATATGATTGCTCAATCCTTTTATTTCGCTATTTTAGCTGTCTATATTCCAGTATTTAGCTTTGCTATTTCAACAATAGGATCTTATATGTTTTTATCTTTAATAGGTTCTATTGTATTTATAGTTTCTGATTCAATTCTTGTCTGGACGCACTTTGGTCACAAATTTAAAAGGTACGACTTTTATATTATGCTGACGTACCTTGTTGCTGAATTCTTAATTATTGCTGGATTTGTATTAACGATTATCAAATAAGTTTTTTAGATCTTAAATATTCAATTAGTTGCTCCATTGCTTTGGCTCTATGAGAATATTTATTTTTTATTTCTTCTGGAGCAGTTCCGAAACATTGTTTTGCTTCATTACAGTAGAATATAGGATCATAGCCAAATCCACCTTCACCTTGAGGTTTATCTAGAATTTTGCCAGGGCAAATTCCTTTAAAAACTACTGGTCTATCTTCAACATTTAATAAAGTAATTACACAGGTAAAAAAAGCAGATTTATCAGGAAATTCCGCTAATTTTTCAATTAATTTTAAATTTGCGACAGCATTTCCGCCCCATGAATCAGCAAATCTAGAAGAGTGAATTCCAGGGAAGTTATTTAAAGCCACTACATTAAGTCCAGAATCATCAGCTATAACAGGCATTTTGGTAAATTCCGCTAATGCTTTAGCTTTAATTAGAGAGTTTTCTTCGTAAGTTGTTCCGTTTTCGTCTGGATTTACATTAATACCAAGCTCTTTAGGAGAATGAACTTTAACTTCATAACCAGAAAACATTTCTTGGTATTCTTTAATTTTGTGTTGATTATTGGATGCAACTAATAAATCAAACATATTAAATTAATTTAACTCCTGCTGATGCAAGTGCGAGATAAACGATGTATGAAGAGATTAATAAAGTAGCAATAGAATATAAAATAATTCGTGATTTAATGTCATCTTTGAAGAATTTTGATCTAATAAAGAGAATGGAAACAACAGTTAAAACAAGCGCAATTGCTGTTCCGATAATTAACATTAGTGAATCTGAAGTAATGTGATATAAAGGACCAGCATTAAATGAAATTGCATCAGCAAGTGCAAGAATGATCACATTGAATACACAGCTTCCAAGAATATCGCCATAAGCGGCATCAAAGTTTTTCTTCTTACAAAGAGAAATGGTGGCGGTGACTTCTGGTAAAGAGGTAGCAACACCAAGGAATAATGAACCACCGAATGTATTTCCGATTTTAAATTCAGTAACAATTTGTTCTGTTACATAAGTAACAGAGACAGAAGCACCTATTAAGAGAACTGAGAAAATTGCGAGTAAAATCCAGATTTGCTTAACTGTAAGTTTTGATGTAGTTTCTTCTTTTTCTTCCTTCTCTTCAGTTTTAGGAGTAAGAATTACTGAAACAACATAAATGGCAATTATTAAAATTGACATTGGGTTAAACCACTCTCCTAATAACCAACCGTTTTTGTCAAAGACAAAAGCAGCGACAGTCACAGTAATTAGCATTAAAAATATAAATATTGATGTAATATAATGCTGTTTACCAACTTTACCTTGCACAAATTTCTTAAAGAACAAGAAATACACAACACCAAAAATAACGATGTCAAAAAAGTCACTTCCCATGATATTTCCGAGAACAAGTTGGTTATCATTAACAAGTAGTGTACCTGTTAAAGAAGTAAATAATTCAGGTAAAGAAGTAACGCCTGCTAAAAGTATTCCACCAAGTAATGCACCAGAAACTTTTGTCTTTTTGTCTAATAAATCGACATAGTTTGCAAGTTTAATTGATAAGAATACAACAAGAGATGCTAGTACCGCATAAATTAATAGCCAGAATATTGGATTCATAATTAAAAATTATAGTTTAAATATTCTCTATTTCAATTCAAAAATTGAAATAAAAAAACACTGACAAAGTCAGTGATTTTTGTAAGCTTCAATCACCTTAAGCTTAAAATTAACATCAAATTTGAACATAAATAAAACCCCATTTTCTTTCAAATTTTTGTCCAGAAATTGGGGTACTATTTATAATGGAGCAGATGGCGGGAATCGAACCCGTGTAGTCAGCTTGGAAGGCTGAAGTTCTACCATTGAACTACATCTGCATTCTGGCGGATCATACGAGAGTCGAACTCGTCTCGCCTCCGTGACAGGGAGGCATCATAAACCGATAGACCAATGATCCTTTCAGCGAGAAAAATAATATCACACTGTTTTAATTTATTAAAGAGTTTTTTACTTAACAAATTCTTTAAGAGTCTCGATTGGCATATAACCTAATTGTTTATTAACAAACTTGCCATCTTTAAAGACCATTAATGTTGGAATAGACATGACTCTAAATTGTCTTGCGAGTTCAGGAACCTCATCAACATCAATTTTTACAACCTTAATATTTGTTTCGTTTGTAAATTGTTCAAGAACTGGTGCAAGCATTTGGCATGGCCCACACCATTCAGCAAAGAAATCTACTAAAACAATATCCCCTTGGACTTCTTTTTCGAATTCGTCAGCATTTTGTAAATGTTTAATCATAATTTTCACCCCGCTATTATATTAAAAGAAAAATTAAAAATAATAAAATAAGATGCGCTGGAAAATAAATATAGCATCCATATTGAAACCATTTTGGATTGTAGCCACGTTTTCCGGAATAAAACAAAATTGGGATAAATGCAAAAAGTGCATAGAACTGCCATTCTATTCGAGAAAGAACATAAACAGTGTAAGAATCAAAAACCATTATAAGAATAGTTAAAATTATTAATGAAGTAGCGCTTATAACATTATATGTTATTTGTTCATAGGTGGTGCCAATAAAAACTTTCGTTTCTTCTTTCGAATTGAAGAAGATTTTTGCTAACGAGTGAGAATAATAGAAAACAATTCCAAGTAACGGCCCAAAAATCAAATAATCAGGTCTAAGAACAAATGGAATCCAATCAATAGGTTTATGATTTACAAATTCTAAATAACGAATAACATAACAAAGAATAACCCATGCAAATGGAAGTATCGCCATCAATGACCACTTATCTTTTCTTTTTAATAAGTAAACAATAGAGGCAGTTAATATTAAATCGATTGCTGGAGAATACATTGTTATAGCATTTGTTTTGTCGATTGCGTAAAAAACTAATTGCCCAACCATAAAAGCTCCAGCTAAGATTCCTAATCTAATAAAGTACTTACCAATGTGTTTTGAATGGATGATTCCTTCAACAAGTAAAAAGATAATTAAAGGGAATGAAAAACGACCCAAAAGTCTAAAAATACTAGCGATTTCCTGACAATTTTCAACTTCTTCAAGGAAAAAACCGATATGATCTAGAGTCATGAAAACGATGGCTAATATCTTTAACACAAAGCCATCGAGAATATTAAAATGTCTAGTCTTTTCCATTATAAAAATTGAGTGAAAACAGTGAACGATAATACGTTATTAACTATGTGAGCTGTTAAGGAACCAGCAAGCCCAAACTTATCATACGTAAGAGCAAATATAAATCCAGCAAACATGTAATATGGTAAGTTTAAAAGTTCATTAATGAACGCTTTAGTGCTTGAAAGATCGAGATTGAAATGAATAAAAGCAAAAATTAGTGTGCTAACTATATAAGCAAAAACATTTGATCTTCTTTTGCATAACGAGAATAAGCCAACTCGGTATGTTAATTCTTCACATATAGGAGCAATAATGCCAAATAAAACAATGGAGGTCATTGTGTATTTTGCAGCAGCATTATCAAGCGCCTCTTGATTGGCGTTACTTGTCGCTTTAATTCCAAGTAAATTTATTAAATTTCCATACAAAACATTGAAGGCAAATATAGCTCCAAAACAAATTAGACCTGCAATATATGGCATAACTTTCTTAAATGATGGTGTTAACTTAACAAGATCTTTATTGGCTACAAGCACTAAAATTACGCATAAAGCAATATAACCAATTGTATTGGTAAGAATGCTTAAATTATAAGTATCTGAATTACCAATAACCTTATTGGCCCCAACTAAAATAAATTGGATTAGAGTAGCTAAAACGTTCAGTCCAAACCACCCAATAGTAAAAAGAGCAATTTGTTTTTTAATAGGAAACATGTCTACATCAATAGGATGTTCAATGTTGCTATTTCTATATCCGTTTGTGAATCTTGGTTTTTCCATTGCTTTATATTATATGTATTTTCTTAGAAAGATAGTATAATTATTTCTAATGTTTACAAGTTTAGAAAAAGCGGAGATAACCTTAATTAGAGATAAATCATCCTTTATTGGGATTTTAATGCACGTTACAAGTGTTGAATCTGTTAAACAATATCTTTTAGATATTAAAAAACAATATCCTAAGGCAAAACATTATTGTTATGCCTATGTCATTGGTGGAAACAAAAAATGCTCTGATGATGGTGAACCTTCAAAGACAGCTGGAAGACCACTTTTAGAACTACTTGAAAAGAAAGAAATGGACGAGTCACTTTTAGTGGTTGTTCGTTACTTTGGTGGAGTTTTACTTGGAGCGTCTAGACTTATGTCAACTTATCTTGAAACAGGTGTCCAAACTATAAATTCAGCAGATATTGTCGAGATAAAACATAGCTATGGTTACAAGGTTGTTATGTCTTATAAAGACTTTGATGAACTCAAAAGATTAGGAAAAACCTGGGGATTTTCATTTGAAAATATAAAATATGAAGATAAAATATGTGTTGATGTTCTAGGGGACGAAGATGCCGGAGAAAGACTTGCAAACGCATTCCCTCACGCAAACATTGAGTTAATAGGAAAACGAAAAGTTTATAGAAGGTAGAACTATGATAGACAAAAACGAATACATCTTAAGAAGAAACAAATTTTTTAACACATTAGAAGATAATTCAGTTACTATTCTCTTCTCTGGTGTTGGAAGAAAGAAATCTGGTGATGAGAATTATGCATTTGTGCCAAATAAAAATTTCTATTACCTAACTGGTATTTCTCAAGAAAACTCAATTTTACTTTTAATCAAAAATGATTCAGAAAAACTCAGTTATCTATTTATAGATGAAAAAGATGAAAAGATTGAAAAGTGGATTGGCTATAAACTTTCTTTAAAAGAAGCACGTGAAATTTCTGGTATTGAAAATGTTTGTGTTCGCACTACTTTTGAAGGAAAAATGCTCGCCTTTTTTGAGGATAATAACAAGATGGGCGAAAAGATTTCTAAGTTTTACTTAGATTTAGAGCCAGAACTAAAAATTGCAGAGTCAAAATCAACATTAACTTATAAAAAAGAACTTGAAGTTGTTCATCACTTAGAAGTTGAAGATTGCAACGCTAAAATTGGTGAACTTCGCAAAATAAAATCTGAAGCTGAAATCGAACTTATTCGTGAAGCTATTGCTACAACTGATTTAGGTTTAAAACACGCTTTATTGGATTTAGGTCCAGGAAAACATGAATATAATTTAAGAAACTCTTTCGAGTTTGCTGTTAGAGAAGACCAAGATTCTTTATTCGCATTTCAATCAATAGTTGCAGCAGGTGAAAATGCAACAATTCTTCATTATCCACAACAAGGATCAATGGTCAAAAAAGATGACTTGGTCTTATTTGATGTTGGTGCTAGTAGAGATTATTATGCAGCAGACATTTCTAGAACTTATCCAGCAAGTGGAAAATATAATGAAATTCAAAGAAAGATTTATGAAATTGTTTTGAATTGTAATAAACAAACTTCTAAATTTATGCGCCCTGGAATTACATTGTTTGAGGCAAATGAATTTGCGAAAAACTTTTTAGCAGAAGAATGTTTAGAAAAAGGACTAATTTCTTCTAGAGAAGAAATATCAAGAGTTTATTATCATTCTGTTTCCCATTTCCTAGGGTTGGATACTCATGATTTCGGAAGCAAAGAAGATAAACTTGTCCCTGGCAATGTTGTTACATGTGAACCAGGTCTTTATTTCAAAGATTTAGGCATTGGAGTGAGAATCGAAGATGATGTTTTAATTACTGAAAATGGATCAGAAGTTCTTTCAGATGGTATCGCTAAAGACGTAGATGCTATTGAAAAGATGTTGAGGACTAGATAATGAAAAAATATATTTTATCAATTGACCAGGGAACTACTTCATCAAGAGCTATTCTTTTTAATAAAAAAGGAGAACTTGTAGCATCAGCTTCAAAAGAAGTAGTCCTTTATTATCCTCATGAAGGTTATGTTGAGGCAGACCCAATTGAAATTTGGAGCTCAGTTGTAGACGTTATTAATAACGTTTTAATTAAAGCAAATACTACTTGGTCTGAAATTGATTCAGTTGGTATTACTAATCAACGTGAGACAACAGTTATTTGGGAAAAGAAAACCGGAAAACCAATTTATAATGCGATTGTTTGGCAATCACGCCAATCGCTTTCAATTTGCGAGTCTCTTTCCAAAAAAGAAACAATTATCCACAATAAAACTGGTTTACTAATTAACCCGTATTTCTCTGCATCGAAAATAAGATTTATTTTGGATGCTGTTAAAGATGCTCAAGAAAGAGCTGAAAAAGGAGAACTTTTATTTGGAACAATCGATACTTGGTTAATTTGGAAATTAACCGAAGGTAAAACTCACGCTACTGATACAACAAATGCCTCAAGAACAATGTTATTCAACATTTTTGATCTAAAGTGGGATAAAGATTTGCTTGAGATTTTTAATATTCCTGAAAAGATGCTTCCAAAAGTAATGGAATCAAAAGCTGATTTCGGTAAGCTTGATTATTTCGCTAGAGACATTCATATTTTGGGTGTTGCAGGCGACCAACAAGCATCTCTTTTTGGTCATACATGCTTTAAAGAAGGTGAATGTAAAAACACATACGGAACCGGATGTTTCATGTTAATGAATACAGGCGAAAAACCTATTCTTTCTAATAATGGTTTATTAACTACAATTGCTTGGACTATTGATGGCAAAACTAAATACGCTCTTGAAGGCTCTGTCTTTATTGGTGGTGCGGCTATTCAATGGTTAAGAGATGGAATTAAAGTTATTAAAGAAGCCAAAGAATGTGATGAAGCCGCTTCTAAAGTTCCTGATAATGGTGGAGTTTACTTCGTCCCAGCATTTGTAGGACTTGGAACCCCATATTGGGATGATGAAGTTAGAGGCACGATGTTTGGTATGACTCGTGCCACAACAAGAAACCATATCGTTTTAGCAACTCTTCAAGCTATTGCTTTCCAAAGTAAAGATGTTTTTGATGTTATGAGTGATGAATCACAAATTGAGATTAAATCTTTACAGGTTGATGGAGGCGCAACAAACTCAGATGTTTTAATGCAATTCCAAAGCGATATTCTTCATATTGATATTCAAAAACCTGTTTGCACTGAAACCACAGCACTAGGTGTTTGTTATCTAGCAGGTCTTAAATCTGGTTTCTTCAAAGGCGCAGATCACGTTAAAGAATGCCACAACTTCCAAAAATCATTTTCTCCAAAGATGCCGCTTGTTGAAGCATATAAGATGTGTGAAGCTTGGAAAAAAGCGGTGGAATGTTCTAGAAGATTTAAACTTTAAAAGTTTTAAAATTTCCATAAAAAAAACAGGATTTCCTAAGAATTTCCTGCTTTTTGATTGTTAATTAGTCAGCGTAACATGAGCCACCAATGAATTCTCTCATAAGAGAGTTACATGGTACCCATTCATCTGGCATGTTGTCAAAGTACTTGAGCATACGGAGTAATCTTTCTGCTACTGGATAATACACTGATTCTGGTTGAACCGCTTCAAGAAGAGGTTGAGCATATTTCTTCATAACACAAAGTTCATATGGAAGCATTGAGTTATAAACAAAGTCTGCGCCTTCTTGAGTTTCGTAAATCCATTTAAATTCGCCACGACGGACGCTTGGCCACATACCGATTGTTTCTTCTGCTGAAGCACCTCTGAATTGATAGTCACGAACTAATCTACGAAGTAAACGTAAGTCTACTGTTGAAATTGGATAGTGGTTATCAAGGTTGATTTGTGCTTGTGGAGCAATGAAGATTTTAAATTTTTGGTTACGTGGAATTAAGGCTGTCATACGATCATTGAGGGCGTGAATACCTTCAATGATGATTGGTTCGCCTTTGCCAACTTTAAGAACTCTACCTGGAACACGTTTTCCAAGTTTGAAATCAAATTTTGGAAGTTGAACTTCTTCTCCATTAATTAAATCAAGCATATTTTGGTTGAATAATTCAATGTCGAGAGCTTCAATGGATTCAAGATCTGGTTTGCCATCTTCATCTTTAGGTGCTTGATCTTTGGAAAGATAATAGTCATCCATTGAGATTCTAATTGGTTTTAAACCTCTTGACATAAGTTCTATACGAACTCTATTTGCAAATGTTGTTTTACCAGAGCTTGATGGACCAGCAATACAGATGATTCTGATGTCTTCGTTATTTTCAATTATAGAGCCAAGTTCGCAAAGCATTCTATTGTGTCTTGCTTCGCAAAGTTGTATGAAGTCGATAACGCCATCTTTGTGAATATGCTCGTTAATTTTAACAACGGTATCAGCATTAACTGTCTTCGCCCATACGTGCGCTTCTTTTAATGTTTTACCATAAGTAGGAGCATCAACGAATTCTGGGATTTGACCTTTACATTCGCTTCTTGGAGTTTGAAGAATCATTCCTGGAACATAAAGATTTAATTTAAATTCTTTGATATAGCCAGTTGATGGAACCATTCTTGAGAAGAGGTAGTTATAATAACCATCACATTCATATAAATGGACTTTACTTTCTGGGCGATATGCGAGTGCTTCAAGCTTATCTTCTAAGCCAACTTTTTTATAAAGTTTAGCAGCTTCTTTCTTTTCGTAGCTGTGGCGTACAAGTGGGAAGTCAGCATCGATAATCTTTTTCATCTCTGCTTCAACCGCATCTCTCATTTTTGTGGTTGCTGAGACTTCTGGATTAAGGATTTGAATGAAAGTAGAACGTGAAACGTTACGTGTCAATCTAACCTTTAGTTCTGGATAAAGTCTTGCAAACGCCATAACTGCAATGAATCTAACTGTAGATTCGTAAATTTTTGCGGCGTCTTCATCCTTAATTGTAAGGAATTCAACTTTTGAGTCCTCTTCAACGTAGTATGTGAGTTCTCTAAGTCTATTATTGACTCTACAACAGATAATATCTCTGTTTCCTTTTGGTACTAAGTCAAGAATTTTAACTTTCTTCTCAAATACTTTCTCTTGATCGAGGTATTTAACTGTAAATGACATAGTTTAAATCTCCTTTTCGGGCGAATAAATTATAAACGAGCGCATGTGTCTTTTCAATAAAAAAATGTAACCGCTTGCATAGACAATAAAAGCAAAATTCTTTGCATCGCAATATAATTTATTTTAAAATTATACTCGCTTGTTATTTTACGAATAAAATTTGCGCTAAATTAGCAAGATTAGTAAAGGACACAAAAGAGGCCAAAAAATTGTAGAAATTTCCGAAAATTTGCAGGAAATCTCGGGGAATTTGCAAAAAATAGCTTGTCTAAATCTAGCGAACAAATAAAGAGGAAAATATGTTAAAAAGTCAGCAATTGTTGACTTTTTATTTTTGTAAATGAATAATATTAAGGTAATGAAAGGCAAATTAACAAAGTTAAGTGAGCTTCAGGCATCACTATTAATTGCAGGGGCAATCTCGGTTGTCCTTTTATTAGTTTCACTCATAGGACTATTTAATAATCAACCTGGGTGGATAATCGGTGTTGCGATTGGAACGGCTGTTGAGTTCGCTTTTATTTGGTTAATGTTTGTTGGGTCAAACGCAACTTTTAAAGAACAAAAAGCAGGATTATTCCTTTTAACTTATTTTGTTAGAGTAATCCTTTTTGTTGGTTCATTTGCTGGACTTGCCGTTCTTCAATATGTCGCAAAAATTGAAGTTTTTAAAAATTCATGTTGGGGAATGTTAATCGCTTTTGCTCCTTCTACATTTATCACAATCGCCATTCAAGTAATGCATAAAGGAAAGAATTAATGGAGAAGTATTCTGATCCAAATATTTTTAAAACATTTAATCCTTCTGGCGAGATCATAGTAGCCTTGGGGCTTATTTTCGTTCTTATCATTTTGGCAATTTATGTTGGCATTAGAGCAAAATTTGCAGACCCATTAAAAAGACCGAAAGGTTTATTAAAAATTACTGAATGGGCAGTTGAAAAGTTAGATGCTTTCACTCAGGAATCAATGGGGCCAGGATTTGATAATTTTGGTGGATTATTGCTTGCAATAATTCCATTCTGTTTCTTGTCATTTATAATTGGAATTACAGGCCTACCTACCCCTATGAATAACTTGGCAGTTCCTTTAACTTTAGCCTTAGTTACATTTGCATTAATACACTTTACATCAATGAGATTTACTAAAATCCATTACTTTAAACGTTATATTGATCCATTCCCAGTTTTTTTACCAATCAACTTAATGTCAATGTGGGCTCCTTTACTCTCAATGACTCTTCGTATGTTTGGTAATGCAATTGTTGGTTGGGTTTTACTTGGTTTAATTAATAGTGGTTTAGAATCAATCTCTTCATCAATTTTCTCATTTATTCCAGGTGGAGCATCTTCAATTTTCATTGTTCCGATTGTTACTCCACTTTTACACGCATATTTTGATTTGTTCTCTGGTTTTGTTCAGACGATGGTGTTTACGTTCTTGACGGCACTTTTTATCTCGCAAGAAAGGCCAGATGATATACAAATAGAAGGAGCTAATGCTCCTAGAAAGGAGGCTATGTAATGAATTTAGAAGCAGCAAAAGCAATTGGTGCGGCTATCGCAATTTTATCAGCAGGTTGTTCATCTCTTGGTGAAGGCTTACTAGTTGCAAAAGCTATCGAAGGTATGGCTCGTAACCCTGAAATGTATGGCAAACTTCGTTCTAGCATGATTATTGGTGCTGCCCTTGTTGAAACTTGTGGTATTTACGCACTTTTAATCTCAATTCTTATTCTTTTCGTTCTTTAATTTTCGGAGGGCTTTGTTATGAAAAAGTCTAAATTAGCTTTAATAACATTGTCGACTGTAGCTTCTGGAAGTTTGACTGCTTGTAGCGGAATTACTAAAGAAGGCTTCATAGACAAATTATTCCCTAACCCATGGGATGCTTTAGCAGTATTTTTAGCATTTATTGTTTTACTTATTGCAGTATTTTATTTTGCATATAAACCTGTCAAAAAGTTGCTTAAACAAAGAGGCGACTATGTCGAAGACAAAATTAAAAATGCTGAAAAACGTGAAAAAGAGTCTCAAAAACTTTTAACTGAAGCAAACGAAGAAATCAAAGCTAAAAAGATTGAAGCCATGGGTATTGTAGAACAAGCAAAAGAGGATGCTCTCAAAGAGAGACAAGCTATTTTAGATAAAGCAAAAGAAGAAAAAGCCGCCGAATTACAAAGAACAAAAGAAGAGATTGCCCAAGAAATTGAGGCAAGCAAAGATGAAATCCATCGTGAAATTGTTTCAGTCGCGATTGATGCATCAAGTAAAGTTCTCGAAAGAGAAGTTAATTCAAAAGACAATGAAAAACTCATCGATAGTTTTATTGATGATTTAAAAGAAGGTAAATAATGCAAGAAGTAGTTTCTAGATACGCATCAGCTCTTGTTAGCATTGCTAAAGAAGAGAAAAAACTTGAACAATATAAAATTGCAGTTTTAAGCGTGAAAGAAACTTTTGATTCTAATCCTGAAGTCTTGAAGTTCCTTAAATCTTATTTTGTAAAAAATGATGATAAAAACAAAGTGGTTGATGAACTTACTAAAGAATACGGGCTTAAAAACTTGACTAATTTTATTAAACTTCTAGTCGTAAAACATAAGATATATATGTTTAAAGACATTGTCTCAGAAATCACTAAAGGAATTAATTTTGAATTAGATGTTTATGAAGGTTTCATTTATTCAACTGAGCCTTTAGAAAAAGAAAAAATTCTTAAGATTTCCCAGGTAATTTCAGAAAAAATCCATAAAAAAGTAGAACTTAAAAATAAAACTGATAGCCGCTTAATTGGTGGTATTAAGGTTGTGGTCCATGATCATGTATTTGATGGTTCTATTAAGTACAAACTTGAAACAATGAAAGAACAATTAAAAGAAAGGAGAAACGGCTAATGAAAATTAAAACTTCAGAAATTTCGGCTTTAATTAAAAAACAAATTACCGATTTTGAATCTAAGGTTGATTCTAATGACGTTGGCACTGTTATTACCGTAGGTGATGGTGTTGCTTTGGTTTATGGTCTTGATAAAGCAATGCTAGGTGAACTCGTTGAATTTAATCGTTCCGTTTACGGAATGGTTATGAACCTTGAAGAAGAAAATGTTGGTTGTGTCTTGCTTGGAAACGATACCGATATTAAAGAAGGTGACGTTGTAAGAAGAACAAAGAAAGTTGTCGAAGTTCCTGTTGGTGATGCTCTTTTAGGAAGAGTTGTTAATGCTTTAGGCCAACCTCTTGATGGTTTAGGTGAAATTAAAACAAAAGCAACTCGTCCAGTTGAAAGAATTGCACCAGGTGTTATTTACCGTAAGTCAGTTGACACTCCACTTCAAACAGGTATTAAAGCTATTGACGCTATGATTCCTATTGGAAGAGGTCAAAGAGAACTTATTATTGGTGATAGACAAACAGGAAAAACCGCTATTGCTGTAGACACAATCATTAACCAAAAAGGACAAGACGTAAATTGCATTTACGTTGCAATTGGGCAAAAGAATTCAACTGTTGCTTCAATTGTTGATAAATTGCGCAAAGCAGGTGCTATGGAATACACAACTGTTGTTTCAGCAACTGCTAGTGAACTTGCCCCTTTACTTTATCTTGCCCCTTATTCAGGCATGGCTATGGCTGAAGAGTGGTTAGATGAAGGTAAAGATACATTAATCATCTTTGATGATTTATCTAAACACGCTGTTGCTTATCGCACACTTTCTCTTTTGTTAAAGAGACCAAGTGGTCGTGAAGCTTATCCTGGCGATGTTTTCTACTTACATTCACGTTTACTTGAACGTGCTTGTAAACTTAATGATGAAAATGGTGGTGGTTCAATTACTGCTTTACCAATCATCGAAACCCAAGCAGGTGATATTTCTGCATATATTCCAACAAACGTTATTTCGATTACTGATGGACAAATCTTCTTAATGACAGATTTATTTAACGCAGGTCAAAGACCTGCTATCGATTCAGGTTTATCGGTTAGTCGTGTTGGTAGTGCCGCTCAACTTAAAGCTATGAAGCAAGTCGCTGGTTCTTTAAAGATTGAACTTGCTAGCTTCCGTGAACTTCAAGCTTTCTCTCAATTTGGTAGCGATCTTGATGAAGACACAAAACGTGTTCTTAAACACGGTAATGTTTTAATGGAAATATTGAAACAAGCTCAATATGATACCTATCCAGTTGAAAGACAAATTATAGAACTTTTCGCGGCAAAACATCGTTATTTAGATGAATTAAAAGTTGAGGAAGTTAAACCTGCATTAAATAAACTTTACTCACATATTTCTTCATCTCACAAAGAGATTTTAAAGGAAATTGTTAGCAAAAAGATTATTCCAGACTCTTTAGAGTCTTCACTTAAGAAAATAATGAGTGATTTCTTCGAGACATTAAAATAATATGGCACAGGCACTTAATAAAACAAAAAGAAGAATTGCTTCTGTAAAATCGACAAAAAAGATTACTGAAGCTATGGAACTTGTCGCAACCGTAAAACTTAAAAAGTTCAAAAATAAGATGGAAGCGAATCAGTTTTATGTAAGGGAAATTGAAGACATAATTTCTCATCTTTTTGGAGTGCTTGGAAATGAAGAAAAACCATATATTTCTCAAGGAAAAGGGGAGAAAAACCTAGTTGTGGTTATTAATTCAAATCTCGGTTTGTGCGCTTCTTATAATTCCAATGTCTTTAACTTTGTTAATAAAAATTTAGATAAAAATAAAGACACATTAATGACAATTGGAATTAAAGGTGAGCTTAATTACGAAAGAGAAGGTTTTGAAATTAATAAAGATTATTCTTCTATTAATGATAAATTGGATTACTCCGATGTAATTAAATTGGGTCGCTATTTACATTCAGAATTTTTAAAGGGAGCATACAAATCTATTAAGCTAGTATATACAAAGTATATAAACTCACTAAGATTTGAACCTACTTTAGTTACACTTTTCCCACTTAACAGAGAAGGAGAAACTCCATCATATGGATATGAACCAATCTACGATCCTAATCTTAAGACCTTGATTGAAGAGTTGGTTCCAATTTACATAACTTCTTCTTTATATCAAAAACTTATTGAATCTACTGTCAGCGAACAAGCATCAAGAAGAACTGCAATGGAAAATGCAAATGATAATGCTGATGAACTTATTGATAAGTTAACTATTGAATTTAATAAAGCAAGACAAGCAGCTATTACTCAAGAAATTACTGAAGTAGTTGCTGGTCAACAAGAATAAGGAGGCAAAATAATGAAAAAAGAAAATATTGGTCATGTTGTTCAAGCCGTCGGTCCAATTATCGACGTTAGATTTGAAGATGAACATTTACCAGAACTTTTAACTGCCTTAATTGTAAAATTACCTGGCGAAGCAACACTTACAATTGAAGTTGCTCAACATATTGGTGATGACATTGTTAGATGTATTGCTATGGGACCTACTGAGGGAGTGTTAAGAGGACTTGATGTCTTAGACACAAATTCCCCAATCACTGTACCAGTTGGAAACGAAACATTAGGTAGAATGTTCAATGTTTTGGGAGATCCTATCGACGGAATAAAAGATGAAAAACCATTCTCAACTCGCCTTCCAATCCATAGAAAAGCACCTTCATTTAAAGATCAAAACGTTCAAACTGAAATCCTTGAAACCGGCATTAAGGTCATTGACCTTCTTTGCCCATATATGAAAGGTGGTAAAGTTGGTTTGTTTGGTGGTGCAGGTGTTGGTAAAACAGTTCTTATCCAAGAACTTATTCATAACATTGCTACTGAGCAAAAAGGTATTTCTGTTTTCGCTGGTGTTGGTGAACGTTCTCGTGAAGGTAATGACCTTTACCATGAAATGAAAGCATCTGGTGTTCTTGCAAAAACTGCCTTGGTTTTCGGTCAAATGAACGAGCCTCCTGGAGCTAGAATGAGAGTTGCTCTTTCTGGTTTAACAATGGCTGAATATTTTAGAGATGTTGAACATCAGGATGTTCTTCTATTTATTGATAATATCTTTAGAT
>DLBE01000009.1 GCA_002494205.1 Caryophanales bacterium UBA7029
TCATTTTCTAATTGTTAGTTTTGTAAAGTTTAATAAAAATTTCTTCGTTCGACTCGAAATTAATTTCTAATATATCAAATACATCCTTTATTGCTTCTTCAATTGGAAGTGCGTGCAATGAGTCATAACTTTCAATAAGCATTTTAGGAGCAATATTTTCATACAAAAATTTACTTGATAATTTATATAAGTATGAAGCACTTCTATAGAAGTAACCCAAAAAACGCATTATAGGATATTTTATAAGTTTTCCTCTTTTTATTTTTATATTTGACTTCACTACTTCAAAAATTTCAATCTCAGTTAAACCGGCGCTTTCTAAATTTAAATCATCTAATTCACGAGCTAATGGTGAAACCATATATGATTTGATAAAGAAAAGAGACGGAATACCTTTTTCAACACTCTTTTCAAAAATATTTGCCTGCATTGTTGATAATGAATGACCTAGCTTATCCATTTTTCTTAAAGAGTTCATCAAAATATTTTCCTTTTCGTCTATATTCATTAATAACAATTTCAGTCTTGCTTCTTCCTTCTGATGCTAATTCATACTTCTTATTAAGATATTTCTTCTTTTCTTCTTCACATAGATATAATCTATCAATGAACTTTAAAGCTCTACACGCTCTTTTGCTTTTAAATACATATTGAAGTCCAAGATTATTCGCACTTAAGGCATGCAAACATTGTTCATCACTTATCTCACCATGGGAAAAGGAATTTATTGTTTCATACATATTGTTGTTTGCTATGGGAGCAATAATAAGATCACAAGTCTCAACTTCCTTAATTAAATCTAATATTTCTTTACTAGGTAAATAATTAGAAAAGGCTCCACGATAATAAAGAATTAAATACATCCATTCTCTTGAAACATCAAAGTGAAGTATTTTATAATCCTTTTTATTTAAAAAATAAAAACAATAACAAGTTCCGTTACTTCTTTCAGCAATCCAACTAGCAGCAGAATCATAAGTTTCACTTAAATAAAAACCAGCACCAAAATCTTTTGTACCATTTAAATGGTTATGGTCTATTTCACCTTCGATTGTGTTTTTTGCACCATGAACTAAAAAAGTATTATTTCCTTTTTGATCAAGATAAAGCATCTCTTTAGCTTTATTTACTTTTAAATTGTTCTCATAGGCAAAAGAATATATTTTCTCAAGCGCACTTTTATGAGGTTCAATTTCCCCTTTTTCATAACGAATTATATTTGATCTGGAAAGACCTATTTTATCCGCAAACGCTGATTGAGTTAAATCAAATACTCCTCTAATTGTTTTAATATCTTTTATTAAATTGTAAGATTTCATATTTTGATTGTAGCAAATGCGACAATTAAAATTCAAGTGTTTATTGTAAAAGAAAAAAGGATGCATAGCATCCTCTTCACTATTTTATCATTTTCTCGATTTGTTCAGACTCTTTTTTAAGTATCTCGTCTAAGCGATTTACTTTTTCATAAGTCTCATCGAGATAGAAGGTAATCTCAGGAGTTTTCCTTATATCAATCTTTTTAGCGAGTGAACTTCTCACATAACCTCTACACTTATTAAGTTCTTCAAGATTTTGTTTTGGATACTTCGATCCAAGGAATGTCACATAAACTCTAGCGTAAGAGAAATCAGCGCTAACCCAGACTTCACTCACTGTGCAAAATCCTATTTTAGGATTTCTAAGTTCAAATTGAATGATTTCAGAAATATTTTTACCAATGATTGATTGAATTCTTTGAGTGCGATCTGCCATTACTCTTTTTCAACCATTTCGTATGCTTCAATTACGTCTTGTTCCTTCAAATCGTTGAAGTTTTCAATTGTAATACCGCATTCGAATCCTTCTTTAACTTCTTTAGCGTCATCTTTAAATCTCTTAAGAGATCCAAGTTTACCTTCATAAACGATAACACCATTTCTTAAGACTCTAACTAAGCAACCTGCTTTGATACTTCCTGAAGTAACATAGCTACCAGCGACTGTACCAATCTTAGAAATTTTAATAAGAGTTCTAACTTCAGCTTGACCCAAGATTTGTTCAACCTTTTCTTTCTTATACATACCTTTCATCGCTGCTTCCATTTCTTCAATTAAAGCATAGATGATACGATGTAATCTAATTTCAACACCTGATTCTTCAGCTTTAGCTGAAACCATTGCTGTAGGTCTAACATTAAAACCATAAATAATTGCGTTTGAAGCAGATGCTAACATAACATCATTATTTGTAATTGCACCCGCCGATGAGTGAATAACATTAATATGAACTTGATCATTTGAGAGTTTTGCAAGAGATGCTTTAACTGCTTCAGCAGAACCTGTTGTGTCAGCCTTTAAGACGATATTAACTTCTTGAACTTCACCTTGATGTTCGGTGATTCGAGAGTAAATCTTCTCTAAAGAAGCTGCTGCTTGAGCACTTTGATCTTCAGCTTTCTTTGCTAAAGCACGCTTCATAGCAATATCTTTAGCTTGTTTTTCAGTTGGGAACGCCATGAATTTATCGCCAGCGTTAGGAACTTCACTTAAACCAATAACAGAAACTGGAGTAGAAGGTTTAGCTTCTTTCACAATTTTCTTGTATTCATTTGTCATTCTACGGATCTTGCCATAGGCAGTTCCGACAACAACATAGTCTTGGAATGTTAATGTACCATTTTCAACTAAAAGCGTTGCTTTTGGGCCTTCACCTTTATCTAGATTTGCTTCAATAACTGTACCGATAGCATATCTATTTGGATTAGCTTTAAGTTCTTGCATTTCAGCGACAAGAAGAATAGATTCTAGTAACTCTTTAATACCAGTATTCTTCTTTGCGGAAATCTCACAAACTATGTTTGTTCCGCCATATTCTTCCGCAATAATGTCATAAGACATTAATTCAGTTTTAACACGTTCTGGATTTGCCCCTTCTTTGTCCATCTTGTTAATTGCAACAATGATAGGAACTCCCGCTGCTTTAGCGTGGTCAATAGCTTCAATTGTTTGAGGCATAACACCATCATCTGCAGCGACAACAAGGACAACAATATCAGTAACTGCTGCACCTCTTTGTCTCATTGCAGTAAAAGCTTCGTGACCTGGAGTATCTAAGAATGTAATCTTTTGACCATTAATTTCTTTTTGATAAGCACCAATTGCTTGAGAAATACCACCAACTTCACTTTCAGTTAAATGTGAAGATCTGATTGCGTCAATTAAGGTAGTTTTACCATGGTCGACGTGGCCCATGATTGTAACAATCGGGGCTCTTGGAAGTAAATCTTCAGGTTTATCAACAATTTCAACTTCTTCGAAATTTTCTTCTGAAACAATCTTTTCTTTCTTAAAATCATATCCATATTGAAGACAAATTAAACCGATTGTTTCATCATCAAGCGTTTGGTTAATGGTAACCATCATTTTCTTTTCTAAAAAAAGAAATTTAATAATATCATTAACTTGAATATTTAATTCTTTAGCAAGTTCTCCAACAGTCATGTTGCGAGTAAAAACGAAAACACCATTATTAACTTTGTTAGTAGTTTCTTTTTTAGCCTGAGCTGATGGAATATTTGCTTTACGATTATCTTGATATTTTGCCATAACTTTTACCTCACTTTCTTCGTTAAATTTGGAGAAAACAACTAAAAGTTATTTTTCATCATCATCGTAGTATTCGTCGAATTCATCGTAATCGATGTCTTCATCTGAATCTTCGTAATCATCCTCGTAATATTCGTCTTCTTTTGCAAGTTCTGCAAGTTCTTCATCGGTGTAAATTGCCATCTTAGGTTTAATTTCTTCTGGTTTAACCTCTTCATGAGCAACTTCTTCCTCTTCGATCTTGCGAGGACGTTTTGTAGTTTTTTGAGTAGCTTTAAAGTTTTCTTTCTTCTTTTCGCTATCTAATGCAGCTTCAAGAGATTCGATTGAAGTTGTTGTGCGGACAACAGTAGTCTTAGCAACTGGTTGCTCTTCTGGAACTTCAATTGGTTTTTCTTCAACTTTTGGTTCTTCAACAACCGGTTTAACTTCTTCTTTAACCTCTTCAACAGGTTTAACTTCTTCATCTTGAATAACTTGTGGTTTAGCTTTTTCTACACCATTTTCAATTTTACTTGAAGCAGAACGTTCTGACTTAATTTGAGCAAGATAACGTTCATATTTTTCTTTTTGAACACGAAGTTTTTCTTCTTCTTGAACTTGTTCAACACTCTTGAGCTCGACTTCAACCTCATCTGCCATTGATTCTTCTTTAATATCAATATGAGTTTCAGTTAATTTAGATGCGACACGAACGTTTGCACCTTTTTTACCAATTGCAAGTGAGAGTTGTCCATCTGGAACAATTGCAACTGCACATTTTTTACCATTTTCATCGGTGTAAACACCAATTTTAAGAATTTGTGCTGGTCTAAGAGCATCAATAATGAAAAGTGCATCATTTGGAGAATATTGAATGATATCAATCTTTTCTTTTTCTCTAGAATTACCAAGTTGGCTAACAATTTTTTGAATTACTGAGCCATTTGCACCGATACAGCAAGATACTGGATCAACATTAATGTCATTTGAATAAACTGCTAATTTAGAACGAATCCCGGCTTCACGAGCAAGGTTTTTAATAATAACAGTACCATCATAAATTTCACGGACTTCTTCTTCGAAGAGTCTACGTAAAAAGCCTGGATCTGCTCTTGAAACTCTAACCATTGGTGATTTACCAGATTCAGCACCAGTAACGTTGCTAACATATAATCTAACTGGAGAACCAGATTCTAACATTTCATCTCCGATTAAATCGCGACGTGTTAAATAAAGGGATGAACGACCAACATTAACAACTGCTCCTCTATCATCACATTTTTCGACAACACCAGTAATCATTTCACCAATTTTGTCTTTATAAATTTCGTAGAGGGAAACTTTTTCAGCTTCAGCGAGTTTCTGTCTTAAGACAGATTTAACAGTTAATGCGGTAAGTCTAGCCATTTCATCTGGTGAAGTTTCTACTATATATTCATCTCCAACAGCGTATTTTTTGCCTTTCTTTCCTTTGTTTGCGTCTTCTAAAGCGATCTCTAAAAGATCATCTTCAACGTGGTCTTGATCTTCGACTACTTTACGAACATATTCCATCTTAATTTCAGCTGGTTGTTCAGTAATTGAAACTCTAACATCAATGCCTTCAACAATGTAGCCATCACAAATTTGCTTTTCTAAAGCTTTCTTAAGTGATTCCTTAAGGGCGGTGATAATTGCTTCTTTGCTAATTCCTTTAGCTTCAGCAATTTCTTCAAGAGCTTCTAAGAATTTTGTTGCATCCATATTTTTCTATTCTCCTTAAAATTTGATTGCAAGACGTGCTTTATCAATTGTGCTTCTCACTATTTCACATTTGATAAGACGTGTTTTTTCTCTGTAAGAAATAACGACTTTGTCGTTATCAACACTTTCTAAAGTACCTTCAATAATATTTAAACCTTTATATGGGTGAGTAAGATGAACGTTAATATATTTCCCAACATATTTTTCTAGTTTAGCGACATCAATAGCTTTTTCTGCTCCAAATGTTGTGACATCAAGAACATAATTTGTCTGAATTAAGTCAGCGTCATCTAGAAGTGGGGAAATAAGATCATTAACCTTAACAATTTCATCAAGGCCAATAACTTCATCATCCTTATCAACCATTACACGCAAATAGTTTGTGTTAGATTCGCGAACGAATTTTACATCAACATCTGTGTAACCTAAAGCCTTAATAGGCTTTTCAATAAGGTTTTTGACTGTACTTTCAAGTGTCATGCAAGTCTCCTTAATAAACTAAAGAGTGGCTACAGCCACTCTTAGAGATAAGAGTTACTCAGCGAACTGAGCACAATTATTTTGCCTTAATATAATTAAGTTTGCAACTATTTTTTGCGAAGAAGTTTATTTTTGATCTCTTCAGCTTTTTCTTTAGACTTTTCGTAATAACCTTTTATGACTTCTTTAATATTATCTTTATTTAAGTAGCGTGTAGTGAAAAATGGTTTCTTTTTCTTGTTTGGTGCAAGTTTATCTGAAACATATTCTTTAAGTTCATCAAATTTTACCGCTGCTGTATCGGTTGCTTTTTTAATCATAATGCCAAGATGAAGTGAGTAAGCAAAGTCAACCAAAATCATTCCAATAACAACGCCAGTAAAGAAGACATAAACTGGGTTTTCAGCGATGAAAAGTAATGCTTTAATTAGAACTGGATTTAGTAAAAAATAATATGCCGCTCCAGCTCCAAACCAAAGCAGAGAAAATAATGGGCAAATTAATCCCTTAAAATTACCCCATCTATTAGAGTAATCCCACAACTTCATATGCAAACCTTTAATAAATATTAAACCAGCGATTAATTCGATTAAAGTTAGGCTAATTCCAATAACAAATAAAGTGATTAAGATTGAGGCCCAATTTGGGAGGCCAAAACTATCCCAATTAATGTTAGAAATTCCAAACAAAATTAAAGTCCCAAAACCATAAAGAGGAATGTATGGACCGACCATAAAACCAGGGTTAACCCAACGCTTTTGAGAAACGAATCTTCTGAACAGTAATTCAATGATATAACCAGTCACTGAACCGATAACAAACAAGGTAGCAATAGCGACTAAAATTTTCATAACAACTATATTATTGTCCTAAACAAAAATAATTCAATAGAAATCAAAATTTTAATGATTTTGATAGTTTTGGGCCCTTTTTTATTGCATTAATAGAGCAAATTATCTATAATTTATCTCGCTTTAATTAAAAGGAGCTATTCGAAAATGCGTAAATTCTTATTACCAATTATCAATTTAGTTAATCTTGTCTTAATTGTCATTGTTTGGGTTTTAAGTGCTCAAACATCTGTTATTGATGCAGGACTTAAAGACGTAGCATGTGGAAATTTCTACCAAGTAGTATGGCAAGGTAGTAGACCTAATATCTTAGGTATTGTTGGATTCTTCTTATTCATTGCTGCCGTTGTTCTTACACTTGTTGTTTTCTTACCAATTAAAGGTCGTAAATTCTTAAACTGCCTTAATGGTTTAATGTATGTTGGAGCAGGCGTTATGTTCTTACTCTCACCATTTCCACCATATTATGCACATGGATTCGCAGAAGCTAAACTTACAGGTGCATTAATTGCAATGGCAGTTCTTGTCT
Source organism: Caryophanales bacterium UBA7029 (assembly GCA_002494205.1). GTDB lineage: Bacteria > Bacillota_I > Bacilli_A > RFN20 > CAG-826 > Fiminaster. Next base: position 7,173 of record DLBE01000009.1, read on the forward strand.
TTATTGCAGGTGCATTCTCAATTGTAATGTCATTAGTTGAATTCCTTGGCAAAAAGGAATCTAAATAATTACAAAGTAATTATGAAAAAGACTCTCAATCGAGAGTCTTTTTTTTACTTATTTGCGTTACTTGCTTCTCGTACGGCTCTTGCTAATTGATCTGGACAAGAAGTATTTTTGTAGCCGCATAATGTGCCTTTTAAGGTCTTTTCAATTTCGTCAACAGTTTTTCCTTCCACTAATTTAGAAATACCTTTGAGGTTACCATTACAACCACCTTCGAATACTACATTTGTAATAACATCGTTATTTATATCAAATTCAATTGAACGTGAACAAGTACCGACACAATTGTATTTATAATGCATTATTTTCATCCTTTCGTACAATTTTAATTATTTTAACGATTGTTGGAGATAAAACAGAAGTAACTCCAAACTCAAATATAAAGTTCCACCCAATAACGAATAAGAACACAAATTTCATTGTTTCTACATTTGCAGCATTCAAATTAGCGATTGCTTTATTGACAACGGTAAATGATGCTAAAGCGAATAATCCTGTATTTATAATAGGAATTAATAAGGATGAAACAATAATGCCTACAGTTACGTTCTTTTTAGCGATTAATTTATAAATTAATCCTGCTACTAATCCTGCAGCAGTTGTTTTTACTAAACATGTCACAACAGTCCAGAAAGGAGCAAATGGCATGAAAAATTGTAATGTTGAAGGAGCGACAATACATAAAATACCATCAACAAAACCTAATAAGGCACCTGCTAAAGGTCCAAACATAATTGTACCGATAGCAATTGGAATCAATGCTAAATTGATGCTAATTGGACCTAAGGTAACGTAGTTGCCAATTACTTGAAGCACTATAACTAAAGCTGCTAATATCGCAACTCCTGTTATCTTTTTTACTGAATCATTTTTCATAACAACTAATCCTCATCATTTTCGTCTTTAATTTCTCCAACAAGCTCTTCAAGAATATCTTCCATCGTGACAATACCAACAACTTTTTCTTCGTCTTTAACAATTGCTAAGTGTTGATGGGCAGATTGAAGTTTCTTAAATAATCTAGAAATTTTATGAGTTGGCTTGCAAACGACAATATCAGTCATAATAATTTTGCTGACATCTTTTTCGCCTTTAACAAGTAGCTCAAATAAATCTTTTTGGTGAACAACACCATAAGCTGAATCAAGTTTGCTATTTTTGGTAACAACCATTCTTGATCTATTTGTTTCAACAAACTTCTCACAAATTTGTTGAAGAGTCATATTCTTTCTAACGAAATGAACATCTTTTGCTTTAATCATAATCTCTTCAACTTTGGTATCACCATACTCTATGGTGTTTTGAATAATATCTTCTTCAATATCATTTAAAACTCTTGCTTCGTTCATGTCTTCAACAAGCATAGAAAATTCTTCTTCGGTATATGGAACTTCTTGCTCATCTTTAACTCTAACAAGTAATTTAATTAGTTTTTGAATTCCTGATAGAACAATTGAAATTGGCCAGAATAAATAATAGAAAAAGTAAAGTAAATAAACGTTTAACCTAGCAAAGAATTCTGGTCTTTGTTTAGCGAGTGATTTAGGGGATACTTCACCAAAAATAAGAACGACAATTGTAACCACTATAGTCGCAAGAGTTGGACCTAAATCAGTGTAGTATTTAACAAATAAGATTGTGGCAAATGCAGATGCTGCAATATTTACAATATTGTTTCCTATTAAAATTGTGGATAAAACTCTATCGTAATGTTTATTTAATTTCATTACGAGTTTTGCAGAATTATGTTTTTTTGCGAGATTTTCAATTCTAATTTCATTAAGCGAGGTAAATGCTGTCTCACTACATGAAAAGAAGGCCGAAAAAATAAGTAGGCCCACTAAGATTAAAATTGATACAAGAACAAAGTTTGGTGTATCTTCAAATGCTGTCGCTAATGTAATACTGGGATCAGGACTAATATTCATAGGGCTATATTGTATAAGATTTTTATTTGTTTTTGTAGTGATTTTTAATAATCACTAATGTAAGTGCATACACAGAAATAAAAAATTGACAGTAAATCTGCCAATTTTCTATAGTTTTTTGATTTTTAACTTATTTGAAGTATCTCTTGAGCATTGCTTCTAAAGCAGCACCATGACGTTGTTCATCTTTTGCCATTTCATGAACAGCATCATGAATTGCGTCATAATTAAGTTCTTTTGCTTTCTTAGCAATTTCAAGTTTAGATGCACAAGCACCATTTTCACCTGCTAGCATCTTTTCAATATTTGCTTTTGTATCTTCAACAACAACTTCTCCAAGAAGTTCCGCAAATTTTGCAGCATGTTCTGCTTCTTCATGAGCGATTTGTTCAAATAACAGAGCAATTTCAGGATAGCCTTCTCTTAAAGCTTGTCTTGCCATTGCTTTGTACATGCCCACTTCAGAACATTCTCCTTTGAAATGATCTCTACATCCTTGGAGTACAAATGGATCTACATCTTTTGCAACACCAATATCATGCTTACATGCCCATTTAAGTTCGCCTTTTGGAGCATCTTCTTTAATAGGTTCAAGCATAGAGAAATCTGCACCACAAATTGGGCAATTCTCGCCTTCTTTTACTTCGACGATTTGTCCACAAATCTTACAACGATATTTCATTATTTTTCCTCCGGGGTTGAATTAACAACCATAATTGCATTACTAATTATAAATATAATTGATATAAAAGACAAACAACCATTTTAAGTCTTTTCAAAAAACACTGTTTTTCCTGAAAATTTTTCAAAAATTACTGGAAATTTGTTAGTTTTTCTAATTCTTTTTCGTATTTCTTTGGTTCCTTTAAGAATACGATCTTACATTCCGGAAAAAGATTTTTAATTTTGCTTTCAGCCTTCTTCCCTTCCCCGCTTCCAGAATAGAAAACAAAGCTTAATTTCTTACCTGAAAAATTAGTCTCTTTTAAGACTGAATTTATAACAGGAGGAGTTCTTCCGTTCCAAATTGGAGAGCCTATAACAATCTCATCAAATTTTGAAACATCTTTATCATAGTTAACGAGCTTTGCTTTTGCTCCAACTCCTGCTCTAAAGCCACCAGCTAAAACCATAAAGAAAAACTTTTTCGGCATTTTCTTTTTCTCGGTGACTTTTCTAATTTCATAACCTTTTAATTTAAAAGTTTTCGAAACAATATCTCCATTTCCGGTTAGTGAATAGTAGATAAATAATTTCTTCATATTATTTTCCTCAATCTCTAACAATAATTTTACATTATTAAAAGCAATTACTATATAATAAATACAATAAATGGGAGACGAAAATTATGGATTTATTAATTAGAAACAAATGGGTCACTTTAAGAGGATCATCAGTTGTTAAAGATCTTAATGAAAAAGATGTTTATAAAGTTCAAGGTAAGTTTTGGACTTTTACAGCAAAAAAATATATTCAAACTTTAGATGGCGAAACAAAATACATTGTTCGTAATAAATTCTGGAGATTATTTACTTATAGAGCTTTTGTTTTAGATCCTAATGGAGAACGAGTTGCTCATTTAAGAAGAAAAATTTTCTCATTACACGATCGTTTCTTTATTGATTCTAAATTTGGTCAATTAGAAATAAAAGGAAATATTCTTTGCTTTGACTATCATGTCTTTTTAGAAGGAAAAGAAATTGGTCACGTTGCAAGAAGAATTTCTTTAAGAGATAGTTTTGTTCTTCATATTGAAGATGATTGCAAAATTGATCCTATGTTTTTCTTAGCTCTTGTAATTGCAATTGATAACATCACCGATAGACGTAGACAAAACGCTAGTAATGCATTTGACGATTGATAACTAGTTTAAAAATAACACCCGTTGGGTGTTTTTTTATAGTAAGAAGTAGATTCCAACAAATTGTATTATTGCTGCAACAACTACAAATATATGAAATATTGTGTGATAAATAATTTTCTTTTTCCCAATCGCGTATGTAATTGCGCCAATAGTATAAACAACTCCACCAATTAATATAAATAAGAACATATTAAATGTATAAGTTATTCCAAATGGTAAGAAAAATAGCAACAACCAACCTTGAACAACATAAACTAAATAAGAAGATATTTTAAGAAACTTTGAATTATTAGGAATAGCGTTTGCAAGTATTCCATAAATTGCAAATAAAAACTCCACAATCATCATAATAATGCCAATATTATGAGGAACTATGTCTAATAGACATATTGGAAAATATGTTCCTGCGACAAATAAATAAATGTCGCAGTGATCAATTATTCTAATAATCGCTCTATATTTAGAATTAAATCTTGATGTATGGTACAAAGTTGAAACTGCAAAGACAATCATCATTGTTAATACATAAAAATAAAATGGAGCCATCTCTAAAAAGGACAAATGATTAACAATGTTATGAACAATAAAGAAAATTAAAACACCAAGCGAAAAAAGAAATCCTATTCCGTGAGAAATAGCATTTCCTATCTCATTTTTGAAACTATATTTTGGTAATTTGTTTATATTTAACGACATTTAAACAAAGTTTAATTTAATTTAGATTCTGCAATTCTATTTTCAGATTCTTCAAAATAGCGTTTGTAGTTTTTCCTACAATATCTTGGATGACTTTCTTTTTCAAATTGAGCTTCTTTAAAAGTATAAGGTTTATCAACTCTCCATGAGTTAAATAAGCCAACCTTTATCGCGTGTTTAGGACAATACATAACGCATCTTTGGCACATTAAGCACTGATATCCAAATTTAAATTTGCCATTTTCTTTTAGTCTAATGTTATGAGCAGGACAATCATTAATGCATTTCATACATTTAATGCACTCATTCTTTTTTACTTTATAAAATAAACCATTAAATCTTCCGCCCCACCATTGAATTCTTAAAACAAATGCAAACGTTCTATCAAATAAGAAACGTTTCATACGGACATCTTTGCCTTTTAAAAATAAATCTAAATCTAAAGGAAGAAGTCCTTCCATAACTGTTCTCATTTTATGAGCCATATAATCAGTGTGTCTAAAGATAAATGAATAAGGCATCAAGTAATGGAATTCATTATGTAGAACGATATTTCTTCTCTTTAAAAGAGAAGTAAGATATAAACTAGAAGCGTTGTTCCAGAATAAATGTTCTCCAGATTGCTTCATAATGACACATGGAATTTTATTGGAAACTTTCTTTATTTTCTTAACATATTTAATTACTGGTTTTGGGCAGTTAAATCCATAAATCGGATAAAACACAAAAAGACCATCATAACCTTCTAAAGACTTAACTTCATCTTTGATGACATCAACTGTTTCAAGGCTATGACCACGAGCTTCAAGTTCTTGTTTTGCCTTTAAACAAACAATTTTTGTATTTCCGGTTCCGCTGAAATAAAGACCTAAATATTTCATTTAATATGAGCCTCTAGCTTATCATCAAACCAATATGTATAATTCTCATCTTTTTCATGTGAATCATACCAAATTTGGGCATAAATCTCGTCTTTTTTAGCAAGTCTATCAAATTCCCAAACATATTCTTTATAAAG
>DLBE01000054.1 GCA_002494205.1 Caryophanales bacterium UBA7029
GATGCAACTAGAGAACTTATGAATCACCCAGATGTTGCAACAATTCTAGCTACTGGTGGTCCAGGAATGGTGAAAGCAGCATATACATCTGGCAAACCAGCCTTAGGTGTTGGACCAGGTAACGTTCCAGTTTATATTGATAAAGGCGCTGATATCACTCGTGCTGTTAATGATATTTATATCTCAAAATCATTCGACAACGGAATGATCTGTGCTTCTGAATCTGTCGCATTTGTTCATAAGGACATCTATGATGAATTCGTTAAAAAACTTAAAGAATACACAGTTTACTTTGCTTCAAAAGAAGAACAAGAAAAACTAAGTGATTACATGTTCAAAACTCATAGAGGCGCGAAAGACGTCGCAAGTGCATCACTTAACGCAGATGTCGCTGGCATGGACGTCGTAACGATTGCTAAAAACGCTGGCTTTGATGTTCCAAGTAACACCAAGATAATCGCTGTTAAACTCGATGAAATTGGTGAAAACGAGCCACTTTCAAGAGAAAAGCTCTGCTCAGTTCTTGGGATCTACAAGGTTAAAGACGAAAATGAAGGCCTTAAGCTAAGTGAAAAACTTCTTGAGTTCGGTGGACTAGGTCACTCAGCCGCGATTCACGCTCAAGATCCAGAACTTGTTAAAAAGTTCGGGGATAAGATGAAGGCTATTAGAATCATTTGGAATTCTCCTTCCACATTCGGTGGTATTGGTAACATATATAACTCATTCTTACCATCACTCACACTTGGATGTGGCACCTATGGAGGCAACTCCGTAGGAGGTAACGTCTCTGCAGTTAACTTAATTAACTACAAACAAATCGGAAAAAGGAGAAACACAATGCAATGGTTCAAAGTCCCACAAAAAATATATTTTGAAAGAAATTGTATCCAATACTTACGTTCATGCAAGACAGTTGGAAAAGTTTTCATTGTCACCGATAAAAGTATGGTTGAACTTGGTTTCTTGAAGAAAGTTATTGATGAACTTGAATCAAGAAGAAACCCAGTTACATATCAATTATTCTCTGATGTTGAACCAGATCCAGATATTAAAACAGTCATGAGAGGTGTCGACTTAATGAATCAATTTAAGCCTGACACAATTATCGCCTTAGGTGGTGGTTCTCCAATGGACGCTGCTAAAGGTATGTGGATCTTCTATGAACATCCAGAAATCAACTTTGATGACTTAAAACAAAAGTTCATGGATATTCGTAAAAGAGCATTTAAATATCCTGAACTTGGCAGAAAAACAAAGTTAATTTGTATCCCTACCACAAGTGGTACCGGTTCAGAAGTAACTCCATTCGCAGTTATTTCAGATAAGGAAAACAAAAAGAAATATCCTCTTGCGGACTACTCACTTACTCCATCAATCGCTTTAATTGATGCTGAATTCACCACAAACATCCCTCCAAAGGCAACTGCTCAAACAGGTTTAGATGTTTTAACTCACGCAATTGAGGCATATACATCAGTTATGGCAAGTGATTATACTGATGGTCTTGCACTGCAAGCCATCTCACTTGTATTCGAATACTTACCACGCGCTGTTAAAGACGGAAGACACGACTTAGAAGCTCGTGAAAAGATGCACAATGCTGCAACTATTGCAGGTATGGCATTTGCTAATGCATTCTTAGGTATTGTCCACTCACTCGCTCATAAGGTAGGTGCTGAATTCCACACAGTCCATGGCGAAACATGTGGTATCTTGTTACCTCATGTCATTAGATATAACGGTACTCAACCTTCTAAACTCGCTGTCTGGCCAAAATATGAGACATATAGTTGTGATAAGAAGTATCAAAAGATATGTCAAACAATTGGTCTAAAATGCGATAAGAAGGAAGACGCTAAAGATGTCTTATCTGATGCAGTATTGAAACTTGGTAAAGAAATTGGTATTGATATGAACTTATGTTCAATCATCCCAGATGAAAAAGAGTTCATGTCTAAGATTGAGGAATTAAGTTATCTTGCATTTGAAGATCAATGTACTCCTGCTAACCCAAGAGAACCACTTGTCACTGACATGATGGAAATCCTCAAGAAAGCATACAAAGGTAATTAACAATCAAAGTTCTCGCCAAAATGACGGGAACTTTTTCTTTTCTCTTTTGCATCTAACAAAGAGAACGTACTTTAGCAGTGAACTTTCATTTGTAAAAGAGCCAGCCTAAAATAAAAATTTACCTTATATTAATTATTATAATATTGTTGGTATATATAATATAAAGTATGGTTATATAATTAATTTAAGGTAACTTTCTACCCTATATTGACAACCATTTTTTGTTATGAGATTTTATTGGAGCGGGTGCTAATAAAATGAATAAAAAATATTTTGTTTGCTCAGATATTCATGGCTTTTATGATGAATGGATAGATTCATTAAATAAGGCTGGTTTCAACAAAGAAGACTCTTTGCATGTTTTAATTGTGCTTGGAGATATTTTTGATCGTGGAAAACGACCAATTGAAGTCTATAAATTTTTAAGAGAACTACCAAAAGAAAGGCGAATACTTATTAGAGGAAACCATGAACAGTTATTAAGAGAGCTTGTATATAGAGGTTATTCTTTGCGACACGACCATCATAATAGAACCATAGATACATTATTTCAGTTAATGGGCTATGAAAGTTATGAAGATTTCTCTTTTCAAAAATATTTAGAAGCTCGCGAACAGAAGGCTCTTCCAGGTTCTAAAGAATTCGCTGATATAAGTGAAAAATGGGAGAAAAAGCGTGAACAAGCGTTTATTAATGAGTTAATTAGAGATGTTTTGGCGTGGATTGATTCAGATGAGTGGTGCGACTATTTTGAGACTGATAAATATATTTTTGTCCATTCTTACATTCCTTTAAGGAAATTTGTGGATTTAGCGAAAACATATCAACTTGGTTACTTTGTCTACTATAAAGACGATGAATATAGAGAAGATTGGAGAAATGCGACACCTACTGAGTGGGATGATGCTAAGTGGGGCTGTCCATGGAAATATGAACAAAGAGGATTAAATAAAACAGGTAAAACTATTGTTTGTGGCCATTGGCATACTTCTGACTTCTTCAATAATTTATTATTTAAAAATCAAAAATCTAAACATTTAGATCCAAGAATTTCAAATCCAATATTTAAGTCAGACAAATTTCCAGGATTAATAGGATTAGATGCATGCACAGCACTTACCAAAGTAGTTAATGTTTTAGTTTTAAAAGAAGAAGATTTATAGTCAATAAGGATTTTTTGTACAAACCTACAACAAATATCTGTATTTAAAAACAACAAATGTCTTTGCTCAAAAATTACAAATGTCTCTAAT
>DLBE01000005.1 GCA_002494205.1 Caryophanales bacterium UBA7029
GCTTTTTTCATTACTTTCTTTGTTACTTTAAAGGTGTGGATATAACAGCTTGAACCCCTATGAATTGAGATTTCTTTCATCTTTAAAATAGACTCGTGATTAAAATAATATTTGTAAGTTTCCTCAAGTTTATGTTTGAGGTCAGTAGAAAGAACCATATTAGAAAAGCGGATAGAAAAGTTTTAATATTGCGCAAATGAAGCGTGACCAAATACCTTGTTTGAAGTCAACTGGGACTTTTTCAGAGACACTTAACATTTCTTCAAAGTCTTCATGGATTTCTTTCAGGCAAGGTGATTTGTATAACGTTGCCCCACATTCAAAGTGGTGGACTAAGCTTCTAAAATCAAAATTGATTGTTCCAACAAAACCTAATTCATTATCAGCTAAAGCGGATTTCATATGGTTGAATCCAGGCGTATACAAATAGATATTAACACCCGATTCAAGAAGGAATGGGAAGTTTGATTTTGCAATCCTGTATACGAGCTTTTTATCAGGAATTCCTGGTAAAATTAGGTTAACTTCAACTCCACGTAAGGCCGCATTTCTCATTGCGTCAAGGAGTTTATAGGTAGGAATTAGATAAGGTGTAGAAATGTCTACTCTTGTAGTTGCATAATTGATTATGTTGATATAGTTTTGTTCGCCGATTAATGCGTTATCAATTCCGCCCGGGCCATCTCCAAATGGTGCGATATAACCTTCATCAGGGAATTTTTCATATTCAAAGTCTAAATATTTGTTGTAATCACTTGGTGCTTTAGCACAAAGATCGAAATCTTGAAGGAATGTAGTAATCAAATTTGAAATTGCGCTACCTTCAATTTTAATCATCGTGTCTTTCCAGTAGCCAAAACGTACAACTTTGTTTGCATATTCGTCTGCCAAGTTCATTCCGCCTGTAAAACCATATTTGTGGTCAATGACAACAATTTTACGGTGAGTACGGTTGTTATAAGAGCGGTGAACGAAAGGTTTAAATTTATGGAATTTATAGCATTTTATGCCGTATTTCCTTAGTTTTCTTGGTGTTCTAGGCGAAATTATACCTGCACATCCAAGGTCATCATAGACGAGTCTAACTTCAACTCCTTGTTTTGCTTTTTCAATAAGAATTTCTTTAACAGCAGACCATTCTTCTCCATCACCAATAATAAAGAATTCGATAAAGATAAATTCCTTTGCTTCTTTTAAAGATTCAATTAAAGCAGGAAAAAATTGTTCTCCGTTTTTATAATAAGTGACTCTATTGTTAGAGTGAACACCCATTCCGGATGTGTTTTTAATGTAGTTGAAAGTTCCAATTGCACGTCCAAGATCTTTTTTAGCCTCTTCTTCATCGTGTTTTTTGTGCTGCAATTTCAAATATGGAACATATGTTGATCTTGATAAAGATATAACCGCTCTTTCTTTTTTGGAGATACCACGATAACCAAACAATAAATAAAGGAAAGTCATGAAAAGTGGAACAACCACTAAACCAATTAACCAAGCAATCTTAAATTCCGGGTCTTCCTGCCTATTAAGAATTTTGTAGTACAAAATAACTGCAAATATCGACGCAACAAGCCTAATGATAGCCCATGTAATACCAACCCAAATTTTGTCAATAGAGATGAGCATAAACAAATCATCTAAAAAGACCGCCAGAAAGATTACTAAAAGCACCTCAATAATCATGAGGAAAATAAAGAGATAGAGCCCTGAAGTTAAATTGCGTCTGAATTTTTTCATAATTTTCAAATTTTGTTCAAATGAATACAATAATTTTAAATTATTAAATCATTTAATTAAAGTTAATGTTTTCTATTTACATGGTTAATTATGTGATAGTAAAATTTTTTCAGCTTTTATGAAATACGAAGAGGTTACTTGGTTTAGCGACCGTGTTGGTCGCAACATGCGAATTAAAATTTATGGTCATTATGGACCAGCTTTTATTGCGTTTCCTTGTCAAAATGGTGATGCTGATGACTTTTACATAAACGGAATGATAGATGCTTTAAGCTGGTTTATTGAAAACGGAAAAATAAAACTATTTTGCATTGATAGTAATGATGATGAAACTGTTTCTTCAACGAGCCGGGATAAGGGTTATGCTGGATATAAACTAGAAATGTATCATCAATATCTAATAAATGAAGTTTTGCCTTTTATCTATGATAATATGGGCGGTTATAATGAACCTTATTTAATTGGCTGCTCAATGGGAGCCAGTTACGCTGCGACAAACTTTCTAAGAAGACCAGAGTTATTTGCGGGCTTTATTGCCCTTAGTGGAAAATATGATTTCTCATCTTTCTTTGGTGGTTATATGGACGAGAATATTTATAATAATTCGCCAAATGATTTTTTAAGAGGAATGCCTTGCGACCATCCTTATATTGATTTATACAATCAAAAAACAATGATTGTTGTTATTGGAAAAGGAAGATTTGAATATTTAGTGAGTGAATCAAACTATGTACTAGCGGATATTTGCAAAGAAAAAGGCATAAATATGGACTTTAACTTTTGGGACGAAAATTCAGTTCACGATTGGGAAAGTTGGCATTATCAAATGCCGTATTTTATTAGCAAAATAATCAATATTAATTGATTATTGCGCATGTGTGTGGCACATTTGTGACATGTGCGAGTATAATATAGAATTATGGATAAAAATAAAAAACGTACAGGTGCTCAAGACGCTGCTAAAGGAATAATGATAATGATCGTTATTTTATTCCATAGCTATTTAATGACTTTTTCAACGCATTCAGATGCATTATCAACATTTAATATTGTGATGTGCATTTTCCCATTTTTGTTGAGCTCATTCTTTTTCTATACAGGTTATAACTATGTGCCTAACCAAAGGTCATTTAAAGAGAATGTTGCAAGAAGGGCCAAGCAATTATTAATCCCACTTGTTTTCTGCATTATTATTTCTACTGTTACGCTCTCTGCAATGGAGCTATTGTTTGACCATTCTAATCCAAGCGCGACCTTTAAGGCGATTGGAAATTCTATTTTATATGGTTTGATGTCAGAACCTCTATCTTTGATGATAGGTTTCCCAAAAAGTGGTGGTACTGTATTTTCTATAGTGTTAGGTTTAGGTTTGCTTTGGTTCTTATATTGCCTATTTATTTGTTCTGTTTTCTTCTACCTTTTAGTAGGTTTCACAAATAAGAAATTATCAAACCTTATTTCAGTAGACATACTTTTACTAACAATTGGTTTTTGTTTAGGAGAATTTGTTGGCGTATATCTACCTTATACAGTGCAGTGTTATCCAGTTGTTTTAGCAATTATGCTAACAGCAGCCTATTTAAGACAAGTTAGATTTTTAAACAAAAGAATACGTAGTAAAAAGGAAAGCATTTTACATTGTATTAACGTAGTAATAGCAGAAGGACTAATTATTGGAATTTGTTTAGCTTGTCACTACCATTTTGGAGCGATATTTACCGGCTCAATTCCTGGTGGCATATTTGATTATAGTCTTAGAGGATTTGATGCTATTATCGCTTTTGTATTTTCGATTATTGGGACATACTTCATTCATACACTTTGCAGACTCATTAAACATATTCCTTTTGTGGGAAGTGCATTACAATGGGTTGGTAATCACTCCTCAATATTCTATTTGTTCCACCCAATATTCTTAGCTCTTGGCGAGATGATTTTCTTTAAAAAAGAAATTAAATGGGGAGCATGGCAGGCAATCATTTATTTGGTATTTACGGTTGCAATGCTAACAATTGTTGGTTTGATTATCGACTATATCTATAAACGAAAACAAATTAATAGTAAGTTAGTCGAGGAAATCGAAAACAATAAAGATAAAGAAGACAACGAATAATTATTAAAAATGAATGAGCAATATAAGAATTACGAAATAGATAATTACTTATTTGAAGATATCTACAAATTAAGTGATGAAGATTCCGATAAAATTGGACTAAATTTTAAAGGAACAAATTATACATTCAAAGAAATCGAAAAAAGTGTCGATTATTTTGCTCATCTTTTAAAAGAAAAAGGTGTTAAAAAAGGTGACCATGTAGCCTTACTAGGAATGAACTGTTACAACTGGATTATCGCTTTCTATGCAATTGTGAAAGTTGGTGGTGTTGCAGTTTTAATCAACTATATGGCAAGGCACGAAACTTTAGTTGATCTTATTAAAAGTACCGATTGTAAGTTTATTTGTTATGGACGTTATACAGCATTAGTTAAACAAGAAAAAGAACTCTCAAAATTATTAAAA
>DLBE01000027.1 GCA_002494205.1 Caryophanales bacterium UBA7029
CTTGGTGAAATGGATGCTGAACAACTTTGGGAAACAACAATGGATCCTAAGGCTCGTAAGATGCTCCGTGTATCTATGAGTGATGCAATTGAAGCTGATAAAGTCTTTACAGATTTAATGGGCGATGAAGTTCTCCCAAGAAAAGAATTTATCGCAAAATATGCTAAGTTCGTTAAGAACTTAGATATCTAATGAAAGGAGAGTAAGAAAATGGCAGACGAAAGAAAAGAAAACGAAGTTGTTGAAGAAGAAAACAAAGAAGAAGCTACTGCTCCAGAAATTCAAAGCGGTATTGCTGCTGGTCTTTCCGACACAGACTTATCTCAACTTGTCAAAGATTCATTCCTTGACTATGCAATGTCGGTTATCGTTGCTCGTGCTATTCCTGATGTTCGTGATGGTTGTAAACCAGTTCATAGACGTGTCATTTATGGTATGCACGTAACAGGCATGTTCCCAGGAACTCCTTTCAAAAAGAGTGCTCGTATCGTTGGTGATGTCATGGGTAAATATCACCCACATGGCGACGCCGCAATTTATTCAACACTTGTTAGACTTGCTCAACCATTCGCTATGCGTTATACACTTGTCGATGGTCATGGTAACTTTGGTTCTGTTGACGGCGATGAACCAGCTGCTATGCGTTATACCGAAGCAAGAATGACTAAACTTGCAACCGAAATGGTTAGAGACCTTAACTGTAATACGGTTAATATGGTTGATAACTACGATGGTACAGAAGTTGAACCAGAAGTTTTACCATCAAGATTCCCAAATATCCTTGTTAATGGGTCTAATGGTATTGCTGTTGGTATGGCAACCTACATTCCAACCCACAACTTAGGAGAAACAATTGACGCTGTTGTGGCAGTTGCAAGAAATCCTGAAATTACACCTTTAGAGATTATGCAAGACTACTTATTTGGTCCTGACTTCTCAACTGGTGCAACAATTTTAGGAAGAACCGGTATCAAAGATTACTTTGAAACGGGTACAGGTTCTATCGTTATTAGATCAAAGGCTGAAATTAAAGAAAACGAAAGAACTGGTAAAAAACAAATTATTATTACCGAAATTCCATATCAAGTTAACAAAGCTAACATGATTGAAAATATGGCACATCTTGTAAGAGACAAGGTTGTCGATGGAATTACCGATATTCGTGATGAATCTTCAAAAGGAAACATCAGAATTGTTATTGATGTTAGACATGATGCAATTCCAGAAGTTATTTTGAATCAACTTTATAAGATGACTCAACTTCAAACAAGCATGGGCATTATTATGCTTTGTCTTGTTGATGGCGCACCAAAGATTCTTCCAATTACCGAAATTTTAAAACATTATCTTGATTTCCAAGTCGAAGTTGTTGAAAGAAGAACAAAGTTCTTACTTGCAAAAGATGAGGCTAGAGATCATATCGTTTGTGGCTTACTTAAAGCTATCGCAAACATTGATGAAATTGTTGAATTAATCAAGAAGAGTGCAACTCCAGAAGAAGCAACAAAGAACTTAATGGAAAGATTTGGTTTCTCTGAAGAACAAACCGCTGCTATTTTAGCAATGACCCTTCGTAGACTTACTGGTCTTGAAGAAGGCAAACTTGAGGATGAAAGAAAAGAACTCGAAGCCAACATTGCAAAATATCACTATATTCTTGAAAGTAGAGATCATATTGTCGACGTTGTTGTCGAAGAACTTCTTGAAATTAAAGAAAAATATTCAGATGAACGTAAGACAAATATCTCTGATGAAGCTGCAACAATTGAAGATGAAGCTTTAATTCCTCAAAAAGAAATTGTTATCACACTTTCCAAGAATAACTATGTTAAGAGAATGGAAGCTGATACATTCCGTACACAAAATAGAGGTGGACGTGGTGTTAAAGGAACTTCACTTAATGATGAAGATGAAGTCTCAATTATGCTTCACACAAAAACACACGTTGATGTCTTATTCTTCTCTAACTTAGGTAGAGTTTACAAACTCCGTGGTTATATGATTCCAGAGGGAAGCCGTACATCTAAAGGCATTCCAATTCAAAACTTACTTCCACTTGAAAAAGGTGAAAAAGTTATGTCAATCATTCCAGTTTGGAACTACGAAGAAGGAAGATTCTTATTCTTTGGTACAAAAGATGGTTTAGTTAAACGTACTTCAATTAAAGAGTTTGAATCTGTTAGAAAGAACGGCAAGATTGCAATCACACTTCGTGAAAACGATTCCTTATTAGATGTTAAATATACCAAAGGTAACGAGACTATCTGTCTTGCATCAAGTAAAGGTAAGCTTGTTAAATTTAACGAAAATCAAGCACGTCCTCTTGGTAGAACTGCTTCTGGTGTTAAAGGTATCGAACTTGATGACAATGCACAAGTTATCGGTATGACAACATCTCTTGAAGGCAACTACATTTTAGTTATCACATCACGTGGTTTTGGTAAGATGAGTAATCTTGAAGAATACCGTGAGACAAAACGTGGTGCTAAAGGCGTTACAACCGTTAATGCTACAGTCAAGACTGGTAAACTTGTCGCCATGAGAGCAGTCAACGGAGATGAAGATTTAATGATGGTCACTAATGGTGGTGTTGTCATTAGAATTCCTCTTGAACAAGTCAAAGTCGCTCACCGTGTAACACAAGGTGTTAAGGTTATTAGACTTGAAGATGATAAACAAAGAGTCTCATCAATCACTGTTGTACCACACGAAGAAGAAGGCGGAGAAGAAGTTGCTCAAGAAGAACAACCAGTCGAAGCTGAATAAAAAAGTGAGGATTTAGCTATGCTAGATATTAAATTAATTACAGAAAATCCTCAGGAAATTGCCGCAAAATTAGCAAAAAAAGGCTGCAATATTGATTTCGGACCTTTATTAAAACTTGTCGCAAAACGTAAAGAATTATTAATAAGCGTTGAAAATGCTAAAGCAGAAAGAAATAGACTTTCCGCTTCTGTTCCACAAGTTAAAAAAGAAGGCGGGGATGTTAATGCAATCTTTGCAAAGGTAAAAGAAATTGCCTCAAAATCGGCAAAAGACGAGGCTGAATTAGTTAAGGTTGAAGAAGAGATTAAGAATTTCTTAATGCCTCTTCCAAATCTTCCAGATGATGACTTAGTCGCTGGCGGAAAGGAAAATAACGAAGTTATTCATGAGTATGGAAAACCAATTAAATTTGATTTTGAACCTAAAAACCATGTTGATCTTTGTGAATCATTAGGCCTAATCGACTACGAACGTGGCGCAAAAATGAGCGGACACGGATGCTGGGTTTATACAGGCTTAGGTGCTCAACTTGAATGGGCTCTTCTTAACTTCTTTATTTCTGAGCATCTTAAAGATGGTTATACAATGATTCTTCCACCTCATTTATTAAATGAGGAAAGCGGATATGTTGCTGGACAATTCCCAAAATTCAAAGACGATGTCTTCTGGATTGGTAACAGCGAACCTAAAAAATTCATTCTTCCAACTGCTGAAACTGCTTTAGTTAACATGCATAGGGATGAAATTCTTAGCGAAGATGAACTTCCAAAGAAATATTTCGCCTATACACCTTGCTATCGTAGAGAAGCAGGTACATATCGTACTGAAGAACGTGGTATGATTCGTGGATATCAATTTAATAAAATTGAAATGTTCCAATATACTACCGAAGAAGGCGATAAACCAGCATTTGAAGAACTTGTTGGCAAAGCAATTTCTTTACTTGAAAAACTTGGTTTAACATTCCGTGTATCTAAACTTGCTGCTGAAGATATTTCAGCTTCTATGGCTAGAACATACGATATTGAAATCTTTATTCCATCAATTGGAATCTATAAAGAAGTTAGTTCAGTTTCTACAGCCCATGATTATCAAGCAAGACGTGGAATGATTAGATATCGTGATAAAGCAACAGGCAAAACTAAGTTTTGTAGAACTTTAAATGGTTCAGGACTTGCTACTTCACGTGTCTTTCCAGCACTTGTTGAACAAATGCAACAAGCTGATGGTTCAGTAAAAATTCCTGAAGTCTTAAGACCTTGGATGGGTGGACTTGAATTTATTAAACCAGTTAAAAAATAAATTTAACGAAAGATGAAGGCGACATTTATTGTCGCTTTTTCTTTAACTTTGTTATAATAGTTTCGCCATCGCAATGGTCTACTACGAACCAGGTCAGGACAGGAATGGAGCAGCCTTAAGTTGATCAGGTCATGTGCGGTGGTTTTATACTATGTATACAATTGATGAAAAATTTATGTTACTAGCAATTAAAGAGGCGGAAAAATCTGCCGCTTTAGACGAAGTTCCTGTGGGAGCAGTTGTTGTAAAAGACGGAAAAGTTATTGCGAAAGGACATAATTTACGAGAAAAAACTAAAGATCCAACATCACATGCCGAGATAGTTGCAATTCGAAAAGCTTGCAAAAAACTAGGAAGTTGGAGATTAGAAGATTGCACAATGTATGTAACTATAGAACCTTGTTCAATGTGTGCAGGTACATTACTTTGGACAAGAATTAAGAAAATTGTCTATGGTGCTAAAGATTTAAAAGGCGGAGCAATTGAGAGTAGTTTTAGACTCTTTGAATCTAAAACAATTAACCATCACCCTGAATTGGTTGGTGGTGTTTTAGAAGAAAAATGTTCAATTATTATGTCTTCTTTTTTTAAAAATAAGAGACAGAAATAATTGTACAGTGTATAGTTTTTGTTATACTTAATTTGTAAAAGTACCTTTTAGATTATCCAGTATATGTTAAAAACAAACGAAGAAAATAAGAATATAAATGCTGAACATTTTCCATTAGATTTGAATGTTGGTTTAACGACCGCACAAGTTAATGAGAGAATTGAAAATGGCCTTGTTAATAAATCAAAGAAACAAGTTTCGAAATCTTATTTCAAGATTTTTTACGAAAATGTAGCAAATTTCTTTAACATTCTTTTGTTTATTATCACAATTGCAATGATTGTTGCTGGTTTACCTTTACAAAGATTTGTCTTTGTTGGGGTGTTTTCATTAAATATCATCATTGGTTTATATCAAGATATAAGGGCTAGAAAATTAATTGATAAACTTAAAGTTGTCTCATCATTAAAAATTGATGTTTTAAGAGATGGCCAAATTACACAGGTTGACCCAAATCAACTTGTTTATTCTGATCTCGTCATGATTAAACCAGGCACCCAACTTGTTTGTGATGGTGCGCTTGTTCAAGGCAATGTAGAAATGAATGAATCATTATTAACCGGGGAAGCAATAAGCATCGTAAAGCAAATCGGAGATCCTGTTTATTCTGGTTCGTTTGTTGCAGCAGGAAGTGGTTATTATAGAGTCGACCATTTAGGGAAAGATAATTACGCAGAAAAGCTTCAACTTAATGCGAAGAAGTTTAAAAGAACTAAATCTGAAATATTGTCTTCTATAAAGAAGATTTTTAAGTTTATTGGCTTCTTTGTTATCATTCTTGCTTTTGTCCAAATTTTAATGCAATGGAATAATTTCAAAGTTTTTAGATCAACTGAATTTGTAGATTCTGTTGATTCAATCTCTGCTTCTTTAATCACCATGCTTCCAACCGGATTATACCTATTAACATCTTTAACTTTGGCTGTTGGTGTTCTACGTTTAGGAAGAAAAAAGATGCTAACTCAAGATATGTACTGTATTGAGACATTAGCAAGAGTAGACACATTGTGTCTAGATAAGACCGGAACATTAACAGATGGAAAACTAAGCATTTTGAAAGTAGTAAGCACATCTAAACATGATGAAACTGAGTTGACTAAAATTTTGAAAACTCTTGTTGATAACACAAAAGATGAAAATCCTACTGGTTCAGCTATTAGAGAAAGATTTGCAAACATCTCACCAGTAGGTGCTCATTCTGCAATACCCTTTAATTCTGAAAGAAAGTATTCTGCCGTTATGCTTGATGACGGAAGATCTATAGTTATGGGAGCAAGAGAATTTATTCCTCATAAGAATAAAGAAGTTGATGAAATGTGTAGAGAATATGAGAAACAAGGAATGAGAGTTCTTGTTTTGGCCCAATATTCTCATGTAATAAATAAGGATGAAAAATTAAAAGAAACCAATTTAATTGGTTTTATTGTCCTTCAAGATCATATTAGAGATGATGCCCCTGCTAACATTAAATGGTTTAGGGAAAGCGGTGTTGATATTCGTATTATCACTGGTGATAATCCTGAATCTGCAGCGGAAATTGCTAGACGAGCAGGTGTTGAAGGAGCAGACAAATTTATTTCGTTAGACGGAAAATCAATTGAAGAAGTTAAAGAAATTGCTAAAGATTATGTAATTTTTGGCCGTGTTACTCCAGAACAAAAACAAGCCATTATCGAATCTTTAAAGGAAAGCGGAAGAACAGTTGCTATGACTGGAGATGGCGTCAATGACATTCTAGCTTTAAAAGTTGCAGATTGTTCTATTGCTATGGCTTCAGGGTCAGATGCTGCTAAAAATGTTTCGCATCTAGTTTCACTAGATTCCTCATTCTCTTCTTTGCCTGATGTTGTTAGAGAAGGGCGTCGAGTTATTAATAACTTACAACGTACATCAACGCTTTTCTTAGTTAAAACAATGTTTGCGATCGTTATTACAATCTTATTTCTAACTCACATTTTCAATCCAATCAACAGTTATCCATTTAACACTAACCATATGTATTTGTGGGAATGGTTATGTATTGGTCTTGGCGGTTTATTCTTATCGTTCCAACCAAATAACGAAAAAATCAAATCAACGTTCTTGGTTAACATTCTATTTAGAGTAGTGCCTGCAGCATTAGTTCAAATTGGTTTAGTTATATTCTTCTTTGCATATTGCAAAGATGCCGACACCGCAACTGCTGCATCAGTTATTACAATTTCAATATTTAGTTTAATTTATTTCATAAGAACCTGTTTACCATTTGATCCATATAGAGCAGTTTTAGCAGGTGGATTGGTTCTAATTGAGGCGATATTATTTATCTTTGATCGTTTTGCACTTGAAAAATCATTCTTTGAAATCCAATATAGTAAAATTTCAGGGTCAATACTTTGGGCAGTAGTAATATCATTACTAGTTGCAACAATTGTTTACTTTGCTTTGTGTCTTGGAGCATCCAAGTTACATAAATTTATTGATAAGAAAAGGGAAGAAAAAAATGAGAGTTTCTAAAGAAGTTAAAGAAGCATTACAAAACAACAAGCCTGTTGTTGCGCTTGAATCAACAATTATTTCACACGGAATGCCTTATCCTAAAAACGTGCAAACAGCTTTAGCTGTTGAAGCAGAAATAAGAAAAAATGGTGCAATTCCTGCAACAATTGGCATTATTGATGGCGAACCAGTTATTGGTATGAGCCCAGAAGAAATTGAACAATTTGGTAAAAGAAAAGGTGTTAAAAAAGCATCAAGAAGAGATTTACCTATCATTTTCGCCAATAAAGAATGGGGCGCTACTACTGTTGCAGCAACCATGATTCTTGCTAACATGGCTGGTATTGAAGTATTTGTAACCGGTGGTGTTGGTGGTGCTCATAGAGGTGCTGAAAATACTTTTGATATTTCTGCCGATCTTGAAGAGCTTGGAAAAACCAATGTTACTGTTGTTTCTGCTGGTGTAAAAGCAATTTTAGATTTAAATCTAACATTAGAGATTTTGGAAACAAAAGGTGTTCCAGTTTTATCATATGGAACTGATGAATTTGCTGATTTCTACACAAGACATTCTGGAATTAAGATGGAAAATGTCGTCAATTCACCACTTGAAGTCGCTAAAATTATTAAAGCAAAACGCGATAACAAGTTAGATGGTGGTATTTTAGTTGCAAACCCTATTCCTGAAGAAGATGCTATGGATTCAAAAGTGATTAATAACGCGATTGAAAAGGCACTTAAAATGGCAGATGAGGCTCATGTTAAAGGCAAAGAAATTACACCTTTTTTACTTAAAACCATTGTTGAATTAACTGGTGGTGATTCACTAGAATCTAATATTAAACTTGTTTTAAATAACGCAAGATTAGGAGCAAAAATTGCGAAAGAACTTTGTAATTTATGAAAACTGAGCAATTATTCCAAGAAGGATTGAAAAGTTTACTTAAATCAAAACCTCTTGATGAAATTAATGTAATTATGTTGTGCGATCACGTTAAATCTAATCGCCAAACGTTTTACTATCATTTTAGAGATATTGCTGATGTGGTGGATTCAACCTTTTTGGGAGCAAAAGTTGGATATGGAAAAAAGCTTTTAGATTACGAACCAATTTTAAAAGAACTGATAAATTATATTAGTGCAAATTACCAATATGTATCATCAGTTAATAATTCCTATGCATCAGATAAATTATATTCATTCTTCTTCTCCTATTTTTATTTAAAAGTAGGAAATTTGCTGAAAAATCATGGGTTTTCTGGTCAAGAAATCGTTCGTTATATCTCGGTTTTATCAGCACAAGAATTAATTTTTTGGATTTCTAATAAACGAAAAGAGAAGAATGTTTCGTTAATTAAAAGGTTAAATACAATTTGGAGATATTTGGTAACTCAATACCAATCTGATATGAGAAGAACTCTATAGGAGAAATTTATGAAAAAAGAAGAGATTAGAAGTTTAATAGTCTATGCACTATTGATAGTTGCCGCTCTTATTGTTGGCCTCACTGTTGTTAGACCTGCAATGGCAAGCGCACCTAGTAGTATGGGTCAAATTTTGTTTTTAATCATCGTTGTTATTATTGCTTATTTATTTAATGCAATCGGATTAGAAATTCTCCATGTTATTGGAGCAAAACTTGGCGGTTACAAAGTAACATCCTTAAACATTTTATGGTTGTGTTTCCACAACGATGGAAAAAACTGGAAAGTTGGTTTTAAAGATTTTAATGGTGTTTGCGGCGAAATTAGAATCGCTCCACATAAAGAAAAACTTAATCCAAATCTATTAAGCTGGCTTCCATTATTTGGATTTGCGGCAGAACTCGCCGGCTGTGTTGTTATTAATACACTTGTTAAAGGTAATCCAGAAACTACAGTAGGTTGGCTATCTCCTGCAGCATTAATATTCTTGTTAATTTCATCATTAATTGCATTCTACAATTTTGTTCCTCTTAAACTCGAATCATTAACAGATGGTTATAGAATTAGACTTTTCACAAAGCCTGTAAATATTGAAGCTTATAATCAAATGTTAGTTATTCAAGAAAAGCAGAGATTAGGCGAAAAAGTCGAGAAAATACCGGTTTTTTCGGAAATTACTGAGTATACTGCAGAAATAAATACCGCAGCAATGAATGAGCGCGTTGAGAAAGAACAATACGAAGAAGCAATTGGAATCCTTAATCATTTATTAGAAAACAAAAAAGTTATAAATGGTAACGATGTTAATAGACTTATTGCTCAAAGAGTTTATTTAGCAATATTAACTTCCTCATTAGAAGAAGCAAAGAAAGTGTATGATGAAATTTGTCCTATTGAGGCAAGAAGATTTATTGTTAATGATAACAATTTATCAACAATCAGGGCTTACATTTTAATCGCTGGTCTTCTTGAAGGATCAGAAAGTGAAGTAGCATTTGCCAAGACAAAAATTGAAAAGGCTAAAAAAAGAGCCTCTGCTTCAGTTATTAAAACTGAAGAGAAACTCTTAGATAAATCATTGGATATTGTATATAAAGCACATCCAAAATGGAAAAAAGAAGATGCCGCTAATTAAGCGACATCTTATTTTTTTAATCCTTCTCTTCGTATCTTGAATTATCTTCTCGAACGAAATCCTCGTAGATGGTATTCGATTTTTCTGCAATCGGTTTAACTAAGCAAGGATGTTCGCCTTTATTGATAACGCTAGATAATGTAGAAGAGTCATCAAGGAAATCAGTAACATCTAAATTAAAATCTTTACAGATAGTTTTAACATCTTTTGAAGTAGGCTTCAATTGACCACTTCTCCATTTTTTTAATAATCCTAATTTTATTTTATAGCGTGCGCAAAATGCGCCATCTGAAAAATGGAGAGAATTTTGAATAAATGCCACTTTTTCCAGGAATTTCATTATTTTTTCTCTTTTAAGATATCTCTAATTTGAGTTAATAACTCTTCTTGAGTTGGTGCTGGAACACCTGGTTCGACTGGTTGTGGTCTTTCTTCAGGATGCTTCTCGTAGTACTTCTCAAGTTTTGCTGCTTCAAATTGCTCTTTCTTTGCTTTTGAAGTGTTAATTGCTTTAACAATAATAAAGAGAATAAGAGCAACTAAGAAGAAGTTAATAATTGCTGAAATGAATGCACCCCAATCAATAAAGTTGGTTGCTTCCCAGTCAATAACGTTCTTTGATCCTTCAACATAAACTGGATTACCAAGAATAGTTCTTGCGCCTTCTAAGGCATCTTTACCTAATATTGCAGATAATGCCCAGTTAATAAGTGGTGTAAGGATTTGGCTGGTAAGAGCGGTAACAATTGCGGTGAAAGCACCACCAATGATAATACCAACAGCTAAATCAAGAACACTTCCTCTTGAAATGAATTCTTTAAATTCGCCAAAGAACCCTTTTTTATCTTTATTTCTTTTCATGACATAACCTCCATGTAAAATTGATTATAAATCACTTTTAATTGTTATAAAAGATAAATTGATATAATATTATTGCGGTCAAGGAGAAGAAATATGAATAAAGTTAAAATCCTTACAGATTCAACTGCAGATTTAAGCCCTGAGCTTTATAAGAAATATGGTATTGATATTGTTTACTGTTCAGTATCATTTGGTGAAAAAGTTTATACAGACACTGTTGATATAACTCTTGAGGAGTTATATAAAAAAGTTAAAGAAACTGGTTCTTTGCCACATACAGCAGCAGTTCCGCCAACCGATTTTGAAGAATATTTCCAAAAGCAAATTAAAGACGGTTATGATGTTGTCTATGTTGGTCTAGGTTCTAAGTTATCTACAACATTCCAAAATGCGCATATTGCTATGCAATCATGCGAAGAAGGAAGAGTATTTTTGGTAGATTCTGATTCTTTATCATCAGGTATTGGTTTGCTTGTTATGAAAGCATGTATGTTTAGAGATGAAGGACTTTCCGCAAAAGAAATCGCAGAAAAGTGCCAAGCTCTAGCACCAAAAATCATTGCTCAATTTACTGTTGAAAGTCTTGATTACCTTCATAAAGGTGGCAGATGTTCGGGAGCTTCAAAATTAATTGGACATATCTTCCACGTTCATCCATATTTAAGAATGGTTGACGGTAAACTTATAGTTTACAAGAAACCTCGTGGACCTATGAAACTTGCTATTGATGAGCAAATTAAAGAATTCAAAGCAGTTCTACCAAATGTCTATTTAGACAATGTTATGATCACTCACGCAGGATTAGATAAGAATTACGAAGATTATTTCTATAGCGAAGTGAAAAAGTTAGTTCCAGAAGCAAATGTTATGATAACAAGAGCTGGATGCACAATTGCATCACATTGTGGATACGGAACAGTTGGATTACTATATATCTTAAAATAACAAAAAAAGCATTGAAAAACCTGGCCGTTTGGTCAGGTTTTCATTTATGAATTATCTTCTACGAGCTTCCATTTGAGCTTGTTCTCTATCGTGGCGTTTGAGTTCTTTTTCAAATCTCCAACGTGTTTTGAATGGATGAGCAACAATAAGATAAACAATTACAAACGGAATCATTGCAAGGTAAACAAAGGAAGCCCATAAACAGCTAAATCTTATTTCAGGAGTAAAAATTCCGGCGATTGTTTTTAAAACAGGGATGTTGTTTCCGAGAGCATCTAAGATTCCTTTTGAACCGTATCTAACTACAATACCAAGAATTAATTGTGGAAGTCCAAAAACAAATACCATCCAAGTTCTTGTCCAAATTTTATGTCTACGTAATGTACGGACAAGGGTGAGTAAAGCAAACCAAGCCCAAGGAAGAATAAAGAATGCGATAACTCCTAAAAGGATATAAGCAGCTTTATTTCCGACTTTTGCAGAGAATGAATCAATTGCAGAAACTGGAATATATTTTTCAATATATTCTTTAAGTATTTTTCTAACTTCGTCTTCACTCTTTTCTGGTTCTCCGCGGCTAACTCTATAAGAGGCTTTTTTGCTTTCGCCATTTAATAAAACGTCAAGCAAATGAGCAAGTGCTGTATCAACATCATTAATTTGAATGTCTTCTTTATAATATGTAATGCTTGAATCGTATGCTCCAGAAGCAAGAACATATGGATTTGATGTATCGCCAGTTGCTACATAGTATTTTCTATCTTTTTCTTCTTTTTCTAAATCAGCATTGTATTGTTCTTCGGTTGGTTGAGGATTACAAGGAATAAAACCATTTGATGTTACCATTCCATCGAATTTACTAAGTTCGTCAATGAGAGCATCAGAAATATGTTCAGAAGAAATTCCTGAGGAATCGAATGCTTCGTAATATGTAGTTTCTTCATTATATGGTAATGGTGAGCCACTATTTGAAACTGGAGTATAATTTTCTCCGTCTTTTATAAAGAGGAGACATTCTTCGTCTGATTTTGCAGCTTCAACGTTATATTCAGCTTCGCTGACTCTTGCAACTTGCATACCGCCGTTTGCTGCAGCTCTATCGGCTAGAATTTTATGAAGACCAGCTTCATCTTCGCCGTTACCTAGAATTGCATTTGCGATATCGTCTGCGGAAGCGGTGTTGTTTTCAACAAGAGCATAGACATTATCGAAAATTTCTTGAACCTCGTCTTTAGTTACTTGATTTTCTGCATCATCTCCGAAGTAATCAGCGATGGTTTTGTTAATCTCATCTTCAAGGACTTGTTTTGCCTTATCTTCGGCGGCCTCTTTAAAGAGTTCGAATACACCAGGTGCAATTTTATCAACAGCAACCGTGACAAAAGAATCAAGGTTTTCAACAACAGTTTCTTTAATAATATTTTGGTTTTTAAATTCAAAGGCTTTTGCTACTGGAACTTGGATTGGTTGATTGATCTTAATGCCGTTTGGGAAAGCTTTTGCAATTTTTTCTTCTGTGAGCCAATCTTTAAAAGTGTCTTCAGTTTCGTTTGCTCTACTAGCAAGTCGAACAGTGTATGATTTTGAGTCCTTGTTTTCAACGCCGAAAGCAGTTGCAACGTATTTGCCAACTTGTTTACTTGTAAGTGAAACACCAACATTGACACTAACGATAGGTTGAGCGCAAATACCATAAATAGCAACACCAGCTCCAGCGATGTAAACTAAGTTCATCAATTTAACCAATGTTTTTCTAAATCCCATAGTAAAATTCCTCTATTGAGTTAATTGTATAAATAATAATTATTATTGTCTATAATTATTTTCCGCTAATTGGGAGTTTTCCGACGTAAATTGAAGGAGCAGACATTTGGTTAGAGATAACCAATTTTAAGTTATTTGCAATTCCCTTAATGTTTTTAAAAACATTAATAAGATTACCTGCAACAGTTATTAATGCTAATGGTTCTGCTTTTTTACCATTACGAATCATAAACCCGGCGCATTGAAGCGAAAAGTTTCCTGAATGTGGATTAAGACCTGAATGAAGTCCTTGAAGTTCTGTTAGATAAACGCCCTCATCTATTTGGGAAATTAATTCTTCTTCACTCTTTTTACCTGGTTTAACGACTACATAACCAACATCTGCGGAAGCTTTTGATCCTTGCCCATAACCATTACCGGTTGGCTCGACCCCATCTTTTGCTGCAGTTTGAAGTGTATAAAGGTAAGTAGAAACAACACCTTTCTTAAACAAATATTTTTTGTTTGTAGCAACGCCTTCATCATCAAAATATTTAAAAAACATATTCTTTTCTAAAGGATTTTCGATAACAGTGAACTTTTTGCTGAATACTTGTCGACCTAATTTACCTTCTAATAATGAAGTGTGTTTTTGAACATCCTCTGCATTCAAAGAGTTAATTAAGAATGATACGAGAGTTGCGACGCAATCTTGATTTAGAACAACTGGGTATTTTTTAGAATCGCATTGGACTGATCCAAGTTTAGATAGTGCATCTTTTGCAACGTTTTCGACAAATTTATCGATATTAAATTCATTTTCATTTAATGATGCGAATATATCAAAACCTGTTCTAACTTCCTCACCAGCTTTTGCTGTCACTTCAGCATAATAAGTGTAACCATTCATTTTTTGGGATAGCTTTAATCCGTATGAATTAGTCTTTTTGAAATGGTTTGATGAAGCTTGATAACCAACTGTAACGACTTCATTAATGCGTTTATCGTAAGCTAATAATTTTTTCTCAATTTCAAGCAAAATACCCACTTTTTCTTGGATATTTTCAGAAAAATCGATATTTTTTGATACATTTTTCTTGTGGTACTTTTCACTGCCTTTAAAGATAAAAACAGGATCATTATTTTCGACTACAGAGGCGGCTCTTTTAATTTCTCTTATTAACAATTCAGGAGAATTTTTATTAACGTTATCAACAGAGACTGACCCCATTTTTCCTTTATAAATACCGCGTGCAACAAGTTCATATGAGTTGTTATCAGTCAAAGAATCAACCTCACTGTGGTAGATAGAAACAGATAAAGAACTTGTTTCGTTAGATGCTAAGTCAGCAGATTCAAAACCGTTTTCTTTTGCAAGTTCAAAAAATTTCTTTTCATTTAGTTTCATTTAATTTCTCCTCCATTTCCGCCAACTGTCATTTCT
>DLBE01000025.1 GCA_002494205.1 Caryophanales bacterium UBA7029
TGACAATCGACTTCGACCAAGACCAGTTCACGGGTAGCTGATAAAATCAGCAAGCGGTGGTCCGCATACGCCCTTCGGAAAAGGGCGGCTAGTAATAGAGGGCTATATCTGCCCGCATATGAAAAACCACCGGATTGTCCGGTGGATTGTTATTATAAGGTCAATCTCAAAAAAATGAAACAATAATTAAAAATCATGAAAATAAATTTTCATCGTTGAAAAATATATCATATATGATATAATAATTATAGAAGTATGGAACGTAAAATTGATATAGGAAAAATATATCTTATATTTGACGGGAGCAAGACTGGTCATCCAGGCTATGTTTTGTGGTCTGACGATTTGTGCAATATTTATCTTGTTTTAAAAATTGGCTCATCAAAAAATGAACATAATTTCTTATTTAAACTGAAAGACAAAAATCGTATCAGACCAACTTACATTTATAAAAGAGCGCTTTTAGCCAAAAGAAAAGATATAGGTAAGAAAAGCTTTACAGATTTTATATTTTCTAAAGATGAAATCCGTTATTTATTAAATACTATCGATACGTATAATCCAGCAGAAACTAAAAATATTAAAAGAAAAGACAGGAGGAATTTTAAGAGGTTATATAAATAAAAAACCGTCCGAAGACGGTGTCCCTTTATTCAAGGGCAATTGTCCGACCCGAAGGTCCTGCATGACAAAAATACTATACATAAGAAGAGTCAAAATGTCAAAGAAAAAGAACGAGAATAAAAAAGATTTAATTGATCAACTAATAAAAGAGAGAAAACTTAGAAAGCTCACACAGGAAGAACTAGCCCAAATTGTTGGGTGTCCTCAACCTTCAATTTCGAGGATAGAGAATAGAATATCATCTCCAACGTTAGAAATGATTGAAAAAATATGTGATGCTTTAAGCATTGATATTTTTACCAAAAGAAGGTTTTAATATGTTAGAAGCAATTATTATAGTCACAATATTTATTGTTATAACTGTACTAATTTATGGATTCGCAGATTTAATAATTTACAAAACAGACATGCATTTATTTAAAAAATTAAATACGAATTATATTTCTAATTATGATGTGAATAACAAATTTAAATTGAATGGTTTTAGGGGAGAAGCAAGAGCAAAAAGGTTTCTCGCAGATTTAGTTAACAAAAAAGGTAACTTTATTACTAATTTAATAATGCCACAAAGCGAATGGCGATATACTGAAGTGGATTGCGTTTTAATAACAAGAAAAGGCATTTTTTGTATAGAAGTTAAAAACTGGATTGGTAGGGTTATTGGATTTGAAACTGATGATTTTTGGTATCAAACATTTTCGAGACATAAAAAGAGAAGACCTAAACAAGTTAAAAACCCAGTTTTGCAAAATAAAAACCATATAAAAGCAATTTATAATGTGGTTGGTTATAAATATAACATTCACAATATAGTTTTGTTTTCTCAAGATATTACATTAAACCATATAGTTTCCAAACATGTCTTTACTAGAGGTTCTTTTGCTGAGTATTACAATTCTATAAAGGGCAATGAATTTACTAGAAAACAAGCAAATAGGCTATTATTTGAACTTGTCTTTTATAAAGCAAATGAAAAAAAAGTTAAAGGAACTTGACTCACAATTTGTTAGAAACGTTGAGGCTGTTTAATATTTATATTGCGTATCCCCATACGTGTGATAAAATGTAAGCGTTATCATTATGAAGATGTTAATAATATTGTAATCTAATATATCCCTTTATAGGGATATTTTTAGTTTTATGAGGAAAGGAAAACATAATGTATAAATCAGAATATCTTAATAGAGTGCTTGAAGAAGTAAAAGCAAAGCACGGAGAACAAAAAGAGTTCATTTCAGCAGTAGAAGAATTCTTCGATTCTATGGATTTTGTTGTAGACAAGGATCCACGTATTGAAAAATACTCAATCATTGAAAGAATTGTTGAACCTGAAAGAACTGTTTCATTCAGAGTTCCATGGGTTGATGACTCTGGAAAAATTAGAGTCAACACTGGATATAGAGTTCAATTTAACTCTGCTATCGGACCTTATAAAGGTGGTATGAGATTTGATAAGTCAGTTAATCTCTCAATTCTTAAATTCTTAGGATTTGAACAAACCTTTAAAAACTCACTCACAGGTTTACCTATGGGTGGTGGTAAAGGTGGTGCAGACTTTGACCCACGTGGCAAGAGTGACGCTGAAGTCATGAGATTCTGCCAATCCTTAATGACCGAGTTATTCCGTCATATCGGCCCTAACACAGACGTTCCTGCAGGAGACTTAGGTGTAGGCGCACGTGAAATTGGCTATATGTTTGGTTACTACAAGAAACTTAGAGACGAATGGTCAGGAACATTCACCGGTAAGAACTTCTCTTATGGTGGCTCTCTTGGAAGACCAGAAGCAACCGGTTATGGACTTCTCTACTTTGTAGAAGAAATGTTAAAAGAATTTAAAGGTTCTTCTGTCAAAGGTAAGAAAGTTATTATCTCAGGTTCAGGAAAAGTCGGTGGTATGGCCGCTGAAAAACTTCATGAACTTGGTGGTGTCTTAGTTGGTATGAGTGATATAGAAGGCTTCGTTTATGATCCAAATGGACTTGATGTTCCATATATTGTTGAAAAAGCCAAAGCAAAAGGCATGTTCTCAAAAGACTATGCTAAAGATCATAAAGGTGTTGAATGGCATGAAGGACCTCATGGTATGTGGGGTGTCGCTAAATGTGAAATCGCACTTCCATGTGCAACACAAGGCGAAATTCATGAAGAAGATGCCAAACTTCTTAAGGCAAATGGTTGCTACATGCTAGTAGAAGGTGCAAATATGCCATGTGATGTTGAAGCAATTCGTTATTTTAATACAAATGGAGTCTTATTTGCTCCTGGCAAGGCCAGCAATGCTGGTGGTGTTGCTGTTTCAGGCTTAGAAATGTCTCAAAATGCATTACACCTTAGCTGGACATTTGAAGAAGTTGATGCAAGATTAAAACAAATCATGAAAGACATCTTCAAAAAATGTCATGATACCGCTGTTAAATATGGTCAACCAACCAATATTGCTTTAGGTGCTAACATTGCAGGCTTTGAAAAAGTCATGGATGCAATGATTGCACAAGGAGTTTGCTAATAATGTCGTTTTCGACAATAAGAGCACCTCATATACTTCTTCCTAAAAAAGGAGTGGACATGAACGCATGGGCAGTTATTGCCTGCGATCAGTTCACTTCTAATATGGAATATTGGGAAGATGTTGAAAAGTTAGTAGGTAACAAACCTTCTACTTTACGCATGATGTTCCCTGAAGCATATTTAGGAAAAGTAGATGATGTTGCTTTTATAAATAACGTAAATAAAACTATTCAATCCTATCTAGACACTCATATCCTAGAGGACCAAGGAGAATGCTTTATTCTCGTTGACCGTAAGACAAGTGTCGTGGATAGACGTTTAGGTTTAGTTATTTCAATTGATCTTGAAGACTATACCTACGAGAAAGGCGTTAAATCTTTAATTAGAGCGTCTGAAGCAACAATTGTTGAAAGAATTCCGCCTCGATTAAAGATTAGAGAAAACGCTCCTGTTGAACTTCCTCATATATTGTTCTTATTTGATGACAAAAAACGTCAAATTATTGAAAAATTATGGGAAAATCGCGGGAATTTTGAAAAAGTTTACGATTTTGAACTTAATAAAGATGGTGGTCATATAACTGGTTATAAGATCACTAATACAAAGCCAATTATTGATCAATTTGAGAATTTACTTAAAGAAAACAATAATGGTTTACTTTTCATCGTTGGTGATGGCAACCACTCCCTTGCGACAGCGAAAGCACATTGGGATAAGATTAAAGTTAATTTAAGCGATGAAGAAAGAAAGTCTCACCCCGCAAGATATGCTCTTGTGGAAGCATTAAATATTTATGATGAAGGGCTTATTTTTGAGCCAATTCATCGTGTTATCTTTAATGCTGGTGAAGAATTTTTGCCTGGATTACGTAAAGCCTTAAGTGGTGAATACGTTTCATATTCCTACTCAAAAGAGAAAGGAAAAGAAAAACTTATGATGCCTAAAGTAGGCCCTGAAGCATATGAGATTGTTCAAAAATATGTTGATGGTTACTTAAAGGAACATCAGTCAGCAAGTGTTGACTATATTCATGATGAAAGTGAAGTTCTTAACATTTGCGATAAAAACCCAGGAAGTGTTGGTGTTATTATGCCTGCACTTACAAAAGGTGATATTTTTGATTATATTGCCAAAGACAAAGTCTTACCGAGAAAATCTTTCTCGATGGGACACGCTACTGAAAAACGTTATTATCTCGAATCTCAGAGAATTAAATAACTAGAAAAGGAGAAAAAAATGGGTAGAATTTTTAACTTCTCTGCTGGCCCAGCAATGTTACCTGAAGAGGTACTTAAAGAAGCTGCAGCAGACATGCTTGATTATCATGGATGTGGAATGTCTGTAATGGAAATGTCCCACAGATCCAAAACATATCAAGCAATCATTGATGAAGCAGAAGCAGATCTTCGTAAATTAATTGGTATTCCAGATAATTACAAAGTTTTGTTTATGCAAGGTGGTGCAACACTTGGATTTGCAATGATTCCAATGAACTTTGCATTTAAAGGTAAAGTTGACATCATTAACACAGGTGTTTGGACTAAAAAAGCTATTAAAGACGCTAAATTATTCGCAGAAGTAAATGTTATCGCTTCAGGTGAAGAAGGTGGCTTTAAGAAAATTCCAGATTTAAAAGGTCTTAAGATTGATAAAGATGCAGACTATGTCTACATCTGTGATAACAACACAATTTATGGTTCAAAATACAAAGAATATCCAGAAACTGGAGATGTTCCACTTTTCTGTGATATGTCTTCTTGTTTCCTTTCTGAGCCAATTGATGTTAAGAAGTTTGGTTTAATTTATGCAGGTGCTCAAAAGAATGTTGGTCCTGCAGGTGTTACTATCTTTATTATTAGAGAAGATTTACT
>DLBE01000002.1 GCA_002494205.1 Caryophanales bacterium UBA7029
TCATAAGAATCAGCAAACTCAGTTACAAGTTCTCCAACTTCTTTACATGTTGGAATGTGGTATGTATCAAAATTATTAGATAATAATTTTCCTTTTGAGTTATAAAGCACAGCCTCTGAACTTGCCATACCATAACCTTGGATAATTCCACCTTCAACTTGGCCCTTTGCTAAAGCAGGGTTAATTGTTGTTCCACAGTCAGTAACCGTAACATATTTAATCATCTTGTATTCACAAGTTTCAGTATCAAATTCAAATTCTCCAAATGCCGCCATAAATGGAGGAGGTGAAACTTTTCCATGGAATGATTCTGTAACAGCAATTTGATGTGTATCGTTGTTATACATTCTTCCAGTTGCAAGGTCATCTAAAGTGACTGATTTATCACCTGAAGTAAATACTTTTCCATCAAATTCAACATCTTCTGGTTTAACTTCTAGTTCCTGAGCAGCTTCTTTGAGAAGTCTTTCTCTCATCTTGCTTGCTGCATTATATGCAGCATTACCGGAAACATAAGTTGTTGAAGAAGCATAAGCACCACAATCATATGGGGTTAAGTCAGTATCAGATGAATAGATAATGACTTTGTCCATTGTGGTTTGAAGTTCTTCTGCAACGATTTGGGAAATAATTGTATCGGAACCTTGTCCAATATCGGTTGCACCAACAGTGACCATATATGAGCCACCATCGTTAAGTTTTATTGTACAAGAACCCATATCTAAGAATGGAATACCTGAACCTTGCATGGCAATTGCACAACCAACTGATCTAATTTTATGGTCTCCAACTTTCTTAAATGGGTATTTTTCATCCCAATTCATAAGTTCTCTACCACGCTTAATGCAGTATGGCAACTTACAAGATTCCATGATCATGGCTGTACCTTCGGTACCTTCACCCATAATCTCAAAGATTGGGGAAGTTTCTTTTTCTTTCATGGAGTTCATCTCACGAAGTTTGATTGGATCCATGTGAAGTTTTTCTGCGAGTTCATCAATAACTGATTCAACTGCATAGTTACCTTGAATAGCGCCATAACCTCTATATGCACCAGCAGGAACATGGTTTGTATAAACAACTTTTCCACCAAATTTAACAGCTTTAACTTTGTTATATAAAGGTAAAACTTTAGAACCGACAATCATAAAAACTGTTAAAGCGTGTTCACCATAAGCGCCTGTATCAGAAAGTGCACGGCAATCAATGGCTTTAATATGGCCTTCTTTATCTGCACCAACCTTAAGAGAAATTCTCATTGGGTGACGTGTATAAGTTGAACCAAACACTTCTTCACGAGTAAAGATGCATTTAGCAGGTTTGTTTGTGCGCAATGCAACAAGAGAAACAAACATTTCTCCATGGAAAGCTTGTTTACCACCGAAACCACCACCAACTCTAGGTTTAACAACTCTAATTTTTTCGACTGGTAAGCCTAAAGTTTTAGAAATAATTCTACGAACATGATATGGAGTTTGAGTTGTTGAATAAACAACAAGTCTATTATGTTCATCAAGTTTAGCAAAGCTTGAATGAGGTTCCATCATAGCGTGTGCTTGAGCTTGTGAATAGAAAGTGTCTTCTACAACTACATCACATTTTTTAAGTTCTTCAGCAACATTGCCAACTTCCATTTCATAGGCAGCTGCAATATTTTTCTTTGGTTCAAAACCTATTGGGAACATTTCATGAATGCCATCTTCAGGGTGAATGATGGATTCATTTTCTAGCGCCTTTTCAAAATCTAAAACTGGCTCCAAAACTTCATAATCAACTTTAATAAGTTTTAAAGCTTCATTTGCAATTTCTTCGCTAACTGCAGCAACTGCAGCAACTTCATCACCAACATAACGAACATATTCATCAAAGATGAATTTATCATGAGGAGATGGTTCTGGATAACCTTGACCAGCACGTGTAAATGAAACATGTGGAACATTATCTTTAGTTAAAATACATTCAACTCCAGGGAGTTTTAAAGCTTCACTAACATCGACCTTTTTTACTTTTGCAAAAGCATGAGGTGAACGAAGCAATTTGACAATTAAACAATTGTCTGGAGCAAGATCATCGACGTATGCTCTACGTCCTTGCATTAAACCTTTTCCATCAACACTAGGAGTTAAGTTGTTAACAACTTTAAAATTCTTTTTCATTATTTTTTACCTCCTAAGTATGCTCTAATTGCCTTTTGTTGGCCTTGATAACCTGTGCATCTGCAAAGGTTTCCAACCATATAATCTCTAATTTCTTCATCAGTTGGATTAGGATTTTCTTTCTTAAGAGCGTGAACCATTAATGCATATGCGGAATTGCAATAACCGCATTGGTCTGAACCTTCTTTTGAGAAACACTCAGAAAGAGCAGCTGCTTCTTCTTGAATTGCTTCGACAGTTGTTACTCTATGGCCTTCAACTTTTGCAGTTAAATAAGAGCAAGATAAAACAGGTTTATCATCAACTAATACAGTGCAAACACCACAAGCTGATGCATTACAACCTTTTCTGACTGATTTAACGCCATTAGCGCGAAGTGTATCTAAAAGATAATCACCTGGTTTAATAACGTATTCAACATCAATACCGTTAAGATTAAATTTGACTACCATTATTTGTTTACCTCCTCAAGACCACGTCTTACATAAGTTAAAGCAAGTTGTTTTTTGTAATCGCCTTTTGTGGAGATTGAATCACCAAAATTAAGCTCTTCAACTGCAATCTCTGCAGCTTTAGCAAAATCCTTGCCACCTTCATTTAAATAAGCTTCCGCTTTTTCACATCTAGCGCCAACAAGTGGACGTGATCCAACAGCAACTCTATATTCTTTTCCTTTTGTAACAGAAACATTGATAATTGGATAATCTAAAGCAGTAATTCCAACTTTCTTGAAAAAACCTTTAAGATTTTCTTTGTAAATTCGAATATGAGTTAAAATACCATCGAAAAATCCAGGTTTTTTTACATATTCGCATAAACTCACGACTGCTTCTGGATAGAAAACAAGGTCCACTTTATAACCAAGCAAGCCTGTAACAACATCACTAAAACCATATTTTCCATAAACGGAACCACCAATAGTGGCAACATTTCTAAATCCTGGACCCATAATGGCTTTTACTGCTTCTCTTGCCATTTCTGGAATAAGCTTAGACTGTTCAAATTCTCTTTGAGTGACCATTGCACCGACTTCGACATAATCTTTTTTGTCTTCAATTTTGTCTAATCCTAGTTGTGACAAATCAATAAGAATATCGACATCCATGCCGCCTTTCTTTAGCCACAAACCACCACCAACTATTTTATTACGAGGTGATTCTTTGACTAACTTGTAAGCTTCTTCAAATGAAGAAACTCTTTGGAAAGATTTTGCTTTCATAAAGTAAATTCCTTTCTTAGTCTGTTATAGTCTTCAATTGTATCGACATCAAAATTAATAAACTTATCATTAACTTCAATGATTTCCGTCTCCGAATTATGTTTTGCGATAAAATCGCACAATCTTGAATCTACTGGTTCTTCTACAAGTTCATCAATCATTTGTTTTGAAAGGTAAACAGGATGCCCAGTCACTCCATTATATGAAGGGATTCTGATGTCTTTGCTTCCTAAAAGAAGTGATCTAATAGAGTTCTTAGAAACATTTGTAATATCGCCTGGAATAAGTAGGACATCGTTTCCTAACGCTGCTCTAGCGCCTGCAAGGACACTCGAAAACATTCCTAACTCATAATTTGAATTAAAAACAATCTCAGCATTTGTGATTACTTTACATAGTTCGTCATGATACCTACCGGTAACAACGACAACTCTATCTACAAATGGTGAGATTGTATTTATCGTATGAGAAATTAGAGGTTTACGATCTACCTCCAGGAGGAGCTTATTGACTTTGGCTCTTGTTGATGAGCCGCCAGCAAGAACGATACCTACCATCAAGTTCTCCGTGTGTATGTAAGTATTATACGCGAGAATGTAGGCGCTTTCAATGTTTTCAAAGAAAACGGTGCGCAAACGCACTAACATAACCTTGATGTTTAATGATTATTGTAGAATTTTCGTAGTTAAGAAAAAATAGTAAAAAACTCAAAAATTTACAGGAATTCCTTTAGTTTTTCGTATTTTTTTGGAACTATTAGGCGTTTTAATTTTTCTTAGTGCTTGCAAGTTTTCATAAAATTGATACAATGACGGGCATTAAACTATGAAACTTAAAAAAGAAGGTCAAGTCTTTAAAATTACTTTGCTTGGCATGTGCTTAGCACTTTTTATTGTTCTTAACTATGCTTCATTTGTTGTTTTTCCGCCTTCAATTAAATTCTCGTTAAAAGGTTTGCCAATTGTATTTGTTTCTGTCGTTTTTGGACCTTGGTATGGAGCATTAATTGGTGGTATTGGTGAATTTTTCTGTCAATTAGTCTCGCCATATGGTTTAACACCTACAACACCTCTTTGGATTTTGCCTTGGGTTGTTGAAGGAATTATCGTTGGTTTGTTCTTTAAACATAAAGATGTTAGAGAGCATATTATCCTATGGATAATTACCGTTGTTGTTTCATGTGTTGCAGTTACTGGATTGAACACATTAGCTTTATGGCTTGATTCTGTAATTGTTGGGTATAACCCATATTTAACTGCAGTAACAATTCCATTAAGATTTGTTAATAGCGTTGTAACATCAATTATTATTGGTTTATTAATCCCTGTTTTCTTCGCTCCTTTAATTAAACAAGGAAAATTTGAAACTGAAAATTAGCGATAATTTCTTACTGTAGTAGGAATTTTCTTGAATATTTATGTAAACATACCTAAAATGTTGGTATGATCTTTTATCACGGAAGTAAACACGTAGTTAGTAATCCTATTGCACATGGTTCGAACCGGGAAAATGACTATGGCGCAAGTTTTTATACAACACAAGATTTTGAAAGTGCAAAAGAATGGGCATGCAAAAACAACGAGGTTGGTTTAGTTAATAAGTATCAAATTAGAAGTGATGATTTTAAATCACTAACTACATTAGATTTAACAAATAAGGACGAGTATAACATTCTAAATTGGATTGCTATTCTCATGCATTTTAGAAACTTAGATTTAAAGTTTAAACAATTGTTTAGTTCAAGGCTTAAATGGTTAGAAAAATTCTATATCGATGTCAACCAATTTGACATTGTTAAAGGATTTAGGGCAGGCGATGCCTATTTTGCTTTCCCACAAGCTTTTATTATGGGCCAGCTTTCTTTAGAAAGGCTCCAAAAAGTCTTTGTTTTAGGTAACCTTGAAATTCAATATGCTTTCATGTCAGAAAAATCTATTTCAAAGATTAAATTTATATCTTCAAAGGAAATTGAGCAGAGCTATATTGGGAAATATTATAGTCGCATTAAAACTGCTACCGAAGAATATAGAAACATCCTCAATGAACCTATCAATGATAATGAAACATTTATAAGGGATTTAATGAATAAATATGAATAGCACTTATTTTAATTATCAAAAATGCGTTAATGATCTTACCTTAGTATTATCAGTAGGAAATTTTTATAAGTTTTCACCAAAGGTTGTAGAAAAAAGAATCGTTAATTCAGAGTACTTCTCATTATTTAATAACGAGTTATTAGATGCTCAAGGATATATATCTTCTTCAACTTTAATAAAAAATATTTTCCCTGAAATCATTATCTCTGATTTTAAGAACACTTATATTGAGTTCGAGTGGGTCGCAATGATGTATTTATTTTTAATTGATAAAACAGGCTTTAATTTTGAAACTTTATTTTTGTGCATAAATATCGAGACAGCTTTGCAAATGTTTAAGATTTACCATGAGATGGATTTCTCGGCGTCTTATAATCGTTTTAAAGAGCTTTATAACGCTAAATCAATCATAAAAATTAAAATGAATTTACTTGGCTTAACAAACGAAGAAGTGTCAAAACAAACCTCTATCTCTCTATCTATGATTGACGCTTTGAAAAATAGAAGGAGAAATATCAAAAAGCTAGAACTAGAAAAAGCATTTAAACTATCCAAAATATTGGATATTAAAATTGAGACAATGCTAAATAACTAAAAAGGAATCGGTTGATTATTGACGATCGATTCCTTTTTTCATCTTTGCCATCATGCGTTCATCATCACGTTTTTTAATTGTTTCGCGCTTATCAAATAGTTTTTTACCTTTTGCTAAAGCAATTTCAATTTTGACTCGTCCTTTTTTTAAATAAACTTTTGTAGGGACAACAGTCATTACTTTTTCTTTAGCTTTCTTCTCCATTTTGAATATCTCATTTTTATGAAGAAGAAGTTTTCTTGTTCGTTCTGGTTCATGATTAAAATTGTTGCCGTGTTCATATGGAGCAACATGCATGTTTAAAAGGAATGCTTCTCCATTTTTGAAGATAACATACGAGTCTTTTAAGCTTGCTCCATTTTGACGAATTGATTTAATTTCTGAACCCTTAAGTTCAATGCCACATTCTAAAAAATCCTCAAGAAAATACAGGAATTTTGCCTTTGAATTGTTAACGAGGATTTTTATCTCAGACATTATTTTGTGCCCATCTTTTTCTTTTTAATAATGCACAAACAACCGAAAGTAGAAACATTTAAAACTGAGGCAATAACAATAATGGTTACAACACTATCGTTCTTGTAATTAAATAACTCGATTGGTCTAGCAGATAACGAGGCAGCTCTTCCAGTAACGAAATGTTCAACATTATTGAATCTAGAATCACCCATAAAGTAATCGTATCTAGCCATTGCTTGAGCTCTTAAAGAATATTCAGTAGAAGCGTTAGCTTCAACTTCAGCAATTTCAGTACGAACACTAGAATCTAGAGCTTTATATGAAGAAGCTAACGAATCCCAGTTACTAATAGTACATACAGTCTTTCCGCCAGATATTTCATTTGTATCATTTAAGAATGTTTGAGACCATTCATCAGCTAAAACTTCAATATATTGTTTATAAATATAAACATTTGCATTTGAAGAACTTTGTCGTTGGAAATTAAAGAATAAACTGCTTGATGAACTATTAAACCTAAAATATTTATACTGATAGTTACCTTGGCCTATAATGGTTGTGTTTCCACTACTGTCAATAGAAACGCTAAAAGTTGAGTTGTCTGATACAGTAGATTCTTCATAATAGGTAGAAGCACTATTGCTGCCTATAGATGCATATTTACTTCCGTCAAAGAAATTAAACAAAGCATTGCTTCTGGTGACTGTAAATGGAGTAGTTGATGAACCTATGTCAATAAAACCATTTTCATATGTAGATTCTTCGCTTCGCAAATAATTGGAACTTTTTGCTGTTGCGGTATAGTAAGTATTGTCTCTAATACCAGCAAAAATAATTTTATCGCCAGTTCTCAAATCCGAAGCATCAGTTACTAATTTATAGGTCTTCGAAAGAACGCCAACAGTCGCATCATCGAAATAAATTTCAATAGTTGAAAATCTTAAATAATAACTAGTTGAAGTAACTTGAATTTTAAAATATTTGTTAGTGTTAGCAGTAAAATTGTAGGTTGAAACAGTTCCATTTTTTGTGCTTGTTATTGCATTAGTAGAAGGCAATGCAGACTTACCTTCATAAACCGCTAAACAATTGTCATTGTTATATTTGCCATACCAATTTAAAACTATTCTATTAATTGTTTTTCCATATGGCGTTGAATTGGCTAAAAATGCATTTGTGTTCTTGGAAAATTCTAATGAATCAGATTCGTAAATTAAACCATATGCATTTTCGTATGTAATACCTCCAAGTCCGACTGGATCAGGGTTAGCTTCGCCAGTGTCATCTTCAAATGGCGAGTATGTGTGCGATAAGGTTACGTGTTCATTTACGGTTATATTACAAGTTGCCTTTTTAGAACTATCTGATTCACTTCTAGCTGTTATAACAGCACTTCCACCAGCAATCGCTTTGATAACACCATTATTTACTGTTGCAACACCATTATTACTTGATGACCAAATTAAATTTTTATTAGTAGCATTATCCGGCAAAACGGTCGCAGATAAAGTTTCAGAACCGCCAATATCTAGAGTGATGGCACTTTCGCTTAATGAAACCGATGTAACAGCAATGCCGCTACTCGTTACTTGAACTGTACAAGTTGCTTTTTTAGAACTGTCAGCATTACTTTTCACAGTGATAGTTGCGGTGCCGTCTGCAACACCAGTAACTAAACCAGTACTTGAAACTGTTGCAACACCCGTGTTGCTTGATGTCCAAGTTAAACTTTTATCAGTTGCATTGCTTGGTGAAACAGTAGCTGTTAATTGTTCTGTGGTACCTACGGCTAATAGAGTTGAATTTACATCTAAAGATACACTCTCCACATCAACAACCGCGCCGCTATTATAACCGTTAATTGTGTCACCACTTGGATTTGCAGCACCCGTTGGTGTTGATGAATAAGATTGATAATTTCGACCGTTATATTCGGCTGTTCCCCATATAAAATCAACCCATTCAGGGAAATCTATAAAAGGATTTCTGTTATTTGTATAATTATTATACAAAAGGTTATTTCTATGAATTTCCCACTCATCAACTGGATCAAGATGATGCCACTCTAATAAGTCTGTTAAAATACCCATCTTGCCTTTTGTAGATACATCTGAGGTGTAAGAGGATAAAATTGTATTATCTTGAACGAGTTCAAGATTTGGGTTGTTTTGGTTAATGTCATCACTATCGCTACCAGATACATAGTTATATCGAGCTACCATGTAAAAAATTGCTCTAGCAATATCACCTTTATCACAATCTTGTGGTTCAAAAACATTATCACCAGATTTAAGTGTTAAAGATGTTCCGCAATAATTGCATGTAGCATAGCTGTATTTACCAGCTGAATAAGATGATGATTTATCAACAAAACCATAAAAGTTATTGTTGTGAATAGAGCTATTTACATCACTATCGCCAGACCATAAATGCATTGGGTCACCACGAGCTCCACCCGCTCCAGACTCATTAAATCCCTGTGATTTTGGCCAAATATGTTCTCTATCAATATACCATTCTTTGTTACCGCCATGGTTATTTTCAGATGCGCTACCATATCTCCAAGCTCTCATCTCATTTGTAACATTTCTATCAACATAAAGGGCATGAATGTATGGATTATCGCCAGGTTTAGAATAACTGGTTCCATATTCATAGTTAGTTATTGTGTTTGTGTTTGAATTATATGTGCCACACGTTATAGCGCTCGCAGGCGATTTTGACCAATCGCGATCTGCAATTTCATAAATCTGCCAAATTTTCTTTCCTTCGGAAGTCCCATCATAAGCATAGTACTTTTGATCTGTTTTTAAGATTGTTTTTAAGTGCTTTAAAAGATTACTTCCTTTTCTTTCAGATTCACTTTTACCATTAAGTGAAGAATAATACAAACGAATATTAGCTTCGCTAGTATCATTTAAGTCAATTGTTGTAGGAAGAGCGCTCGTTGTATAGCCCTTAGCTTCCTCTGAAGTAGGTTTTGTAATACCGACAAAAACTCCTAGAGCAAGTGCAAGAGGAGCCAAAACCGTAATAGCGCAGTTTAAAAGCTTTCTATTTTTCATACGATAGAATTATAAACCCTAAATTATACTTAAAACAAACAAAAACTTGTTTTTGCAACTAATAGTAGAATCGAACTCGACAATCTTTTAAAATAGTTAGAGATATGAGCAGCCTTATTCTTGGATTTATAAATAGTAAAGAGGAATTAACCTTCGAAAATAAGGTTTTTTCTATTACTGATAAAAAGGTTATCCAGAATTTAGAGAAAGCAAACTATAAAAATGCTGATTCTTTGTTAGTAATCAAATCACTTAATAATTTGCACATCTCAGATGTCATACAAATTCGTATTAATCTCACTGACACAGGAACCTTTCTTGCAAGTTTTCAAAAAGAAACATTAACCGAGTCAAATAGAGAAGATTTTCTTAAACAAATTGGTTCGTTGAAAAGTGAAGGGACACTAAATGAAGAAATTCAACTTAAAAAAGTCAAAGAATTAATGAAAATTCTCGGGAATTTCCAGCCAATTTACGTTTCTTTCGTTAATTCAGGAGCAATTAAACTTACCTTAAATGACTTTACAATTAAAAATCTAAAATTCCCACTTTTAGTGTTAGCAAAACCTAAAAAGAAATCATTAAATTTTAGTTTCATTAGAGGTAAAACAAAAGAAGAAAAACCTGAAGAAACAAATTATTCTCCAATTGATGTATTCAATCTTGATTATTTTTTCATCTTCCTATTTTCTTTATTTGGTTCGATTGGAATTATTACCGCCATATTCGAAATTATGAACAAGCAAGCAATCGGTATCTTTTTAGTTATTCTTTCTGTGGCGTTTTTTGTGACTTTATCCATTGCTATGTCACTAACGATTTATCCAAAAGGAAAGCTTAGACATCCTTTGCTTAGATACTATTTATCAATTTTTATTTTAGTTGGTATCGTTATCGGCATTGTTAGCGGTTATTTTATCTCAAGCGGATTACTTAAAACAGAAATTGAAAACTTTGATTATAAAAAACTTATATTGTTATCCTCTATTATTTCGGCGGTAGTACTTATTAGTACAGTCTGGCTTTCAATACCTGTTAATAAAATTATTTGCAAAATTAAGTCAAAAAAGAAGGCATAAGCCTTCTTTTATTTCCTAATATAAGTTGTGAACCTTATTGTGTAGTCACCATCTTTTATTGGTGCGCCTTCATCCACACATTTAAAATGCTCATCTTCATCAAGATTTGGAAAGAAAACCGTCGCTCCACCATCAGCGTCTACTTTCGTTAACAAAACCTTATCAACATATGGTAAAGTTTGATGGTAAATTGAAGCTCCACCAATTACAAAAACATCGGAATTCCTACCATTATCCTGGAGTTTTTTTATAAATTCATCGAAATCGTGAACGTTTTCGCACCCTTCATAATTATGTGTTGGATCTTGGCTTAAGACCACGTTTATTCTGTTCTTTAATGGCTTACTTTCCGGGAAAGATAAAAGTGTATTCTCGCCCATAAACACCATATGGCCTCTTGTGGTCTCTCTAAAAAACTTCATATCAATTGGCAAACTAAAAAGTAAGCCATTGTTTTTTCCAATGCCGTATTTTTTATCAACACTTAAAATTGAAATAATCATATTAAATAGCTACCGGAATCTTTTCTTCTAATGGTTCAAATTCGTAATCAATTAATTTGAAGTCTTCAACTTTAAAATCATAGAAATTCTTAATTTCAGGATTTACCCATAAT
The DNA here is from genome assembly GCA_002494205.1 of Caryophanales bacterium UBA7029. Classification (GTDB taxonomy): domain Bacteria; phylum Bacillota_I; class Bacilli_A; order RFN20; family CAG-826; genus Fiminaster. The sequence goes on from DLBE01000002.1 coordinate 11,289, forward strand.
TTAGGAGCTTTATGTTGAGGTTTCGCAATAATTTTTTTCACTATATCGACATGCCTATCGTAAATATGGGCGTCTGCGATTACGTGAACTAGTGTGCCTGGTTTAAGCCCTGAAACTTGGGCGAACATTATTAACAATAATGAATATTGGAGAACATTCCAGTTATTAGCTGTCAGCATGTCGTTACTTCTTTGGTTTAAAATACCGTTTAAGGTATCACCAGTAACATTAAATGTCATTGAGTAGGCACATGGATAAAGATGCATTTCATGTAAATCTTGGAAATTATAAATATTAGTCAT
>DLBE01000045.1 GCA_002494205.1 Caryophanales bacterium UBA7029
GTTACAGCCGTGAGCAATATTTGCGAATGGCCCACCGTGAACCAGTGTTGGGTTGTTTTCTTCAGTTTGGACGAGGTTTGGTTTTAAAGCTTCACGCATTAATTTCATAATTGCGTTTGAAATGCGTAATTGTTTTAAATAAACTGGTTTGTCATCAAAAGTATAGGCAACAACTATGTTGTTAACTCTATTTCTGAAATCTTCAGGATCTTTTGCTAAGCACATAATAGCCATCATTTCAGAAGCAACTGTAATGACAAATCCATCATGTCTTGGAGTCCCTTTCTTTTCATCTTGCATAACAGTAACACTACGAAGTGCTCTGTCGTTCATATCTAAAGCACGAGTCCAAACAATCTTTGTTGGATCAATGCCAAGTTCGTTTCCTTGAAAAATATGGTTATCAATAACAGCAGAAATAAGGTTAATAGAGGAAGTTAAAGCGTGCATATCACCAGTGAAATGCAAGTTAATGTCATCTTTTGGTTGAATAGAGGCAAGGCCACCACCAGTAGCACCGCCCTTAAGGCCAAATACAGGGCCAAGAGAAGGCTCTCTTAACGCGAGCATACAATTAGTGCCAACTTTAGCAAAACCTTCTGTTAATGCGATTGACATTGTAGTTTTACCTTCACCAGTCTTGGTTGGAGTAATAGCAGTAACTAAAACAAGTTTGCCATCTTTTTTGTCTTTCAATTCATCCATGATTGATAAATCAATCTTTGCTTTGTATTTTCCATACATATCGACATACTTTTCGTCGATCTTTGCTGTTTTTGCGATTTCTGTGATTACTTTCATCATAATTTTTACCTCATTAATATAAGTATAACACTATAAAATAGTGAATAAAACATATTTTGCTATTAAAAGACCTGCTGTCGATGGAACCATAATCATTGATGCTGGTTTAGGCGATTTAATTAGCGGAATCTCTTTTGAGAACACGACAGGAATTTCTTTTAAATCTAATCCCTTTTGTTTTGCTAAATAGCGAATCTTTCTTGCTAATGGGTCATTTTCCGTCTTGTTGAGTTTTGTAATTGTGACAGATTCTGGATCAACACGGTTTCCCATGCCAAGTGAAGAAATGAACGGAATGTGATTCTTTTGTGCGAATTCGTAAATATGCAACTTACCTTCGACACTATCAATAGCATCAACAATAAAATCAACTTTTCCTAGCTCAAGTTTTTCAAGTTTTATGTCGCCTATTTTACTCTTAAAAACTTTAATATCAAGGGAATTATTTATTGATAATAAATGTTGTTTAGAAATATAAGTCTTATTTTTGCCAATATCTTCACTTGTGTACAAAACCTGTCTGTTAAGGTTTGAAGCATCAACGACATCAGAATCAATCAAAATAAACTTTTTAAATCCTGAACGTGCTAAAGCTTCTAGGGCTGTTCCCCCAACTCCACCTAATCCAATCACTAAAATTACTTTATCAGCTAAAGCATTAATTTTAGACTCTCCAAGTAATTGTTTTGATCTATCTAAATAATCGCTCATTTACGTAAAATCCCTAGTAAATCCTCAGTATTTTTATAGAAAATGACTGGAAATTGATGCTTAATAAAGGTTACTTGTCTTTTTGCATAATTTCTCGAATTTTTCTTTATTTGTTCAACCCCAAAATCAAGAGAATAATGTCCTTCTAGAACCGGAATAAGCTCTTTGTAACCAATAGCTTGAAGGGCATTGTTGTCTTTTCCGTATTTTTCGACAATTCTTTTTACTTCTTCTAACAATCCTTTGTCCATCATTTTATCAACTCTTTCATCAATTAATGAGTACAAAATTTTTCTATCCAAATCTCTCACAAAAAATTGAGCGTCATAAACTAGTTTATGTGACTGGCATTCTAATACCTCAGTTTTAGTCTTGCCTTGCGCTAAATAAATCTCAATCGCTCTTAAAACTCTTTTCCTATTATTTTGGTGAATAATCTTGGCTTGTTCAGGGTCAATTTCTTCAAGTTTAGCGTGCAGTTCCTTGTTATTAAGCTTCTCATAGTAAGTCATATCGATTTTTGGCTGCTCACCAAACTCATAGTCATAAAGTGCTGAACGAATATAAAGCCCAGAACCACCAACAATTACTACATTCTTGCCACGAGAAAGTATTTCATCAACGGTTCTTCTTAAATCTTTTTGATAATCAGCTATTGAATAATTGCGTTTAACATCTACAAATGAAAAAAGATGATGTGGAACAATGTCGAAATACTCTTTTGGTGGCTTTGCCACCCCAATATCCATTTCTTTATAACATTGAAATGCATCACCGTTTACAATTTCAGCATCAAAAACTTTAGCAACTTCTAAAGCGGTTTCTGATTTGCCCATGCATGTAGGTCCTGTTATGACAATAATCATATGATTATTTTAACTAAGGATATTTTTAATATCTACTAAAAGTGAAAATACTTCATTTCTAGCGATTTGATAATTTATCAATATAGGGTTTTGATCTAATTTATTTTTACATTCTTCGTAAATGGCTTTTTCTTTAAAATAAATTTCATTATTTTCTTTATTTCGGCACATCTCTTTTTGATGAAATCTTGTTTCTTCATCCAAAGTCTTTAGCGATAAATCATTTTCAAGTAATTCTTTATAATAAAAATATTGCTTCACGCATTCTTCATTTCTTAATTCATCTTTTAACGCTGTTAAAAGTTCATCAATATTATTCATTCACTAATTCTCCAATCATGGAGTATGTATGTGATTCTAAAATTTTTACCTTAACTATTTGGCCCACTAGACTAATTGGCCCTTTAAAATGAACTAGTTTGTTTTTCTCAGTATAGCCCGAAAGCATGTCAGAATTCTTTTCTGAAACACCGTCAACCAAAACATCATAAACTTTACCAATCATATCTTCGGAATATTTTACGATGTCTTCTTCAAGCGCTTTAACAAGTTCTTTAAATCTCTTGCCCTTTTCAGCAGGCGTTACATTGTCTTTTATTTTCGCTGCAGGAGTATTATTTCGTGGTGAATAAATAAAAGTGAAAGCTGAGTCATAATGCACTTCTCTACATAATGAAACAGTTTCTAAAAATTGTTCGTATGTTTCATTTGGAAAACCAACAATAATATCAGTTG
>DLBE01000065.1 GCA_002494205.1 Caryophanales bacterium UBA7029
GCCCCTCATGTTTATTTTTCGGCTCACCGGTTTCAATATTAAATGGACTTACACCATGCCAATAACCAGTTTGATCTTCTTCAGCAGGTTTATATCCTTTACCTTTAATGGTAACTGCGTGAATAATAACAGATTTTCTTGTATTTTTTGCACGATTCAAAGCACGTTCGATGCTCTTAATATCATGTCCATTAATTGGTCCAATATAGGCAAAGCCTAATTGAGTAAAAACGTTTTGTCTTGTCAAATGGTGTTTAATCCAATTTTTAAATCCTCGTGTTACTTTTAAAAGCCAACGACCAAATTTAGTCTTATCTAAAGACTTTTGATAACGATGCTTCAAATTATTGTATCTTCTAGAAGTCGAGACATCTTCAAAAAATTTCGATAAACCACCAACAGGTTTTGATATAGACATACCATTATCGTTCAATAAAACGATTACCTTGTGTTTATCGTGTGCGATTGAATTTAAGCCTTCAAATGATAAGCCAGAATTCATTGAACCATCTCCAATGAAGGCCACCACTTCATACTTTTCTTTCTTTAAATCACGAGCTATGGCAAAGCCATTTGCAGCAGATATAGAAGTTGAGGAATGACCAGCTTCAAAACAATCATATGGAGATTCACTTAATTTTAGAAATCCTGATACACCATCTTCAATTCTTAACTTTGTTAAATCTCTACCAGTTAGTATTTTATGTGTGTAACATTGATGCCCAACATCAAATATAATTTTATCTTTTGATAAATCAAACACTCTATGTAGGGCAACTGTTAATTCGACAGCTCCAAGGTTGCTTGAAAGATGACCACCTAAGTTACTTGTAACTTCAACTATTTTGTTTCTTAAGTCTGAACATAAAACATCTAGTTCTTCATAATTTAGTGTAGCCAAAAATTTAGGATCCTTTATCTGATCTAAATTTACATGCTTAACTTTGTTAACCTTGGATTTGCTCATTTACTAATAAACTACTAATTTTTTACTAAATATTAAGTTTAACTATAAATAGTTATTTTTGTAGTTCTTCAACCTTTCTTTCTGCTTCCTTCAAAGTCTTTTCTAATGAAGCAATTAATTTCTTTCCTTCTTCGTAAAGTTTTAAAGATTCTTCCAAAGGAAGTGTTTCGCCTTCAACTTTGGCGACAATTTCCTCAAGTCTCTTAAGAGACTTTTCAAATTCAATCTTTTCTTCAGCCATTTATTTAGCCTCCTTATTTGTTACTTTTGCGGTTAATACCCCACCATGTATTCTAGCTTTAACCATTTGGTTAATTTCAACGTCTTTAATGCTTCTGAGCAATTTGCCATCTTCATTTTCAATAATAGAGAATCCTCTTTTTAAAGTATTATCTAAAGATAATGATTCTAATTGTTTCTTAAATGAACTTATTCTTTCTTTTTGCATATTAAGAACATGGTTCATAAATGAATCGAGTTTATCAGAAACATTGCTTACTTCAATTAAAGTTTTCTCATACATCGTTTTCGGATTTTCAAAGAACGAATTTTTCTTCAAGATCTCAATTTTGTGATTATAGTTACTGATTATATCAGTAATCGCATTATCAAGATCAACTTCTTTACTCGCTAGAAGTTCATAAATTTCACGTTTATCAATTGTTGCTAACTCTGCAGCTCCTGTCGGAGTTGACGCACGTGCATCCGCAACGTAATCTATAAGCGTAAAATCTATTTCGTGACCAACTGCCGATATAATCGGCACTGGAAATTTTGCTGCCTCTCTTACAAGTGTTTCGTCATTAAATGCTGTTAAATCTTCACTTGCCCCGCCACCTCGACCGATGATGAGAGTATCAATATTACTCTCTTTTGCCTTTTTTAGGGCTTCTAAGAGGGCTTTTGGTGCTTCAGCGCCTTGTACCAAGGACGGGAATATTTCAACGCGAATTAGTGGGTTTCTTCTTAGAAGATTTGTTTTTATATCGGCTAAAGCTGCACTATTAGGAGCACTTATAATGCCAACAGCTTTAGGAAAGGAAACTAGTTTCCTTTTTCTAGATTGGTCAAATAATCCTTCTGCAGCAAGCTTCTTTTTAAGAAGTTCTAATTCAAGAAGTTGAGCTCCTTCTCCAAATAATTCCATCGCTTGCGCATACACTTGGTATTCCCCACGCGGAGGATAAACGCCAACGGAACCTGTAATTATAACCTCATCACCATCTTTGATGGTAGGAGGCATAAATCTTGTGTAATCAGCAAACATTACTGCCTTAATTGTGCTTTCTTCATCCTTTAAGGAGAAATAAACATGACCAGAAGGATAACGTTTGAGATTACTTATCTCGCCTTTAAGGCGTAAACCTTTAAGAGTAAAATCTCTATCAAACAACTGTTTGATATATCTATTAAGCGAACTAACAGAAAATAAATCTTTGTTCATCATAACACTCTATCAAGAATGGCGTTTACAAATTTGTAATCATCCTTGTCTAAGAATTTTTTAGCGAGTTTAACAGCTACATTAATTACGATGCTTTTGTCAGAATTTTGATTTTGTTTATGAGTATAACTCATAATTAGTATTGCTTGTTCTAATAAATTTAAACGATCAAAACTCCATTTAGGCATATTGGCTTGGAAAACATTTTTTATCTCGTTAACATGCGCAAGTGACTTAATAACAGTTTCTTTAACAAAGAAAGAGATTTCATCATAGTCAACGCCAAAAACTGAACACATAAGTTCTTCAACAGAGAATTCTTTATTCATATTTGAGTAAAGTAATGCATCATAGATGCATGTCATGATTAATTCATGTTCTTGGTTACGAGATAAAAATAAACTTTCCATAATTATTTAATTTCGTCTACTGATATTTCAATTTCGAAAGGTACGGATTCAAGATAAACTTCCAAAGCATGAGCAATTTCTTTTTGAAGTTCCTCACAAATTTGAGTTGTTTTGAGTCCTTTTTTAACTGAAACATGCACCGCTAGTTTAACTCTACCGTCTTTTTTAAAGACGACTTTAACTGGTTCAATAACTTTAATTGAACTTTTATGTGGCGTGTGGCCAACGGCTTCAGTCGCAAGACGAGCAAAAACTTTACGGCTAATGCCAAGTTCTCCACCTCTATTTGACTTATTTATATAAATATAATCTGCCATTATTCTTTCAATCCTTCTAAGACGAATTTTACAACATCTTCCTTAAGGAAATGGAACGAAGCGATAACGTCTTTTGCCGGTGCAGATGCGCCAAATGTATCAATACCCATCACATGGCCTGCATACTTATGCCAACCAAAGGTTGAAAGCATTTCAATTGCGAAACGCTTGCATCTACAAACACCAAAAACTTCTTCTTTATATTCTTCACTTTGTTTATCAAAATCAAACCAAGAAGGCATAGAAACAACTCTTACATCAATTCCTTTAGCAAGAAGCTCTTTTTGAGCTTGTACTGCAAGTCCGACTTCTGATCCGGTTGCAATAAGAGTAGCATCCAAATGTTTGTTTTCTTTAGAAATTACATAAGCGCCTTTAGCAACATCTTTATATTTACTTCCTAATAAAGGAAGTCCTTGTCTTGAAAGAATAAGAGCTGTTGGAGTTTCTTTGCTTTCAAGTGCTCTTTCCCACGCTGCGTATGTTTCACGTGAATCACATGGACGAATGACATTGCAATTTGGGATACTTCTTAGCATAGCTAAGGTTTCGATTGGTTGATGTGTAGGTCCATCTTCACCGACAGCAATGGAGTCATGTGAGAAAAGATAAATTGCTGGTAGTTTGCTTAAAGCAGCCATTCTAATAGCGGCTTTCATATAGTCAGCAAAGACCAAGAAGCAACCAACATATGTTTTAACACCGCCATGTAAAAGCATACCATTTTGAGCAGATGCCATTGCGAACTCTCTAATGCCCCAGTTAATATTTCTGCCTTTGGCAGATTTTGGACCAAAATCAACTCCACCTTCAATCTTTGTCATAACTGAACCAGCAACATCAGCTGATCCACCCATTAAAAATGGAATCTTGTTATAAAGTTCATTTAAGCATTTACCAGAAGAGCTTCTTGATGCTTGAGCATCATCGCAAGCAAATGATGGTTCCTTCTTAAAATAAGAAGAAACATCTCCACTAAGAGCTTTTTCAAGCTTTTTAGCAGCACCAGCATGTGAAGCTTTCCACTCATTAAGTGCTTTCTCATAATTTTTATGAGCTTCTTCGCCACGTTTTACAAAAGTGGCCTTGAAATGATCATAAACTTCTTGAGGAATTGTAAATGAATCATATTTATATCCATAGAATGCTTTAGCATTAGCACCATCTTCTTCTCCAAGTGGGCTACCATGAACTTTATTAGTTCCTTGTTTTGCTGAACCATAACCGATAACTGTATGGACGATAATTAAAGTTGGTTTAGATTTTGAAGTTTTTGCTTTGCAAATTGCTTCATCAATTGCTTCAACATCATTGCCATCACTAACTTCTAAAACATTCCATTCGCTTGCTTTAAAACGTAATTTAACGTTTTCAGAGAAGCTTAAATCAAGCTTTCCATCTAATGTAATAGCGTTAGAATCGTAGAATAAAATTAATTTATTTAATTTTTGGTG
>DLBE01000017.1 GCA_002494205.1 Caryophanales bacterium UBA7029
AAATAAAAGGTGCTCTATGAGCACCTATATATACTCGTCAAACTTATTTGTTAAGTTTAGCTTTTAAAGACTTCGAAGGTCTAAATCCTGCTGTATTGTTTGCAGGAATAATAATTGGTGCTCCACTTGAAGGATTTGTTCCTTTTCTTGGAAGTCTTTCTTTCTTATAGAAGACGCCAAAGTTTGAAATTTTAACTTCTTCGCCTTTAATAATCTTTTGTTCAATAAGATCCAAGAAGTCGTCAACAATCATTTCAACATCTTGTTTTGGGTAATCAGTTTTTTCGGAAACTGCAAGAACTAATTCGGCTTTATTCATCTTTTAATCTCCTAAATGAGTGCGATAACTAATATAGCAAAAAAAATTATTTTAGTAAACTAAACTCTTTCTCTTAACACAAGTTCTATAGGTGTTCCATCTAGATTAAAAGATGCTCTTAATCTATTTTCTATATATCTTAGATAGGAAAAATGGGCATATTTCGGCTTATTTACGAACAAAACAAATGTTGGGGGACAACTATTCGCTTGATTAACAAAATAGATTTTTAATCTTCCTCCATTGAAGTCTGGAGCTTCATTCATTAGTTGAGCATCTTGCACTACTTGATTCAATAAAGAAGTAGAAATATGTGTATCATAAGCCTTGTGAACCATGTCGATTTTATCAAAAATATTTTCTACTTTTGATGTTGTCTTAGCTGAGACAAAAACGATTGGAGCATATTCTAAGAATTGAAATTCTTTTCTAATCTTTTTTTCAAACTCGCTCTGTGTGTTTTGTTCTTTTTTAACTAAATCCCATTTATTCACAACAATGATAACGGCCTTTTTCTTTTCAATTGCATAACCGACAACATGTTTATCTTGTTCAATAATGCCTTCATTAGCATCAATAACAAGCAAAACAATTTCACTTCTATCGACTGCTGCTAAAGCACGAAGCATAGAATATTTATCAATTGATTCATAAATTTTGCCACGTTTTTTTAAACCTGCTGTATCAATAACAACATAATCTTTGTTGTCTCTTGTAATTTTTGTGTCTATTGAGTCTCTTGTTGTTCCAACAATATTCGAAACAATAACTCTTTCTTTCTTAAGCAAAGCATTCACTAATGATGACTTTCCAACATTAGGTCTACCAATAATTGAAAAAGTAATTGCATCTTCATATTTTTCTTCTTCAACTTTCGGAAGAACTTTTACTATCTTATCAAGTATATCGCCTATACCAATTCCGTGTTCTCCAGAGGTGGCGATAGGCTCACCTAAACCAAGTGAATAAAACTCTGAAATAGACATGAGCATATCTTGGTTATCTACCTTATTTACCGCTAAAATCACGGGTTTTTTCGTCTTAAATAACATTTTGGCGATAAATCTATCGTCCTTAGAAATGCCCTTCTTTCCATCGGCAACAAATATAATTACATCAGCCTCATCAATAGCTAATTGAGTTTGTACTCTAATTTGTTCTTGGAATGGTCTATCAGCGAGTTCAATTCCACCAGTATCAACAAGTCGAAAAGAACGATCTAACCATTCGGCAGTTTCATATAAGCGATCTCTTGTAACGCCTGGCTGGTCATCAACAATTGCGCGTCTTCTTCCAACGATACGATTAAAAATCGTAGATTTACCTACGTTAGGACTTCCAACAATTGCGACTACTCCTAAAGGCATTAAATTCCAACTTTCTCTTTAATGATATCTAATACGGCTTGAACAGATTCTTCGATTGTGAGTTTAGATGTATCTAATTCAATAGAATCTTCTGCTGGTTTAAGTGGAGCAAAAGCTCTACTTGAGTCAATACGGTCACGTTTTTCAACATCAGCGACAATCTCTTCATATGTACAAGGAATGCCTTTTTCTTGATTCTCAAGATAACGGCGTTTCGCACGTTCTTCAACGGATGCAATTTGGAAAATTTTTACATCCGCATTTGGTAAAACATAAGTCCCAATATCTCTTCCATCCATAACGACAGAAACTTTTTCTGCCATCTTTCTTTGAAGATCGACCATTGCAAGTCTTATATCCTTATAAGAGGCAATGTAACTAACGTTACCACTAACTCTTGGTTCTCTAATTTCTCTAGTAACATCTTTTCCAGAGCACATAACTTTGCCATCTGGATAAAGAGTGATTTCAACTTCAGGTATTAAAGCAACACAAGCTCCTTCATTTTGGCAATCAACACCTTTTCTTAAACAATATTCAGTAAAAGCACGATACATAGCACCAGTATCGATATATGTATAACCTAATTTCTTTGCTACAGCTTTTGAAACTGTAGATTTACCAGCAGCAGCTGGTCCATCAATTGCAATGACAACTTTTTTCATATTTTCTCCTAAAGTTAAAGTGAAATAATTACTAACGTTGCTATTATAACTAAGATAAATATAATTGCAATTACAAAGTAAAATATTTCATATTTTGTTAAGTTAATAACTCGTTTATTTTTCTTACTAACTTGCGAATTGTCGAAGACCTCATGAACAACCATTATATCTTCGTAATTAAGTTTTTCTTCAAGGTTATTCCCGTAAAGTTTATCAACTTGTTTAGATGCTTCACGTTTTTTTGAAAAACTCTCAAACTTCATATTCGAGATTTCTTCACGATAACGACGATATTTTTCAACACGAGTCATACGAAACCTTAATGAAAATATGTTATCACATAACCATATTAATTTTGTAGCATTTCAACGAATATTGATATTAATTACGGATTTGATATAATCTTACTAGCGGAGGAAAAAACCATGCCAAAAGTAAAAGTAAATCCAGAACTCTGTGGTTCATGTGGTCTCTGCGTCGGTTCACGTCCAGAAGTCTTCGAATTTGATGAAGAAGGCCATGCAAAAGCTGTCGCAGAATGTGAAGGAGAACTTGGCTTCGAATGCCCATTCGGTGCAATCGATGTAGAATAGTTCAACCTCTACTTATAAAAAATGACACCAAAGGTGTCTTTTTTTTATTGTTGTAATTTGTCAATGAATCTATGCACTGATTTATATGTGAATAATGTAAGCATAATTACAGCTGCATCTTTAATAGCATTAAATGGTAAAACTGCTAATAAACCATACGACCAACCAATATCTTTAATATTTGGATTTGCAGCTTGGCACATTCCTAATATTGCCTCTTTTGGGAATTCCATCACTTTCATATAGAATGGGATTATGAAGTAGATATTTGATAAAAGAGAAACGCTTAATTGGAATACAGTTCCAATTGATAACCCAATAACAACACCTTTAAACTTTCTGTGTTTTTTATAAATTATTGCAGCAGGCAAAATGAATGCTGAAGAATAGATCAAATCAGAAAGTTCCCCTACGCCTAAAGTACTAGTTAAAGGCAGCTTAATAATGGTTTTTATTAGTAAAACTAATAATCCGCTAACAGGGCCATATGCAAATGATGCTATAAAAGCTGGAATTTCATCAAAATGAAACTCTAAAAATGCTGGCATAAATGGAACTGGGAATTTAATAAAAATATAAAAGATTCCAGATAATGCTCCAAAAACTGCAACTCTAACAATTTGTTTTGTCCCAAATTTATATTTAGAATTCTGTTTTTCTTTAAAATAGGTTTTAAGGAAAACGAAAATAAATAGAACGATTAATATACCAAAGGTAAGTGTTTTATAATCCATAAAAAATGCCTCGTGTTCCAAGGCAATTTTAATTAAAAAATTTCTTCCATCCAGACTTTAACTGTCGCTTCTAGAATTTCACTAGATCAGCCTACTGGCTCGCGGAGTTTACCGCCGATCGGGAATTTCACCCTGCCCTGAAACAAAACTATTATATCACAATTTTATAAAGGTTGCTTAATTATTTCAGAATATCTTCTTGGATACTTCTTTAGGGTCTTATTTTTCTTCAAAATCCCCAGAAAAACCCTAGAATTTTTAGATTTTGGCAATAAATATTCGTACTTCTTATATTCATCAATTTGTAAAACTTTAAATGCATGTTTCGCATTGTTAATCTCTTCATCTACACCACTTGACTTGTATGCAATGAATAAACCACCAACTTTAACTTGATAGAAACAAAGCTCTAGTAAGACATTTAATTCTTTTACTGCTCGAGCTGTAACAATGTCATATTTTTCTCTTACTTTTTGTTCTTCGGCTCTACCTTGGATTACTTCAACATTTTTTAAACCTAATTCTTTAATAACTTCCCTGAGGAAAGTAACGCGTTTACCAGTTGTTTCTAGTAAAGTTACTTTTAAACTAGGTTCGACTATAGAAAGAGGAATACCAGGAAAGCCAGCACCAGACCCAACATCTAATAAAGTTTTATTTTTTAAATCAAAATATTTAATTAATTCAATTGAATCAATAAAATGTTTTTCTTCAATTTCATCTGGATCAGTAATTGCAGTCAAATTGAACTTTTCATTCCACTCCAAAAGTAAGCTTAAATACTTTTCAAATAAATTTATTTGCTCTTTATTTAATCCGAATTCTTCAAGTAATTTCATTTTGTGCTTCTCTTTAAGTTCAAAATTAAGATTGAAATATCAGCAGGGTTTATACCAGATATTCTACCCGCTTGTCCTACAGTCCTAGGTCTAATTTTATCCAATTTTTGTCTAGCTTCCAATGCAAGACCATGCATATTTAAATAATCTATACCTTCAGGAATTTCATAATTCTCAAATTTAGCAAACGAATTAGCTTCAGCAAGCTCACGTTTAATATAACCTTCATATTTAACTGAAATCTCAAATTGAGCAATTCCAATAAAGTCTAACGGTATTTCTTTAATTTCAGGAATCAAGTCGCAAATGTGTTCATAATGGATTTCAGGACGTTTAAAAAATTCAGTTCCACTAACACCAGCTTTAAGGGTTTCAAGCCCCTTACTCGATAAATATTCATTAACTCTTTTTGATGAGCCAAAATGAATTTTTTGCAGGATTTCCCGCGCTTTTTCGACATTTTTGTTCTTTTCTTCAAATGCTTTATAACGTTCTTCAGATATCAAACCGAGCTTATATCCATATGGAGTCAAACGAACATCTGCATTGTCGTGTCTTAGTAATAATCTATACTCGGCTCTTGAGGATAAAAGTCTATATGGTTCAAGTGTTCCTTTTGTAACAATGTCATCAATCATGACACCAATATAAGATTCATTTCTTTTTAGAATAAAAGGTTCTTTGCCTTGTACATATAATGCTGCATTAATTCCAGCAACAAGACCTAAACCTGCAGCTTCTTCATACCCTGATGTTCCGCAAATTTGGCCTGCACCATATAAACCTTTATATTTCTTAACTCTAAGAGTTAAATCATATTGAGTTGGTACTAAGGCATCATATTCGATAGCATAAGCATATTTTAAAAATTCTGCATTTTCCATTCCTTCTAAAGAATGAACCATCTTTTCTTGCATTTCTTCTTCCATCGCAGTTGAAAAACCTTGCAAATAGATTGATTCACCATCTTCAAATTCAGGTTCAAGGAATAATTGATGACGTTTTTTGTCTCTAAAAGTCATTACTTTAGACTCAATAGAAGGACAATAACGAGGTCCAACACCAGTCTGTAGCCCATTAAATGTAGCTGTTTTATCTAAATTATCAGTAATGAGTTTATGAGTTTTTTCATTTGTGTAAATTAACCAACAAAGAACTTGATCTTTGAGTGGTTTAAACGTTTTTGTTAGATAAGAAAAGGCATACATGCCTTCCATGCCATATTGGGGGGTCGCTTTAGAAAAATCAATTGAACTCTTTTTAATTCTAGGTGGAGTACCTGTTTTAAGTCTAAAAATCTCAAGTCCCATGTCTTGTAGAGACTTACTTAAACCAATAGATGGCTTTTCACCGTCTGGTCCACCACTTATAGATTTATGCCCTCTTAAAATGGCCCCTTCCATATATGTACCAGTAGAAATTACAACTGCTTTCGAGTTAATAACAGTGCCATCTTTCAAAATGACTCCGTTAACAATTTCTTTATCGTGGGAAATACCAGTGACTTCAGCCTCTAAAATCTCTAAATTTGCGGTTTTTTCCAGCAATTTTTGCATATAAGCTGGATATTTAGCCTTGTCTTCTTGAGCTCTTAAACATTGAACTCCAGGGCCTTTTCCGGTATTGAGCATCTTCATTTGTAGATACTCATGATCTGCTGCAACTCCCATCATTCCGCCTAAAGCATCAATTTCTCTTACAACAACGCCTTTAGCAGAACCACCTATTGAAGGATTACAAGGCATATTTGAAATCATCTTTTTATTAAGTGTGATTAAAAGAGTGCTTAAACCCATATGTGCAGATGCACAACATGCTTCAACACCAGCGTGACCACCGCCGACAACAATCACATCATATGATTTCATCTTTATCCAACGCTTCCTTCCATATCCATTTTAATAAGTTGATTTAATTCTACTGCGTATTCCATTGGAAGTTCTTTTGAGAATGGCTCAATAAATCCCATAATAATCATTTGGACTGCATCTTTACGAGAAATACCTCTGCTCATAAGGTAGAAAAGTTGATCTTCATTTACCTTAGAAACAGTAGCTTCGTGTTCTATAAATGAAGTGTTATTTTGCACTAAATTCGTAGGAATTGTATCGGATTTTGAAATATCGTCGAGAATTAAAGTGTCACATTCAACATGCGATTTACAGTTTAAAGCATTCTTCATATGTTTGACTGATCCACGGTAATTTGCAACACCACCATTTCTAACAATTGACTTAGAAATAATTGTTGAAGATGTATTAGATGCTAAGTGAATCATACGAGCTCCAGCATCTTGATATTGTCCTTTACCGGCAACAGCTACTGATATGCAAGTTCCTTTAGCACCTTCTCCAGCTAAAATACATGCTGGATATTTCATATTAGTCTGTGAACCAACGTTTCCATCAATCCACTCCATATGGCCATTTTCCATTACTTTGGCACGTTTTGTGACAAGGTTAACAATGTTAGTTGACCAGTTTTGAACAGTTGAGTATCTACAATGAGCATCTTTTAATACAACAATCTCTACAACTGCTGCATGCAATGAATCTTGTGAATAAATTGGAGCTGTACAACCTTCTACATAATGGACATCCGCACCCTCATCGACAATGATGAGTGTTCTCTCGAATTGACCAGATTTCTCATTATTTATTCTAAAATAAGATTGAAGTGGTTTATCTAACTTAACTCCTTTAGGAACATAAATAAACGAACCACCTGACCAAACAGCACCATTTAAAGCTGAAAACTTATTATCGCGATATGGAACAACAGTATTAAAATACTTCTTCACTATATCAGGGCACATTTGAACAGCCTGGTCAGTTGATAGGAAAATAACTCCTTTATCTTCAACTTCTTTAAGCATGTTGTGGTAAACAGCTTCTGATTCATATTGAGTAGTAACACCAGAAAGATATTTTTGCTCAGCTTCAGGAATACCAAGTTTCTTGAATGTATTCTTAATGGTCTCTGGGACTTTGTCCCAGTCTTTTTCTACTTTCTTAGAGTTTCTAGTGAAATATGTATAAGAATCAAAATCTAAGAAAGATAAATCAGGGCCAAAAGAAGGCATAGGAAGTTCTTTAAATGCCTTATAGGATTTTAGTCTAAATTCAAGCATCCACTCAGGTTCATTTTTTAACTTAGAAATTTCTCTAACAACTTCTTCAGTTAAACCTTTTCCTGTTGTGATTATGGATGTGTCTTTATCTTTAAATCCATATTTATATTCTTGTTCTGGTAATTTATTTTTCATGGTTATGTTTACAAATTATCTCATCCATTGCATCCCAACCTATGGTTGCACAT
The DNA here is from genome assembly GCA_002494205.1 of Caryophanales bacterium UBA7029. GTDB lineage: Bacteria > Bacillota_I > Bacilli_A > RFN20 > CAG-826 > Fiminaster. Next base: position 7,836 of record DLBE01000017.1, read on the forward strand.
TTAATTCTAGCAGCTTGTTTTGAAGTGTTCATAAATACGATTGCTTCATCAAGAACATTTTCATCATAAGGTTCTTCATGAATCATGTGGTGATATTGATCGATTATGTACTTAGCATCTTCCCAAGTCTTACCAATCATAAGACCACACATAATATCTGTAGAAGAGGTTGAAATGGTACAAGCAACACCATCCCAATATGCTTCTTTTACAACTCCGTTTTCGACTTTTCCATAAACATTAATATCATCAATACAATTTGACGAATGCATATGAATTTTCTCGAAATTCTCAGGATTTTCAGGGGTTTTCTTATATTGAGGGTTATCATAATGATCCATGATAATCTGTCTCATCATCTGAGGGTTAAGCAAAATAGGCATCTAAGAAATTACCTCCTTCTTTAAGTGCTTCAACTAAAGCATCCACATCTTCTTTTGTGCTATAAAAATATAGTGACGCTCTAACAGTAGCAATTTCATTTATTTGATGATGCAAAAGCTTAGCACAATGGTTTCCGCTTCTACACGCGATTCCTTTTGAATTTAATAATGTTCCTAAATCTTGAGCAAATACACCTTTGACATTAAAAGTAATAATTCCAGCTTCAGCATTTTCGTTATAAATTACAATATCTTTGACTTCTTTCATTCTTTTGATGGCGTATGCTCTTAATTCAGACTCGTATTTTGTAATATTCTCAAGGCCAATTTTCTCTAAATATTTTATAGCCGCATGTAGACCATAAATCCCAGCAATATTTTTCGTTCCGGCTTCTAATTTTTGTGGTGCTTTATGATAAACAATTTCACCATCTAATTTGAAAGTTTCGTTCATGCCTCCTCCAAGGATAATTGGCTCTGTTTCTGCTAATAATTCTTTTCTACCAAAAAGTACGCCAATTCCAGTAGGAGAAAGCATCTTATGACCAGAAAAAGCTAGGAAATCCACGGAATTTTGCTTAACATCAGTCTTTTGATGAGGGACTGATTGAGCACCATCACACACAACTAAAATACCTTTTTCATGAGCTAAATCACAAATAGGTTTAAGGTCTACAAAATAACCCAAAACATTAGTTACATTTGCAACAGAAATAACCTTTGTTTTTTCAGTTATTGCTTTAGATACATTTTCAAGCGTTAATCTGCCTTCTTTTGTTAGTTCAATATACTTAACTTTTATACCAATTCGCTTTTGAAGTTCAAACCAAGGCAAAACATTAGATGCATGTTCTGCAACTGTAATTAAAACTTCATCATCTTTCTTCAAATGATTAGCGAAATAACCAAAGACAACTAAATTTAAAGCTTCTGTATCTCCTGAAGTAAAAACAATTTCATTAGGATCAGCATTTATGAATTTAGCGACTGCTTTTCTTGTTTCTAAAATTTCTTGGTCTACTTGATACATTGTATCATAATCGCCACGACCAGAATTTGAGGATGTATGAGAATAATACATATTCTCGGCATCAATTACGCATTGAGGCTTAAATGTTGTTGAAGCATTATCTAAAAATACTAAGTTATGTCCTTGCATCTTAGTCTTATTTATAAACATTGGGAAATCTTTTCTAATTAAATAAGGATCAAACATTACATTGCCTCCTTAAGTGCATTTTCAATCATAGATTGAGTCTTTTCTGAAAACTCTTTTGATACAGGTTTTAAATAACCTAATGTAATTAATAATCTTGCTTCATCATACGTAAGTCCGCGTGACATTAAATAGAACATATGGTCAGAATTAAGTTGTCCTACAACCGCACCATGGCTTGCTTGCACTTCGTTCTCGTCGATTTTCAAAATCGGCGAGGCAACACCTTGAGCATCTTTATCGAAAACAATAATTTTTGCATTTTGTTTTGCGTTAGAACCTTTAGCTCCTTCAACAATATGGGAAACTCCGGAAAATATGATTTTGGAGCTATCTCTAGCAACGCCATAATTGTTCATAATTGAAGTTGTTTTGCCTGCCAAATGTTTGAAAGAAATATCAAATTCTTTTTGATCATTTTTGTTTGATAAAGTTGCTAATTGCCACTCACAATAAGCGCCTTCTTCTACTAAATCGATTTGACTTTTAACTTTTGCAAAATTCTTGGAAAAATCCGCAAAAATCACGGAAATTCCCGCATTTTTTCCAACTTTTCCACAAATTTTAATGTGACTATTTTCACCAAAATTAGCAAGCTTTAAAAGCAAATTTGAACCTTCTTGCAGCTCGATATTTAAATCAGAAAAATCAGTATACTCAAGTACACGTTTTTCATTTTTCTTTAAACAAATACAACTACTGTCCATTATTTACCTTTTAATGCTTCTTTTGTAGCACATGTTCCAATTGAAATAGAGTTCATAGATTCATCATCTTTGAATTCAATTCCTTCTTTCTTGAGCCATTCATAACCTTGTTCATCAATTTTCTTAATTAATGACTTATCTCCAATTTTGGCAATCTTTCCGTTTACAAGAACGACAGCTTTGTCAATGCGAATCAAGTCATAAAGTTTTGCGTAATGAGAAACAATTAAAAATCCGCGTTTCTCTTGTTCTTCTTTAATTACATTTGCAACAATCTGAATTGCATCAACATCCAAACCAGAATCTATTTCATCTAACATAACGATGTCAGGATTAAGAACTAACATTTGAAGAATTTCGTTTTTCTTCTTTTCACCACCAGAAAATCCTTCATTTAAATTACGAGTGGACATTTCAAATGGAATATGTACTTTTTTATACGCATTATCCATTAATTTGTAAAATTCAAATAATGATACTGGTTTTTCTTTATGGGCGTTTAAGGCAGACTTCAAAAAGTCAGAATTATTGACACCAGGAACTTCGCTTGGATATTGCATTCCTAAGAAAAGTCCTAATTTTGATCTCTCATCTACACTTAATTTTGTGATGTCTTTATCATCTAACCAAATATTACCACTTTTAATAGTGTAATTTGGGTTTCCCATAATAGTCTGTAAAAGGGTTGATTTTCCGTTACCATTTGGGCCTAATAAGGCAACGGTTTCGTCACTTGAAAATTCGATACTTAATCCTTTTAGGATTTCTTTATCGTTTACTGATACAAATAAGTTCTCAATTTTTAGCTTTGACATAGGCTCAATTCTCCCTTACAGAACGCTACTATTTTATATATAGAAAAGAGGTCAAATCAAATGAAATGATAAAAAATTATTCAAAAACGTTGTTTTTGCAGTAATTTCATAAACAACCTAAATCGTTTACCACTATAGACAAGTCTATGTATTTTTCGAAAAATCTTTGTTGTATTTATACATACAAGAGAATATAATTTTACTCGCATTATTGAAAAGGAGGCTAAGTCAATATGAAGAAATCTAAACTATCTCTTGGTATGATTGCTTGCTTGCTCTCAGTCGGTTCACTTGCCGGTTGTGATCCAGTAAAGTCTTCAGACAAAGGATATTTATTGTCTTACACTGTTGATGGAACCACCACATATAAAGTTGCGGATGATATTCTTAAAGAATACTATGACGATTCTGACAAATATCAAGCTATTTTTGATGCTATCTTCAAAGTTATCAAAAGGAATTACTTTAGTGTAGATCGTGGTACAAAAAAATATAACGGCGTAACAATTAAATTAGGTAAACCACAAATGACTAAAATTAATGCGGAGGCTGATAAAAAGGTTGCTATTGATAAGCAAACTGCAGAAGACAACGCCGACGCAAATGGCACAAGATACAAAAAGGAATTCGATGCAATTCTTTCGGAAAACGGTGTCAAAACAGAAGAAGAATTACACGCAAAATATGTTGGAGAAATTCAAGAAGAAACTTTCGACGAGAACTTCTATACATATTTCGTTGATGAAATGAGAGGAGACAATGCACCTTACAAAGTTAATCTCAAAACTCTTGGTAAAGACTTTGTTTGGGATGGCTATTTAAAGGATCAACATCCTTACCATATGTCACATCTCATGATTGAACTCGCTGATAAGAGCGACACAAATTATGCCGATGGCACAATTTCTGAAGACAATGCTAAAAACCTTTATACAGCAGTAAAGGAATTAAAGGATGCAAGTTCATTCCAACTTGCTGCTTATTCTTTAAGTGATGATGAAAGTTCACGTGCTAAATATGGTGATTTAGGCATCATGGATTATGACACAGGATTTATTAACGAATTCAAACTTGGCATTTATGCTTATGAACAATTCTATTTAGGTAAAGATGCTTCTGGCAAAGCTATTGATGCATCTTCATTTAGTGAGAAATACATTGATGCTGTTAATGAGTTATTCAATTTTGCTGATGATCATGCAGCACATGTTCCAACTGTTCCTTATTCAGTTTTCGAAGAACTTAACAGCTATTCTGAAGCAGAAACTGACGAAAACAGTAAACCTGTTATTGAAGGAGCAGATCTCGTTTTCCCAAGAAATGTTATCTATAACAAGTATTTAAATAGACATGCTGTTTTCTTTGTTGAAGGTGCTGATAATAATGAAGATACAAATGGTAACTTCAGAACAGTTTCATTCAATGGCGAAGAAAAAGTTGTACTTTGTGCAGATGATGATCCAACAAAACCTATCGTTTGTGTTCGTGGAAGCTCACAAGGAAAACAAGAAATTCACTTTATGGTAGTCAATCGTTCACCATTATCAACCTATGAAGTTGAAGATAAAGATTACTACAACACATATTATTATTCGCAAGATATGTACCCACACAAAGCTGATGGTACAAAATTAGACACATACACCAACTTTGTTGGTGATGAAAGAGATGATTCAGAACCAAGAGCTCAAGAAATTGCCTCAAAATTCAAATCTTTTGATTCTGATAAACTCAATAAGTACATCTTCCTTAAATTCATGAATGTCGAAAAACTTACTTTCGAAAAAGATTGTAAAGAAATTGAAAAAGCTCTTATGAACTGGATTCTTACATCTGTCGAAAAGAAAGAAAATGAAAAATCAGAAAATTGGAAGAAGACTTGGAATGAATATCTCGACAAATTAAGTAGAGAAAACGCTGAACGTAAAAAACTTATTCCTCAAGCATGTAAGTACGTTTTTAGTAAAGCCAATGAAGACCTTAAACTAGACGAAGTTTATCCATATGCTAACCTTACAGCTGAAGAAATAAGTGAAATTGAAACTCTCGCAGCTGAAATTATTGAAATGGATGTAAAAACATACTGGGAAACAACCAAAACTTCAGATGCGTTTAAGAAGGAAGGAGGTCTCTTCAACGATGGAAAAGCACACATCTAAAAAATTATTCGCGGGTTTACTCGCATTATCTGCAGGTTTCATCCTTGCCTCATGCGACCCTGTTTCCTCAGTTCCAACAAACTACAATAACCCAATTGTTTCATCTACTGATGGAAAAGTTGATATTGATGAGAATAAGATTGGAACAATCTATGACGCAGTTTCATCTGAAAAGAACGCTAAGATTATCAACGATATCTTAGAAGAAATCTGTGAAAAGAAATTTGGCTCATATAAAGAATTCAAGAAAGCCTCTGATGGTTCTGATGCAGACAAAAAAGCTTTCACAAATAAATACACCAAATATTTTGGTAAAGGTGAAGTTGCAAAGAGAAGATTTACTCAATTTGAACAAGATGTTAACGAAAGAATTTCAGAATATTTCTACAACGAAATTACAAATTCATCATATCAAGATGAAGAAGGTAGATTCGATGAAGAAAAATTCTATAACGCTAAACGTTATGAATTATATGATCTTGATAAAGTTACTTATGCTGACGAAGATGAGAAACTTACAAAATTTGATAGAAGATTCGTTGATAACACCATCCAAAAGAGCGAAGCTTACTCACATTTAAAACAAAAAGAACAATACGAGAAGACATCTGATCGTGGTTATATTAAAGAGAAAGTCTATCCAGACATTCTCAAAGATAAATTAGTCGAAGACTACGTTTATCGTGAAAATACAAACTCACTCGGACGTGCTTATGCTCGTAAAGTTAATATGGTTAAACTTCCTTACGAAGGCAAAGACTCATTCGTAAGAGATATCTCAGCAAAATTTGCTGAACTCCATATTGAGGGTAATGAAACAGAAATTACCGAAATTAAATTCGAACACCTTGTAAATGCTTATAAAGGTTTCGCTCCACATGTTCCAACTAAGGCAGAGCCAAACTTAATCTCACAATTATCAACTACTGAAGCTGCATTAATTAGTGGTTTTGCTGATCACAATGAAACAATTGAAGTAAAAGCTGCAGATGCTGCTCATTACAAATATCTTGATATTGTACTTGTCCCAGCAGGTAACTATTACGTCAAAACTAAACTTGGTAAAGTTTTAAAAGATTATCAACTTGCTATTGCAGGCGAAGATGCTGGTCGTTTCCCAACTCCAGAACAAAAAACTGCATTAGAATCATTCACAGGCGAAGGAAAATCTAAAGAATATGGATTATTCCAAAAAATTCTTTCTATTATGAAAGAAGACTACACAACTGATGGATGGCACGTTAAAGCTAACGGTCTTAGCGACCTCCCAAGTGCATTAAAAGATCGTATATTCAACATCCGTGTTGCAAGTTCAATTGATGATCCATCACAACTTGTCGCAGAATCAAAAACTGCGGGCACAATCGGACAATGGATGTATCAAGCTGATGCTGAAGGAAATCCAGATACAACTAAACCATTATCAAGACTTCCTTATTTAAGAAAGATTAATGGTCGTAAGTTTGTTATTCCTGCAAAACCATCATACAAAGTTCAACCTCAAAACTATGTTTATGACGATGTTTCAGGTAAATCTGTTACCATTTGCCAAGTTCTTGAAGCTCCATCAACCGCTAAACTTAATCCAGATGTTAAAACAGTTTACGATGATGCAACAAAAGAACTCTTATCAAGACAAATCGCAAAAGTCCTTGGTACAAAAGATTCTTATATTAAAGATGCTTACACCGAAGTGCTTAACAAGTACGAATTCGCATTCTATGATAGTTCATTATATGACTACCTCAAGAGCGAATATCCAGATTTAGACATCTTTGATGAGGATTAAAAACAATTAATCATAGGGAGGCGACTGCGCCTCCCTTTATTATAGGAGTTATTAATTATGGAAAATAAAGATTGTATATTTTGTAAAATTGCCGAAGGAATTATTCCTTCACATAAAGTTTATGAAGATGATGATGTCTTAGCATTTCTAGACATTTCACAAGTTACTCCTGGCCATACACTTGTAATTTCAAAAAAGCACTACTCCAATTTCTTAACTACCGAAAAAGATGTAATGCACAAGGTTATGGATGTCGCCCAACGTATAGGACAGGCCCAAATTTCGATTTTAGGGGCAAAAGGAGTCAATATTTTAACGAATGTGAATAAAGAGGCAGGCCAGAGTGTTTTCCACTTCCACGTGCACGTTATTCCGCGTTATATTAGAGACGAAGGATTCCGTATCGAAATGAAAGAGAATAATAAACTCTCTGAATTATCTCTTCCAGCGATTGCAGACGAGATTAAAAAAGCTATATAAATCTTAATAAAAAAGAATAATAAATATCATTGTCAGATAAATTAAATTTCTTTTTAATATAACTACCGTCACCGGTACTTAGTGCTGAATAGGCCAATCGGGGCGGCTTTTATTTACAAAGAATTGACAGTTTGTTTATTTTATTTTGAAATAATATCAATAACCGGTATGTAGTGCCTTTAGGTAGATCGGTTATTTTTTAATGTTGACATTTAAGTTAAGTTAATATTTAATATTTACAACGCCACCGGTACGTGGAGCTCATTAGGCTCATCGGGGCGTTTTTTTATTACTTAGTGATGGACTTTTTTCAGGATTTCTTCTAGAAATTTTATTTATTATATCGGCATCACATAAATTCAAAGATAAGTCAGCGAGATGTTTCCCAATATCTTTTCTTTTGCAAAGCATTGGACGACTTCTCGCATATGAATTTTTAACTTTGTTATCAATTGCCTTGTTTAACAATATGATATGTTTAATGCCTCTTTTAAATTTTGGAGTTTCCCCTGGTTTATCACTATCAAATCTAATTACTAAATATCTATTATTCAGATCATCTTTTTTTTATTACAAGACCAGGATGACCGCTTTTACTTTTGTCGTGAATAAAATAAAATTCACCGACTTCAATAACTTTAACTTGAGAAGTAGAAGAAGATTTGGACATAAAAATGCCCTCCTTTAGCAATTATGCTTAAAAATAAAGAATCACTCCTTCCTTATCCTACTATTCTACTCATATTATATCAAAATATAGATAAAATACAAGAAAATCCCTACAATGTAGGGATTATTTCTATATTCTTATTTTATCTCTTTTTAGGTTTATAGAATGAAGTATCATCCATCATCCATAATCTTTGGGTAAATTCCCCTTCTTTAACTTGGTCTAATGCTTTATCTAGTATCATTTGTCTAGAATCAAGCATATCAATTTCACTTAATAGTAATGCTTCACGTGTCGCAGGCATAACAGGAGAACCAAATTCAAGTGTACCGTGATGGGCTAAAATCATATGTTCTAATAATAATGGAACTTCTGATTTAATATCTAATTCATCTACGATACGTTTAAATTCAGCATATCCAATAGCGACGTGTCCGCATAATTTACCTTCAGCAGTTTGAACTGGAGCTATTGGATTTTCATATTCAATAGTTTTACCTATGTCGTGGAGTAAAGCTCCAGCGACAAGAATATCTCTATCTACCTGAGTATAAATCTTACTTATTGCATCAGCGACATCCGCCATAAAAAGGGAATGGTGTAAAATTCCTGATCCAAATTCATGGTGAACTTTAACTGCCCCAGGATAAGTTACATATCTTTCATAGAAATGAGATATAACTGCTTTAGTAACTTTCTCAACATCTTTATCTTTAAAAGAATTTAGATATTTGTCTAATCTAGCTTTAAGTTCCTCTAAAGGAATTGGAGAAACTCTAGCGAAGTTAGACATTACTACTTCTTCAGGTCTTTCTACTTTGGAAACACCAACAATTTTAAGTTGAGGTTGATTCTTATATAAATTAACAAGTGCGTCTACAATTACTACGCTACCAGGAGCTAAAATTCTAAGATCATCATCGCTAGCATCCCACTTTTTAGCCTCAATAGTGCCACTTTTATCTTGGAATGTAACATTTAAATAAGATAAACCTTTATCTGTTGTTCCTTTATTAGAACTTACAACAAGTAATTGACCAATAATATGGTCTCCATCAATAAAATCTTTAATCCACTTCATTAATATTCTCCAATTTATTCTTGTGGTTGTTTTTCTTCTTTAGGTGCACCAGCACCCTTCAACTCACCCATGGCTTCAAATGCCATAATTGCATATGCAACATAAAGAACAACTTGAAGGATAACAATTTCACCTAATGCGACTAAAACTCCACCTGGGATTAAAACATTAAGTAATAAAGCTAAAACAAAGATGGCACCGCATAATTGGGCAAGTCTACTAATGAATTTGCTATTAGCAAACTCTGAAAGAATAAGAAATAAGGCAAATCCAAATGAAGATGCAGCGGTTAAAATAAAGATGATCCAACCATTAACTGGAAGAGCGCCTCCAACCATATAAATAATAAATTCTGCAGTAATAAACCAAGCAAAACCACTTAATCCTCCTAAAAGGTAGATTCTTTTTGTTCTTTTGTTCATCTTATCTCCTAAAACAATCTTAAGAATACCAATTGTTAAGAAATAAGCTGCAATTACTGTTGCAATAATTCCTAATGCAAGTATTCCTCCTTCTCCATAGAGATAGCCTGAATAAGAAAAGAATACTATTGCGCCAAAGATAATTTCTAAAAATGGTTTTAATAATTCACGTATTTTCTTCATAAATTAATATCTCCTTTTAGTTATATTCTAATATTTACTATGTAATATTACTAATCTTTCTTATCTTTAAGCGTAATAACCATGGTTTTACCTAAAGCATTAAGAATCTTCTCAATCTTTTTTAAAGTAGGGTTTCCTAAACCTTTTTCAATTCTTGATATATCACCCTGGTTAATTCCCGTTGCTTTTGAAAGTGTTTCTTGTGTAAACTTTGAATCTTGTCTAGCCCCTCCCAAAACAACACCAATGTTTTTCGCTAAAGGAATGTCAAATTCACCAACAAGAACTCCGCATTCGTAAATAGATGAAGCACTAAAATCGATTTCATTATTCCAAATAATTCCATAACCACCGATGTCTAATCTACCGGATGTAAATAACTTCCTATTGGTTCTAAGTTCTTTTAGCTTAGGATATTTCTTAAACATTTTAGACATATCATATTGATATATTTTTCCATCATCAAAAGTACACTCAACGAGTACATCTTCAAGAAATCTTACTTTAGTTGCAATGTGAAGCATATTATTAATCTAATCCTTTCAATTGTTGATAATTCCCAGTTTCCCACATTTCGAGCAATTCTTTTTCATATTGCTCAAGAAATTCTTTTACCAAACGAGTGGCTCTTATTGGAAACTCTCCTTCATATAATTCTTTATCTTTAATTTTAAATGATGCTGCATGTCCGCCGTAGAAAGCATGAATGTGAGGTGGGTTATGTTCTTTACCTTGTGGATACATGATAATTGTAATTCCATAAAATACTGATATTGTTGGCATATAGCCTCCTTTCATTATATGGTATATACACCATAATTTCAAATTTAAATCTCTCATTGCAAGTAATAAGATTTCTATATAAAAGAGAAAATCCCCTTCTATATATCAGTCAGAGGCTAAAATGCATTTGTATGGGCTAAATTTTTAATAAAGATTTTTTACTTAGTAAGTTCTACTTTATACCTTTTATGGTTTTCATAACTAAACATCTAATGATTGAATAAAAAATCAACTAGGTAATAATCCTAACTGGTTAATTAATATAATCGTTTTTCTGTATCCATTTATTGGTAAGAAAAACCGCAAATTGCACATTTTTGGATTGTAACGTTATTTAGATTACGAAAAAAACAGGTTTTGTAATGTTAAATAATCAATTCCAACAATTTGTTCTTCAAAACCACTTGAGCAAACAAAGCCTATTTTATCTACTTCCAAACCTTGAATTTCGGAAATCTGTTTTATTTCATTTCTTTGAATGCTTAATTTTAAAGGTTTCGAATAATACTTCACCTCATAAATTGAGTATTTATTATTTTTCTTTTTAATAACGCAATCAAACTCATAATTAGGACCAAAATAGGTTCCTATATCAATAATTTCTGAATACATTCCTTTTGAAATAGCGATAGTAAAATATTCTTTTACAATATTTTCGAAACGTAATGAAATGAACTGAGTTAAAGAAGGTTCAATATATAAATCATAAAAACGTGAAGGAGTTAATAATCTTATTCGGTTATCTTCTCTAAAGATATATGCATAATAGAATTTAAGTAAATTATCTTTAATTTGATAATATTTTTTTCTTTTATCTAACTCCTTACCAATCGGATATTTAGATTCAATAATATCAAGATCGAGTAGTTTACTAAGTCTTTTATCTAAAAGTCCAGATGTAGTGATGTGAGCCTGTTCTTCTATCTCGTTATACTTTTTTGACCCATTTTTTATAACATTCAAAATGTCATGAAGATCACTATCTATTTCAAGTTCGTTGAGAACATTATTTCTTATATGCATTCTAAGTTGTCCATTTTCCTCTAAAATTAGTTCACAGATGTTTTCTTTAAGTGATTTCTTTAAATTAATTCTTTCTAAAACATATGGAGAACCACCAAAAACAGAATAGAAGGCCACTACATCTTTATATTCTAGAGGGGAAAGCATTCTTCCTGCGTCTAAATAATTAAACTGCGAAAGAGGTATTTCATAAAGAAATCTTCCATATAAAGGCGATTTATGCTCACTTAAGCTCTTCATTATATGAATTGATGATCCTGATAATATTAAGTTTAAAGTAGTTAAGTGTTGATCAATAATTGTTTGAAATTCTGAATCAAGTTCTTCAGCTTTTTCATTGTTCCCTGGTTTCTTGCTTCCAAGATAATACTGTTTCATTAATGAATATTCATCAATAACTACTATGTAATTTGGATATGACTTATTTAATTCTTTAAAAACTTGCAAAAAACTATTAAATTCAGCATCAACAAAGTTAATTTGTTCTTTAAGAAGTTCAACAAAAAGGTCAACATTCTTTTTCTCATCAGTTTTTTGGCATTCATAATAGATGTATGGTTTGTCACTATTTTCAATTGCTTTTTGAATTAAAGTAGTTTTCCCTACTCTTCTAAGCCCATAGACTAACATCGCGCCTTTGCTATCAAAAAACTTTTCCATAATTCCCATTTCTTTTTCTCGTCCGATAAACATAAATTATCCTCCAAATATTTACTGAACATATCTTCACTGAACATATCTTCACTAATATAATACTAAGGTATATTCTTATACGCAACACATTTTAATCTTTTTAAGATATTAATTTAACAAACATAAATGTATATAGAAAAGGCTAAGACAATTAGTCATTTGTCCTAGCCCATCTATAAACCTATATAAATAGATTAAATAAGATTATTAGATATTCTCTTTACGCTTACGTAAGAAGAAATATCCTCCAATTGCGGTCATTGAAACCACTGAAATGATAACGATGATTGCAACTGTATTAGTGTTTTCACCACCAACAACATTTAATAAACCAATTCTTGTGTTCTCAACAAGATTCATGTTGCTATCAAGGTGTTCTCCGTGAGCAGCAGCCCAGGCTTGTAATCTCGCATATGGCTCACCTGTTAAAGCGGCCTTTTCATATGCACCCATAGCTGCCCAAACTGGTTTTAAGATTGGGTAGTAAGTATTACATTGACCACTGACATTTTCATCCATGTGAAGATAACGCTCTGTAAATGCACCGGCAACAGCTTCTTCATCATATGGGGTTACCGCAAAGAGATACGGGGCAGTTTGAGCACCGCTTTGATAACAAGCAAAAATCGAAGATGATCCGTTCCATCTTAGAACAGGTTTTGATGTATTCGTTTTACTCGTAATAGTTGCTGCTCCATCTGAAATGCTAATTGTAAAATAAATGCAATTTCCAGCAATATCGCTAATAGTATCTGTTCGACCAAGTGAATTACTATTTGATGTACCTGTATCACTTAAATAGTATAATTTTCCATTATCAACAAATGAGAAAGTATAGTAAATAACACTATCAATTTTTACTCTACCTATGGTATATTTTTGAGCATCTTCAGTATCATTAATGCTTAATCCTTTGTTTTCAACATAAACACCATTAGCTGAACCCATATTATTTCCGCCTGCGTGTTTAGTACCAACTTTTGTAGCGGTAGCACTTGAAGCAAAGTAAATCTCTTGGCCATCCCACAAATCTGTGACATTAGAAACTAATGAAGCATACGGTTTCTCGTTAACAGTTATTGAATATGATTGAGATACACTACTACCATAAGCTGTGACATAGACGGTGACAGAAGTATGGCTTGTTGTTAAAGTAGTTCCAATAGCAGGACTAAATGTAAGCAAGCCTAGATTGTCATTTGCTTCACTATAAACAGTTGTGGATTCGTCAGAGAATGTAGCAGTTAGAACAAGAGGGCCAACTGAAAAATTATTGTCTTCAGTAAACGTTGTTGTTCCTTGAGTTGTAATCACTAAACTCTCAATTGTCTTTGAATTAATAACATCAAAATGAATGTCAATATAGGTTGTTTGACTTCCATATGTTCCAGTAAATCTAATTACTACGCTACCATCTGTTGCACTTGCAGTAATAGTTACCACAGCAACATTATTAGCATCAATTGAATTATATCCTGTAACAGAAGTTACGCTTGATGAACCTGATCTTATTTCATAAGTTACAGTTGGTGTACTAGCGTAATTAGTAAATGTTAAATCGATCGTTTGAGATGTCGATTCGGTAATTTCAAAATTATTTGCATCACTTGTAATTACTGGATCTTTATATGCATATTCGACAGCTATGCTGGCAACATAAGCTCTCTTATTTGTACTATCAGTTGAAACAGTAACAGAAGTATATTGACCAGCAGACGGAATTGTGTATTCATACTCGGTCCAAGTGTCGTACACACTAAATGATTGAGTAACTGCAGTACCATCAGTTGGCGTAACGGAAACTATTGAACTTTCCGAAGAACTCCAAGCTTTCATTGTTAAAATAACTTTTGTTATGTAAGCTCCAGAATCTGGAAGAGTATACGTAAATGCGCCACTTGCATTACCAGAACCCATACGAACTGCATAGACAGTACTGTTATTTGAACCATACAAGGTTGTTTCGCCACTAAAACAGGCTGGACTAATATTATATGTTGCATCTAAGTCAGAACAATTTGTAGTTCCACTTGCAGCACTTGTGGTTCCAAAAAGATAAGTGTGCAACAATGAAACTGTGATTGTACATGTTGCAGTTTTACCATCACTAGCAGTTGCAGTTATTGTTGTTGTGCCAAGTCCAGCACCTGTTACAGTAATTGGGCTTCCTGAAGCAGAACTATTTGCAGAAAGTGTAGCAACAGAAGCACTTCCAGTTGACCATGATACAGTTGTGCTGGCAGAACCTGTAGCAACAACAGTTGCAGTAATGGTAGTTGTGCCATTTACTGATAATGAAGCAGTTGCTTTATCTAACGTAATTGATGTTACTTCAGACAATGAAACAGAAACGGCCAAAGATGCTTTTTCTGTATCTCCATCCTTAAATTTAACTGTTGTTTCACCTTCTCCAACAAAATTGATTTGAACAGTACCACTACTTCCACTTGTTGAAGGGGCGTCGACTGTTACAACATCAGTGTCACTAGAAGTAATACTTAAAGATCCTTCTAAATTACCATAAGTAAATGAAATAAATTCATTTTGACCTGTATAACCACTTGTTTCGGTTTTGCTTAGAGTAATATAAGATGTATTGCTAGTTACAGATACGGTTTTTGAAGCAATGGTATAACCTTGTTTAGTTGCACTAACAACAACAGTACCAGCAGAGCTAGATGTAAATTCACCTGTTTGTGCATTTGATGAAGAAATACTTGCTCCAGCAGATGCAGCAAAGCTAAATTCCATTCCAGTAACCGTTGCTCCACCAACATCCTCAGTAACAGATGTCGGGCTCCAAGAAGTACCTGCAACAACACTATCTGCACCATTAATTGTTGCAGCTGTTGTCGGTTCTTCATATGGAACTAGAGCAATCTTGGAAGTACCGTTTGTATTAGCGTTTGTGTAACATCTCCAAGATGTATTCGCAGTATATTGAGTTAAATACCTGTTATTTGCTACCAAATAAATCCCTGTATAAGAAACACCGTCAACTGTGACATTATCGTTCGTTAAAGAAGCAGCAAAATCATCACTTGTTGCACTTGAGGTGCTCGTACGAACACCATTGTTTGTAGCAGCATGTTTTAAAGATGTTCCTAGGGAATTAGTTATAGTCCAATGATCATCAACACCAGTTGTAGTAAATGTCCAGCAATAATCTTCATCACTCTTCATAGAAGAAGTATATGATGCACATTGTGTAGGTTCCGATGTAATTTCTGCTGCTGACGGCAATATCACACCGCTTTCTGCAACAATTACATATTTTGCACCGCTAACAATTCCACCAGTATAAGATTTCTCATTAATTGTTACACTTTGGGCACTACTTGTATCTGACTGCCCACCAAATGAGGCAGTGCAAGTAACACTCTTTGTATCTGTAGAAGCAGTTGTTGTAGGACTGTAACTCCATGTTACACTGCTTGTTACATCTTTTGGTGTGGTTGGTGCTGATGCATAGTATGCGTTTACAGTAAAACCTGATGGATCCCAAGCATCACCTTGACTATATGTAGTTTTGGTCATTGAACCACTAATTTCAATAGAATTTACGCTATCGGCCGAAACCGTTAATGTAACGTAAGCCCATGCATATGTTGATCCTCCAGACGTGGTTGGATATTTCGCTTTCCACGCCAATCTTGTATCAGCTGTAGTTGGGTTACCACTTGAGAAGTCGGCATCACGAGCAACAAAATTATCACCGCTCATATAACCGATTCCTTTATATTCGTAATCGGATGATGTTACAGCGCCAGCAGTACCATTTTTAGAACCACTTACAGTAAAACTAGAAACAGATAGCGTTTGTGAATCATAACCAGACCAAGTGCTTGGTGAAACACTCAACGAACCAACATAATCATTACTAGCTTCGGTATATTCATAGCTAAACTGGATTGTTGAAATTTGCAACTGTGTATTTGTTGTATTTCCATTCTGAATAGTTAAACTACTATTTGCCGAAATATTCGTAACTGTATATACCTTATTACTTGCTGATACCGAAGTGCTTGCGCCACCGTTAACTGAATATTTCAAAGTCGGAGATGTGGCAGAAGTTAACACAAAACCCGTAATAGTGACGTTAGTGCAAGTGAAAGTGACGCTACCGCCACTGCCATTACTGGCATAATACAGTCTTAACTGTTGATTCTTTGAATTGTAAGCAGGAGCATTTCCAGAGCTGTTTTTTGCAGAGGAAAAGCTTGCGGTATGACCTGTGGCAAATGTAACTGTTCCACTGGTTGCTGAAAATGTTTCGTCAGTCCCGTTTGCACCCCAGCCAATTGTGTGCGTTCCAGAAGCAGCTTCAACAGCACTGAAATGATTGCTTGATATAGTAACACCTACGCCGACAGCCATAGAAAGTCCTAAGAAAATCTTGGCTAGCTTTTGTAAAAATTTGTTCATAATACTTTTCTCCTTTCATTTCTTTCTCCGACATAAAGTCCGTCCTAAGATCAGGACTAGTCGTGAGATCTTACGAACAAATCTCGTATTTCGTATTTAACGTCGTACGAAACCTTTTGCCATATCGCTAATCCTTTAGAATGTGTCTATATACGCAAAAAGGAAGCAACATAGCTTCTTAAGAAAGGAATTTTTCTAAAGATAAATGTGCACTTTTTATCTTTCCAATGAAAACTTCTTTCTTAGTGATGAATGGGGCTTACTACTAGCTACCCTAAACGAGCGGTATTTATTTATAAAATAAGCACCCACCATCGCCACAATTTTACAAAGAAGAAGAAGAAGAAGCAAGCACTCTCTGTTAGGGAGTGCCAAATAATATACTAGGTATATTAAATTTACTTTTCTATTTTTTATGGTTAATTGCACCCCCTACAAGTTGTCAAGATAAAATTTTGAGATTTTTACTTATGAAAAAATCCCTGCGACATATGTAAGTAATGCGTAAGAGTGAGGGCTTATATTTGTATGTATATATGGCTAGAAATTCTTTCACCGTTATTGCTTGCTATAAACTAAATGGTAAGTTAGTAAAAACATATCCTTCTGCTAGGGCTGCTTCTAAAAGTAGACATCTATTTACTAGAACAATAGATAGAGCAACTAGAGGAGATCTTTTAACAGTGAAGAATCTTATATGGAGAAGAGTAGATAAAAATAATGTTCCTTTAGAAATAGAACCAATTAAAAAAGAGAAACATACTTCTAGCAAAAAACCTGTCGCAAAACTAGATGAGAATAACAATATTATTGAAACATATTCCTCTATTAGTGAAGCTGCTAAAAAAAATAAAATCGATCCCCACACTCTTAGAGATCGATTGAATGGTAAATATTCTTCTAATAACAAGACTAAGTTTAAGTACGTTGATTAATAATTATTTATCTTTTTTAAAAGATATCTGATTTGATATCGCAAAATGCAATTTCAAGTTTGTTATTTATCTTCTTAGAAGATAGGATTTTTTGTGGTCACATTTTGTGACCTCAAGTTCTAATTCTATGCTAATGTCTATTTTTCGAAGATATATTTGTTAATAATTTAACAAACTTTTTAATTATGTTGTGTGTTAAAACTCGCAAAA
Organism: Caryophanales bacterium UBA7029; assembly: GCA_002494205.1. Taxonomy (GTDB): domain Bacteria; phylum Bacillota_I; class Bacilli_A; order RFN20; family CAG-826; genus Fiminaster. The sequence continues at coordinate 25,810 of DLBE01000017.1, forward strand.
TAGTTAATAATTTTATTTATAGTTTCATCTAACGAAACTTCTAACCAATTGGTTCTAGATTCTTTTAGGCGGTTGTAATAATTTGTGTTATTAAATATTGACTTAAGACGTTTTTGAATATCCTTGATGGAACGTTCTTTTATTGACTCATCATCAAAAATTAATTCATTCATAGATTCTAGTAACTTTGTTTTATCAACCGTATCAATAAGATACGCTATATCAAAGAAATCTTTGTATCTAGTAGAGAAACTACCAAATCTTAATAACGATTTAAGTTTTTCAGTTAAAATTTGTTCTTTTGAATTAATTAGTAATGAAACACCTTTATCAATAAAGGAAATGTCAAAACAGTACTCTTCTTGATCTAATGACATGAACTTATTGACACCTATATCTATTTTAGTTGTTAAAAAATTTCCGAATGTGTCAGCAACATCTAAATACACCCTTTTTCCGTGATAATCTTGATGTTTCAATTCTTCAATTTTATTTTTAATTTGAAGTTTAATGCCTTCCTTTCCGGATAATATAGAGATGAATTGTTCAATTTTTTCGTTTGTTAGAGGATATTTAATGAAATCTAAATCAATATCAACTGTTGTACGACGGCTATTATGAGTGATGCTTCTCATTACAACGCCACCTTTGATTGTGATTTTTCTACTAAATCTGCTTTGTGAGAGCAAAAACAAAATGATATCTTGGCATACTTTAGCTTCGGCTTCATCTTCATGCAAGCCTTCAAGAATTAACTTTTGCTTTATTTCATCTAAATTAATCATTATAAAACCTCATCTCGAAGTGCTCTTTGAATGAAATCTTTCTTTGGAAAGCTTTTAAGATAGGACTCCACTAGTTCGAAATCAATTTCATATAAATGATCTCGATAATAACGAATAACCTCCTTGTAGTAGTCATAAGGAAGTTTGTTTTTATATCTCAATACTTCTACAAGCATTCTTTCCTTGTTATAAACGGGAATGGTTATACCATTATGTGAAAGTTTAATTACACCTAATGTTAATAGTCTTTTGTCATTGCAAAAGTATTGGATAACATTTTTTTCTTTATACTTTGTCGAATCTTTATCAGAAACAATTACATATTTACTTGGAATTTCATCACTTATACCTAAATAATAAAGTGCAGATTCTAGTGTAAAAATAATATTCGGGTGCGTCTTTAAGAAAATTTCAATCGATTTTGGATTAGATTCAGTTGAATATACACCATCACCAATTTTATATATTTTTTTGCAACTTAAAAATTGCTTCAGATTATAATCTGTTCCAAATTTTCTTATAGCTTCAGAGTAAGTATAAATCATAATTCAAATTTTAGTATTTATCCGTAATTTTTCAATTTTTACGGATTTTCACTCAAATATTATTACATGTTTCACAGGAATTCAAGTTCATAATTCACTTTCTTTTAATATCAAAACATTGACTTTAAGTGTCGCGGCAGTACACGCATCTAAACCAATAAGTCCAGGATATTTATCAGATTTAAAGATTGGATTCGACACTCGGACATCTAAATGCTTTGATTTCTCATTTTTATATATCAAATTATTAAAGAAATCTGAGGTGTGCCAATGTCCACAGACGATAGTTTTTCCTGTCCTATTTAGACCTTGCTCTTCATATTGCCAAGGACACCCCCACTTTGCGTTGTCCCATTCTTCATCCGTAGCATCTCTCCAGTCTTCTCTATATTCTTTTGGTTTATCGTACACTATGTATCCGTTCCATTCAGATTTTGCAAAGTTAATAAACTTTCTTAATGGAATATATGAATGAACAAAAATATATCGCCCTGTCTCATAGTAGTTACACCACTCATTTGAATCGATCCAATCAAGTATTTCTACTATTGTTTTATTTGTCATTAAATTTTTTCTTCTGTTTCTCCATTTTTTCTTAAAATTCTGATATTCAGTTGTTCCATAAATCAAACCTTTTTCAGTTAATTCTTTGAAATAACGATGATCAAAGTCTTTTTCGCTATGATATCCATTTAATTGAAAGATAGTATCAACTGTTCCGTTATGATAATCGTGGGATTCTGCAAAACCACGATTTACTAAATCTTTTAAAAGCTGTTCGTGGTTTCCTCTCACTAATATTCTTCTTTCTATGGGAAGATTACGTAAAAACTTATAAATCTCGAGAGGTTGCCTACCACGATCAAATATATCTCCTAAGACAATTAGGATGTGATTGGAATTCTCTTTATCGAATCCTGCTTCCTCCAAAGCTTTCATCCACTCATCAAAAAATCCATGGATATCAGAGCTAATCAAATAAGTTTTTTGAGATGAATTTTTCATAACGAACGCCTCTATTTTTATTACAAATTCTCACAATGAAAAGAAGGTGTCAAGATACCCACCATAATTAACTTATTTATATATGTATTATAGTCAGTTACTAAAGTAGATATAGTTAATTACATATATAATAAGTTAAATATTTTTTCATTCTCGCATTTTTATGATTTATTCTCGCATAACACGCATGATGATGCGAGAATAGCAAAGATATTTTTAATTGCATATTTTTTGCCATTTTTTATGCAATTAGATTTTTTGTGAGCAATAGAAAAGACCAGGTAGTTAGTCAACCTATCCTGGTCCATCTATAAACCTAAATTAATAGGTTAGATTAGTAAATTAGATATTCTCTTCACGTTTACGTAAGAAGAAGTATCCTCCAATAGCAGTAACGCTTACCATTGAAATAATAACAATGATTGCGACTGTATTAGTGTTATCGTTGAGCACATTTATTAATGAAACTCTTGGATTTTGAGAAACAACACCAGTTGATGGATTAAATGAATAACCATTAATTCTTGCCCACTCAGAAAATCTTGAGCATGCTGCAGAATAAGCATTATCATTACAGAATACATATTTTTGGCCATCTGTTAATCCACCATAAGCACTGTTAACATCATTCCACCATGTTCGGCATGAATTGTTACCGCCTGTAGATCCGATTGTTCCGCCTTGATCATAAGTAGACATACGCAGAGATTCGCTACAGAAATTATCTAAATTGGAACCGTAATTATCAGCGTAAATCTTTATTGTTTTAATATACAATGCACCTTTATTGTTTGTCATGCTAATAGTTATTCTATTAGATAAATCAACCGTGCTAGTTCCGCTTCCACTATACTCGAACTCATAATCCGTTGCGGTTTTCGTTAAAGTGGTAGCATCTCCAATTTGTGTATTACCTAAACTAACATGTAAATCAAGATCCTGGCCATCTCCGCTGTGTGCTGCATTAACAACAACTCTTAAATTGCTTGTCGCAAATGCAAGATCGATAGTTTCAAAGGTTATTGTACCGGCACTATGCTGACCAGAACCAAATTGTGCTCCTCTAGCAGTTTCGTATGAATAATACTTATCATCTGCAGAATAATCTATTTCAAAATAGGCATTGCCCAGTTTTGCATAAGAATCCTCAACAGATGAAGAAGCCTCATATTTAACAACAGGACCTTGTGTTACAGTAACTGTACAATAATCTGAAATGCTTGGTTGATCAGTAGAAGTAGCTACAACTCTTGCGCTTCCGACTGCAATAGCATGCACAGTTCCGTCAGGATCGACCGTCACACATCCAGAAGGAGAGGCGTTTGTTACACTCCAAGTGACACTTGTGTCTCTTGCATCAAGTGGTAGAACAGAAACTTCCAAAGTCGTATCATCACCACTAGGTAGAGAAATCGTAGATGGAGTAACAGTCACTGATTCGACATCTTTATCCTGAGGTTGGACCTTAGTATATGAAAACTCCATTTCAGTGAATCTGAAGCCTGTACTTGTTACAGTAAAAGTTATCTGAGTCGTTCCAGTAAAAGTTATCGTACTACCATCTATACTGCTAGTACCGCCTTGGTTAACAGAAATATTAAATCCGTTGTAATTGCCAGCAATTGTCAGTTCAATTTGATCTATAGAAGCAACATGGGCACTACTTGTTATTGTAATAGTATTTCCAACATATAACCTCGCGGTAAAATCAGAACTATAATATTTCGGAGAGTTATTATTGTTAGTTCCTTTATCAAAAGTAACACTCAATTCACCAACGGTATATGGACCAGTTAATTCTGAACCGCTAGCCACACCTAAATCGGCGGGAATGAGAGAAATTGGTCTCTCTGTTATTACTATTGTGAAATTATCTTCTTGAGTTACCGAACTAATCGTATAGGATGCCTTAACTTTTCTATTAGTTGTATCAAGGGTCCAAGTTACCCCCGAAGCATTGGCCGCAACAGCAACTTCTTCTCTATATGTTGGATAATCATTGTTTGTATAAATTGCCTTTAAAGATAAGTCAGTTGTGTCAACAGTTGTATCATCATCGTAATAAGTTGTCTTTGCATTCGCACCCTTAACAATTTCTAATGAACTATAATTCTTAACATCTGGTGCCTGAACAGTAACTGTGCAATCGCCAGAAACAATAGTATTATCGGTTTTTAATTTAGCACGAATTTTTGTAGTACCAACATTAACAGGAACTAAAGTTCCACATACCTTATTATCAATAACGTTCTCCGTAACAGAAACAACTGCCGGATTATCTACTTCCCAAGATACTTCTTTATCTTGAGTTGTAGTTGAATCGGCTAATGTTGCAGTTACATAGACAGAATTTGATTGTCCACCAAATTTTGCTGTTCTTGTGTTGTTGCTTAAAGCAATGCTGACTACGCCTTTTGCATCTAAAATAGTTACATTTAATGTGGCAGTATAGGTTTCTAATGAATACTGAGTTGATGAGGCAGTTAATGTTACTGTTGCTGTGGCTCCGGCTGTACTTCCAGCTGTATAATTTAACCCACTAAAACTAATTGCACTAGTGTTGCTAGAAGTAGCAACGTATGTATTCATTGTATGAGTATTTCCAGTTAATGTATAGGCAAGTGTGCCAGTAGCACCAGTTAACATGTT
>DLBE01000055.1 GCA_002494205.1 Caryophanales bacterium UBA7029
ATTTTCAGATGTTGCAAAAGATATTGAAGGTTTCACAAATAAATATGACTCAATGACAGGGGAACGTGGCATTTCTCTTTCTGGTGGTCAAAAACAAAGAATCGCTATCTCTAGAGCGTTTATTAAAGACGCTCCGATAATGATTCTTGATGACTCAGTTTCAGCAGTTGATATCGATACTGAAGAGAAAATTTTAGAAAATATTTCTAACTTAAGAAAAGGAAGAACAACAATCATCATTTCTTCCAGAGTTTCGACAGTTAGTAAACTAGATAAAATAGTGGTGCTTAATGATGGAAAATTAGAAGCTTTTGACACCCCTAAAAACTTAATGAAGATTTCGCCAACTTATAAAAAGATGGTTGAACTTCAAAAGCTTGAAGACGAAATAAAGGAGACCGATTATGGAAGACACTAAGTCTAAGTTAATTGGTGATGCTAAACTTCCTTTACGTGTTGTCTTAAAGCGTACTTTTAGGTACCTTAAACCACACAAGTTTTTGGTTGCATTAGCATTAATGCTAATTGTTGTATCGGTTTCGCTTGATATTATCGTTCCTCTTATTTATAGAGACATTATCGATAACCTCAATTCAAATAACATTGTTTTGAAGTTTTTTGTTGGTGGTGTTTTAGTCTATTTCACTTGTTTCTTGATCTCGCAAGTTCTGAGATTTATTGAGACAAAAATACTTCAAAAGATTGGAAATACCATTGTTTATGATATGAGAGTAGAAGTATTTAATCATATCGAAAAAATGTCATTAGACCAGTTTGAAGTTATGCCTGTTGGATCACTTACTACTAGAGTTTGTAACTATACTTCTCAACTTAGTGATTTGTATACAAATCAGTTATGTAATTTAATTAGAAATGCCTTAACTGTTGTGGGCGTTTATGGAGTAATGATTTATATTTCTCCAATCCTTGCTTTAATAGTTTTCGGAATAGCTTGTATTGTAATTCTTTTCTCTTATTTCTTTAGAAAACGTATTGCTAGATTAAATAGACTAGAAAAAGGTTATTTATCTGACTTAAATACAGTTATTTCAGAAGATTTATCCGGAATGAAAGTTATTCAATTATTTAATAAAGAAGAATCCGCACGTGAGAACTTTAGGCAAAAGAATAAAAAGTACCGTGATAATAGATTTAAAATCATGTCAACATTTACGTTCCATAGACCGTTTATTTTCCTCGCTCAATATATTGGAACTGCACTTTTGTTCTTCTTATCTGCAAAACTTGCATTAACCGCTGGATCAGTCGTTGTTTTCGCCTGGTTCCTTGAGAAATTCTTCACTCCAATTCAAGAAATATCTGATCACTTATTGCATGTTGAAAGAGCAATAACCGCATCTGAAAGATTATTCAACTTAATGGATGTTCAACCAAAGGTTGTAGATAAAGAAGACGCTAAGGTTATATCGCATTTTAACGGCAAAATTGAATTTAGACATGTTTGGTTTAGCTACGATAACATTAACTGGGTTTTGAAAGATGTTAGTTTTGTTGTTGAAAAAGGACAAACCTGCGCTTTTGTAGGCGCAACTGGGGCTGGTAAAACAACAATTTTCTCACTTTTAACAAAAGCTTATGTTCCTCAAAAAGGGCAAATTTTAGTTGATGATATTGATGTTAATGACATAAAAATTACCTCTTTAAGAGCAGCGATTGGACAAATGCTTCAAGATGTTTTCCTTTTCTCAGGAAGTGTTAAATCTAACATTACTTTATTTGATGAAAAATTTTCCGATGAAGAAATAAATGAAGCTTGTAAATATGTTAATGCTGACTATTTTATTGATAAACTTCCAAACAAATTTGATGAAAAAGTGGTGGAACGAGGCGAGAATATATCTCAAGGACAAAGACAATTATTGTCTTTTGCTCGTACAATTTTACACAAACCACAGATTTTATTACTTGATGAAGCAACTGCTAATATCGACACTGAAACTGAAGCAATAATTCAAGATTCTCTTAATAAAATGTCATCTCTTGGAACTATGCTTGTAGTTGCTCATAGACTTTCAACTATTCAAAAAGCTGATAAGATTATTTGCTTACAAAAAGGTGAAGTAATTGAAAGTGGAACTCATAACGAACTTTTGAAAAATAAAAACTATTATTACAAGTTATATCAATTGCAATTTAAATAGTTTGTTTCTGTTTTGTTGTAATTTTTAGAGATTATTATATAATGGAAGCATACAAATAAAGGAATTTTGTTATGTTTAGACAAATTATCAAAAAACTTAATGATTTTAGATTTACATCAATACTCGCGACCATTATTTCTGGTGTCGCAGGTTTATATGCATTAGGTTCATTATTTTTGTACCACTTTGCTGGTCCATTAGAAGAACCAAAACATCTTATTAGACATGTTGGTTTTAATGATAGACCTTATTTAGGAATGGTGTTATTCTTTGGCATTTTAGTGACATTAATTTGCGCAATTATTGTTGTCTATATGTCAGTTCCTTACATTAAAAATAAGGAAAAACTTACCCCACGTAAAAGCACAATTTTAACTGGCTTTATTGGTGCTCCATTTGAACTATTGACAATCATTTTAATGATTGTATTAGCAGTTTCAGAGCATCCACAAACAGCTGTTGGAATTTGGATTACATTCCCAATTGGACTTCTCTCAATGTGTGGAACAGCCTTGTATTTAATTCCATATTTAAAATGTGATTTCTTCATGCCAGAGATCAAAAGAGATTAATTGAAGAATTATGCCCTCCTCGGTGAGGGCTTTTTATTGTTTAATTTTGTTATTGTAAATGATTTTCTAAATCATTATAATATTCTCGCAACTTATTCTAAGTTTAACGAGCACTCCGACGTTAGACCTGGATTAAGCGAAGAACTATTTAGGAGGGATAAAAATGTTATCCAAAGAAAGAACTGCTGAAATCGTTAAGAAGTATGGCAAGAACGAAAAAGACACAGGCTCTGCCCAAGTTCAAATCGCTCTTCTTACTGCACAAATCAACGATTTAACAGAACACCTCAAGCACAACAAAAAAGATGCTTCTGGTAGACGTGGATTATTCATTTTAGTTGGTCAACGTAGAGCTCTTCTTAACTATCTTAACAAGAAGGATAGAGATGCTTACGTTAAACTCTTATCTGAATTAAAGATCCGCAAATAAGTGTAGTTAACTTATAAAGATGGACCATTACTTTGTAATGGTCCTTTCTTTTATCTTTAAAAGTGTTATTACCTTTGTATCATTTTATGATAAAATACTAATAGTTTTTTAAAGGAGAAAAATAACATAATGAAAAAAGTATTCGAATTAGAGTTCGAAGGCCGCAAGATTGTTGTTGAAGCTGGTGAAATAGCCAAGCAAACTCGCGGTGCAGTTTTGGTACGTTATGGTGACACTGTTGTTTTAAGTAATGTCACAATGTCAAAACATACTGTTGACTGGGATTTCTTCCCACTTTCAGTAGAGTACCAAGAAAGAATGTACGCTGCAGGAAAAATTCCTGGCGGATTCTTAAGACGTGAATCTCGTCCAAGTTCTCATGCAATTCTTGCATCTAGAATTACTGACAGAACTATGCGTCCACTTTTCCCTGAAGGATTCCGTAATGAAGTTCAAGTTGTCTCTCAAGTTATGGCAGCTGATTACGACAATTCTCCAGAAATTACTGCAATGTTAGGTTCATCACTTTGTGTATGTATCTCAGATGTTCCATTTAATGGACCTATTGCAGGTGTCTATGTTGGTAGAGTTGATGGAAAATTCGTTATTAACCCAACAGTAGAACAAAAAGCAAAATCAGATATCGATCTTTGTGTCGCTGGTACTGAAGAAGCCATTAACATGGTTGAAGCTGGTGCCGCTGAAGTTAGCGAAGAAGATATGTTAGATGCTTTAATGTTTGGTCACGAAGCAGTTAAGAAACTCTGTCGTTTCCAAAAGGAAATTATCAAAAAGATTGGTGTTGAAAAGAACAAAGACATTCAATTTAAGGTGATTCCAGAAGATTTACGTGCAGAAGTTGTCGCAAAAGTTGACAAGAAACTTCGTAAAGCTGTTTCAACAAAAGACAAACTCGAAAGAGAAGAAAAGATTGAAGCAATCGAAAAAGAGACTGAAGAAGCATACGCAGCTGAAGGTGCAGATGCTAAAAAAGTCCAACAAGTTCACGAAATTCAAGAAGACATCGTTCACCAAGAAGTTCGTAGACTTATCGCAGAAGACAAAATTAGACCAGATGGTCGTAAAATTGATGAAATCCGTCCACTCGATGCCCAAGTTGATATCTTAGGTAGAAGAGTTCATGGCTCTGCCATGTTCACTCGTGGACAAACTCAAGTTATCTCAACTACAACTTTAGGTCCTTTAAGCGACAAACAAGTTTTAGATGATTTAACTGCTGAAACCGAAAAACGTTTCATGCATCACTATAACTTCCCACAATGGTGTGTTGGTGGTACAGGAAAAATCGGTGTTCTTGCACGTAGAGAAATCGGACATGGTGCTTTAGGCGAAAGAGCTTTAAGCTATGTCATACCAAGCGAAGAAGAATTCCCATACACAATTCGTGTTGTTAGTGAAGTTGTTGAATCAAACGGTTCATCTTCACAAGCATCAATTTGTGCTGGATGTATGTCCCTTATGGCAGCTGGTGTTCCTATTAAAAGAATGGTCAGTGGTATTGCCATGGGTTTAATCTCAACTGGTGATTTAAATGATCACCCTTACCAAATCTTAACCGATATTCAAGGTCTTGAAGACCACTTCGGTGATATGGACTTTAAGGTTGCAGGTACCGAAAAAGGTATTACTGCTCTTCAAATGGATATCAAAATTGCTGGTGTTACCCGTGAAGTTCTTGCAAAAGCATTAGCTCAAGCCGGTAAAGCAAGAAAAGAAATCCGTGAAGTTATGGCTAAAGCCATTAAAGAACCTAGACCAGATGTTGCTGAATTCGCACCAAAACTCGACAAGATGCTTATCCCAGTTGATAAGATTAGAGATGTTATTGGTACAGGTGGAAAAGTTATTAACGAAATTATCGCTAATTGCGATAATGTCCAAATCGATATCGATGATGATGGACATGTCGTTATTTATCATATGAACCGCGAAATGATCAATAAAGCTAAAGAAATGATTGAAAATATCGTTCGTGAAGCAAAAGTTGGTGAAGTTTACGAAGGCGAAGTTACCCGTGTTGAAGATTACGGAGCATTCGTTAAATTATTCGGTAATTGCGAAGGTTTATGCCACGTTTCTAGACTTGACTGGGGTTATGTTGCAAAAGCAAGTGACAAAGTCAAAGTTGGAGATGTGTTAAAAGTTCGCGTCTGCGAAATCGATGACCATGGCAAAGTTAAAGTCTCTCACAGAGAATTTATCGAAAAACCAGCTGGCTATGTTGAAAAACCAGTTGAGAAAAAAGGCCACAAAGGTCATAGAAAATAAAATTTAAATAAGGATTATTTATTATGTTTGATGTTATCGTAGTTGGTGCAGGCATTGTAGGCTCGCTCATTGCGAGGAAACTTTCAAGCTACCAATTATCGGTAGCAGTCTTAGAAAAAGAACCAGATGTTGGTAACGTAGTGACAATGGCAAATAGTGCCATTGTTCACTCCGGTTATGATCCTGTTCCAGGAACTTTAAAAGCAAAATTAAATGTTTTGGGAAACAAAATGATGGACAAGCTCTTAGAAGAACTTGACGTCGAAATGGAACGCATCGGTTCTTTAACTGTCGCTTTATATGATGAACAACTTCCAATGCTTGAGAAGCTTGCTCAAAGAAGCGCAGAAAATGGTGTTGAAGTAAAAATACTTAACGCCGAAGAAACTTTAAAACTCGAACCACATTTAAATCCACAAGTGAAGGGTTCACTTTTTGCGCCTACCGCAGGCATAGTGAACCCTTTCACCTTTGCTGTTCATGCTATGGAAAACGCTGTCGATAATGGCGTTAAGCTTTTTCTTAATGAAAAAGTTGTTGATATTAAAAAAGAAAACGATTTCTATAACATTGTTTGTGAGTCAGGAAATTCATACCAAACAAAAATTGTTATTAATGCTGCTGGTATTTATAGTGATGAAATTCATAAGATGGTCGAACCAATTGACTATTATTTAACCCCACGTAAAGGTGAATATTTCATTTTAGATCACTATAGTGATGATTTGGTTAAACACACAATTTTTCCTCTTCCAAGTGAAAAAGGAAAAGGAATTCTTGTCACGCCAAGCATTGGTGGAACTTATTTAATCGGACCTTCAGCAGAAGCAATGCCATCTAAAGATGATGTTTCCACTGATAAACCAACATTAGATGAAATTAGAAGACAAGCTCTCGAAATGGTTCCTTCTATTCCATTTAATCAAGTTATTAGAACATTCGCTGGTACTAGACCAACCCCAAGCACACACGATTTTATAATTGGCTTTGCCAAAAAAGATAATCACTTTATTAATCTTTCGGGTATTGAATCTCCAGGCTTAGTTTCTTCTCCTGCCATTGCAGAATATGTTATTAATGAATTTTTAGCTAAAGTAATTGAATTAAAGACAAATCCTAACTTTAATCCTTACGTTAAAAAACGTCCAAATTTAGCGAAAATGTCATTTGAAGAACGCAAAGCGTTCATTAAACAAAATCCTACTTATGGTGAGATTATTTGTAACTGCGAAAAAATTAGTTTAGGCGAAATACTTTTTGAAATGAACACAAGTGTTCCACCAACAACAATAAAAGCTGTTAAAAAACGAACTAGAGCAGGATTTGGTAAGTGCCAAGGTGGTTTCTGTCAACCTCTTGTTACTACTCTAATTGCCAAGAAATTTAATATCCCTTTAAATAAGGTTTTATTCCAAAAGAAAGATTCATACGTTGTTCGTTATGAAGTGAAAGGAGACGCAAAATGATAAAAAGACGTTTAGTTATCATTGGTGGTGGATCCGCTGGAATGGCTGCTGCTATTAAAGCCTACGAACTTGGTGAAAGAGATATTTTAATTATTGAAAAAAATAACTATTTAGGTGGTATTTTGAATCAATGTATTCATAACGGTTTTGGACTTCATGAATTCAAAGAAGAACTCACTGGTCCAGAATTTATGACTAGATTTTCTAACAAAGTTAAAGAATTAAAAATTGACTATAGGCTTAATTCAAATGTTTTATCTATAAGTGACAACAAAGTTGTTACTTATACTAATCAAGAAGAAGGCTTAGTCGAAGTTCAAGCTGAAGCAATAATTCTCACTACTGGTTGTTATGAAAGAAACGCTGGTGCAATTCAAATTCCTGGTGATAGACCTAGTGGTGTTTATACAGCAGGACAAGCACAATTATTTGTTAACTGTTATGGTTATTTAGTTGGAAAAAAAGTATTCATTTTAGGATCTGGCGATATTGGTTTAATTATGGCTAGAAGAATGACACTTGAAGGCGCCAAAGTTTTAGGTGTTGCTGAACTTATGCCTTATTCTGCTGGTTTAAATAGAAATATTGTTCAATGTTTAAAGGATTACAATATTCCTTTATATTTAAGCCACACTGTTAAACAAGTTATTGGTGATTCTCACCTTGAAAAGGTGGTTATTGCTAAAGTTGATGAAAAAATGCAATTTATTCCAGGAACTGAAATGGAATTTGAATGTGATTGCTTACTTTTATCAGTAGGATTACTTCCAAATGTTGATTTATTTAATAAATTACCACTACATTTCTCCAAAACTAGAGGTGCGAAAGTAACTCAAGCTATGGAAAGTGAAATTCCTGGTATTTTCTCAGCTGGTAATGTTTTACATGTTCATGACTTAGTTGATTATGTTGTTCAAGAAGCAAGAGAAGCAGCTGAAGGAGCTGTTTCATATTTGCGTGGTGAATTAACAAGAAAAGGCCATGTTTATGATGTAAATCCAGGTGTTGGAATTAATTATGTTGTTCCACAAAAACTTTATATCGATGATGTAAAAGAAAGTTGCTCATTTAAGTTTAGAGTATCTAAACCAATGAAAGACATTAATATTATTATTACAGAAGGTAATAATGTAATTAAGAAAATATTTAAACCAGCTATTGTTCCATCGGAAATGGAAATAGTTAAATTAAATAAAGATCTCTTTAAAAAAGAGTCTAATGAAATAAAAGTATTCGTGGAGGAGAGAAAATAATGACAGAATTAATTTGTATTACTTGCCCTCGCGGATGTCATTTACAAGTTGATGAAAACTTAAATGTAACTGGCAATAGTTGTCCAAGAGGCGCAATTTATGCCAAAGCAGAACTTACCCATCCAGTTAGAATGGTTACTTCTACAGTAAAAGTTGAATCAACTAACGAATGTCGCGTTCCAGTTAAGACTAAAGATCCGATTCCAAAAGAATTAATTTTTAAAGTAATGGACGAAATTAACAAAGTTAAAATTAAAGCTCCAGTTAAAATTGGAGATGTTGTTATTAAAGATGTTTTAGGTAGTGGTGTTGATATTATTGCTACCAAAAATATAGATAGGTAAATTATGGACAAGATTAGAATCGTAATGCTCGGCGGTCAAGACGAAAACTTTAAAAATTTGACCGCAGTTGAAATTAACAATGACATTTTTGTCATTGAATGTGGTTTTAATTGGCCTGATAAAACAAAACCAGGCATCGATTTTGTTATACCTCGTTACGATTATCTTGTTCAAAATAAAGAAAAAGTTAGAGCCTATTTTTTAACTCATGGTTATGATTCAGTAATGGGTGCTATAGCTTTTGTTTATGACAAAGTTCCAGCTCCTATTTTTTGTACAAAAACGACTAATGATTTTTTAAAAGGATTTTGCACTCACTTTAAATTAGATTACGCAAAACTTCCTATTTCAATTGTTAAAACTGATGACGATGTTGTTGTTGCAAATCGTAAAATTGAGTTTTTTGGTGTAACTTCCAATTTTGCTGAATCAATAGGTGTTTGCATTAACACTGATCAAGGTAACATCATTTATATGTCTAATGCAGTTGCTCATAATGATTTTGAAAAAGGATTCACACCAGGCAAAGACAAAATTAGAAAAATTTGTTCAAACAAGACTTTAGTCTTGTTATGTGACTCTTTTAACGCTGACAAGACAGGTTATTGTTCACCAAATTACCGCTTAATGCATTGCTTAAAAACAAATTTTTATGATTACCAAGGACGTATATTTTTAGCAATTGATAGGCCAAATTTATATAACATTATCGACTGTTTGAATGCCGGAATTGCTCATGGAAGAAAAGTGATTCCTTATGATAAACATTCATCTGAAATTCTTGAAGTACTTAAAAATGAACAATATTTAAAATCTAGTCGTGATTGTTTTGCATCTTTAGAGGAAGTCAATAGACTTCGTCCTCAAGATGTTTTGGTTTTTATTACAGGTTATGGTAAGAAACTTAACGACAAAATTGCCTTACTTGCTTCAAGAAATAATGACGAAAAAATTGTCTTTTTAACTAAAAACGATTTATTCATTTATGGACCACATGTTCTTCCAGAAATAGAAACATCAACAACAGACACCATAAATGAACTTTATAAGACGGATTGCATAATTCTTAAACCAGATTTTAAATCATACCGAAAAATGCATGCTTGCGAAGAAGATATTAAGTATTTTATCGCAACATTTAGACCAAGTTATTTAATTCCTATCTCTGCTCCTTTTGTCCAACTTTTAGCTTGTGCAAAAATTGCTTTAAATATGGGGATTGGATATAACCACAACAATGTATTCATTGTTGATAACGGAAATATCGTTGAATTTGAAGCTGGTATCGGCCGCATTTTGCCACAAAAAGTAATCGTTGGCGAAGTATTTGTTGATGGTAAAGGAATTGGTGATATTGGAGCGACCGTTTTAGAAGAAAGACAACGCTTAGCTGATGAAGGTGTCATTGTTCTTGGCGTCACAATTTCACAAAGTAAACACCAAATTGTTGCTGGACCTGATATTCAAGCTAGAGGACTTGTTTTCTTAAAAGATAACGAAAGCTTAATTAGAGAAATTACTCGTTTATTTGTGTCAACTGTTGAAAGCGAATTAGCAAAAGAAAGATATTCGATTGCTTATATTGAAACCGCCACAAAAGATATCGTTTTTAAGGCCGTTCGTAGAGCAATAAATAAGACACCTACAATCATCCCAATTATTGCCGAAATAAATTAATGCAAATTTTGCTTTAATTTATTAAAAATTAAATTATAATAAAAATAATGAAAAACAAAATTACAAACAACTCAATATCTATAATGGGTGGAGTATGCTTCATCCTTTTTGCTTCTGTTTGTACATTTTCGGCTAACACTCCATTTAGTTTTTTATTTGATGCAATAACTAAAAGCTTAGGTTTTATCGGCTTCTGGTTACTTTTACCATACATTATAGTTATTGGTATTTATTTAATTCTTTATAAAAGAATTATTAAACTTAAAGTTGGAACAAGACTTTGGGGTGTTTTACTCATCCTTTTCTGTTTTATTATTCTTTCATCACATTGGGCAACAATTGGAAGCGAAATTAATGGTGTTGTAATTGTTGGTTATGGAAAAACAGAAGAAGGACTTGCTAAATACTTAACATTCTCAAGTTCAATTGATGTCTTTAATAAAGTTGTTGCAGCAAACCCATCTGTTGTCGCACCAAACGTTAAGCTCGGTGGTGGACAAATCGGTTATATTTTAGCTGGTGCACTTAATAGTGCACTTACTCCTATTGGGCTTCATATTGTTTGTTGGTCATTATTTATTATTGGTTTATTAATGATTTTCAATACTCAAGTAAATCGCTTGTTCAAAAACTTAAAACTTAGACTCAATAGAGGAAGATCAAGATCATATAATTATGAAGAAAATGAGATTGATGAAATTGAACCTACTGAGCCATTAAAAGTTGAAGAAGATAATTCTAATGATGGGTTTGAAGATAATAGACCTATTTTTGAAACATTTCATACATCAAACCCAATTGATAACGATTATTCTTTAAAGAAAGCAAGATTTAGTTCTATTGAAAATGATTCGGGAAATGTTATTCCTCCTGAACCAATGTCAGCTCCTTCTTTTGAGGCAAGTCAACCCGTTGAAAATCATTACGAAGAGGAAGAAGATACAAGTTATCGCGAACCTTTCTTTGAACCACTCTCAGATAAAGCTCAAGAAAATAAACCTATTGAAAACAACGCAATAGCTGTTGAAAGAGTTGATGATTTTGAATTCGAAGAGGAAGTTGAGAAACCTCTTGAAGAACCATTAAAAAAACCTGTTCCTGAAGAAACATCTTATTTCATTAAAAACTATATTTATCCAAGTATGGATTTATTAAATCCAAAGACTGAAAATCCTGATGCAATTAAAAACGAAGAAATTTGTCAGGAAAGAACCGAAATTATAAATAAAACATTTGAAGATTTTAAAGTAGGCGCTCAAGTTATCTCACATATTGTTGGACCATCTGTTACTCGTTTTGATCTTCAAACTAATAGTGGTACATCTGTCCAAGTTGTACAAAGATATATTACTGATATTGGTGTAAGACTTGGTGGTATTCAACCTCGTTTTGAACCAATTGTTGCTGGTAAATCTACTTCTGGTATCGAAATTCCTAACGTAGTTAGAGAAAATGTTACTTTAAAAGAAGTTTTAGAACCAATTCCTAATGATCCAAAACATAGACTTGATATTCCTTTTGGAAAATCAATCTCAGGTGATTTAATTTCTGCAAATCTTGCTGATTTCCCACACTTATTAGTTGCCGGTACTACTGGTTCAGGTAAATCAATATTTGTTCACGCCGCAATTATTACTTTATTAATGAGAAATAAACCTGAAGAACTTAAACTTGTAATGATTGACCCAAAGAAAGTTGAAATGACTTATTATGAAAATATTCCTCATTTACTTTGTCCAGTTATCTCAGACATGCGAAAAGCAAAAGTTGCTTTTGATAAATTAGTTCTAGAAATGGATAGACGTTATGAATTATTTAGAGTGAACGCTGTTAGAGACATTAAATCATTTAATTTAATTGCTAAAGATAAAGGTTTACAACCTCTACCATATATTGTCGTATTCATTGATGAATACGCTGATTTAATCGAAACAAATAAAGAGAT
>DLBE01000016.1 GCA_002494205.1 Caryophanales bacterium UBA7029
GTACTACCATTGTACGACACCCCTGTTGCTCGTTAATTATAAGAAATCAAATTTACTTTAACAAGATAAATTTATTTATTCTTCTTTTCGACAACTTTTTTCTGAATAACAAAGATAAGAATTGTATAAATTACTGCTAATACAGCAAATATCGCTAAAGCAATGTAAAGATTAATTGGTTTATCGGCTTTTCCAGCAAAACTTGTTAATAATAACAAAGGAGCAACAGTTAACATGGCTGGAAACTGAGAAACGATAAAAATATCGGATGATTGAGTTTCAAAAGATGAATCAACTTCACGAAGTAAAATCATTCCGTTTGAAGCAGTTCCTGTTAATGTACCAAAATTCACCAAAAACATTTCGTGATGAAGTCCTTTGAAACAATGTTTTGTAATCATTCTTACAAAGAAGAAAGTAACGATTGTTCCTACGACAGTTAAAGCAAGTAAAACCCAAATATAATTCTTGATCTCGCTAAATTCAATTGCCGCTACGCCAGCAATAATCATTAAATCAAATGAAAAACCTGAGATACGATCCATTTGATAGTTATTAATGTATTTATGTTTTAAAACTTTTCTTTTCTTTAGTTGAACCAAAATTACTTTAACAATTGTTGCGGTAATTACGCCAAAAATGAAATTAAAGCCCCATGCAATATCTTGAATCATCTTAACGCCCGTTGCATGAAGAGCACACATAATGCCGAATGCGGCTGCATAGCAAAGAGCTACAATTCCAATTTGAACAGACATTTTATCAACAGAATCGCTATCTTCAATTTCATTTTGCTCAACAAATTCTTCAACTTTTCTTTCTGCTAAAACGCCTTCATTTCTTTTAATTTCGCCCTTAATTCTAAAGAAATTTAAGTAAACAACTCCAACTAACGAAGCGACAATAAAACCAATTGAGGCAAGAGTTAATCCAAAGCTTCCACCAGCAATTCCAAAGTTTACATCCCAAGTCATAGCATTACCTGGGCCTTGTCCAAATGCTAATGGAAGAATAATGCCAGAGGCACGGAAAACAGTAGAACCTAACCAAACAAATATTAAAACTGTAAGAATGCCAAATACTGCTTGGAGCATGTAAGTAGCACCTGTAAGTAATCCGTTTTGAATTGATAAAGCACCTAAACCTTTTCTTTTTTCTTTATTAGCAACTTTTAAAGTTGTCGCGATAAAGCCTAAAGCAAGAGCGTGATAAGTAATAACTTTCATCACTTGTCTATCAATTATTTGATAATTAGAAGGTGAAACCCATTTAATAAAGGCAGCAACTAGAACTAATAAAACGCCACCAATTAAAGCAGAAGGAATGAATGATTTTCTTAAAAATGGAATACTTCTTCTTAACATGTTTCCAATAACCAAGAAACCAAGCAAAAGCATTATTTGGACAACAAATTTCCAAACGCTATCAAAATTATTTAATGAAAAGTCCCACATAATTAATTCCTTTCGACGAGATTATAATAAATATCTGCTTTATTGTTTCTCATCTTTGTATCTAATTTATTAAACATCAAAACGTATTTAAGCGGATTAAATCTAGCATCACCTTTTACAAGGTAATCTTCATTAGTTGTTGAGAAATTGAAATTAGTTCCGTTTATAGGGGAAGCAATCTCAATTTCTGAAATATCTATGGTTTTTCCTGCAAATTTTATGGTTTTTGCGGTTAATTCAACAGGTCCTTTAGCGATAAGTTTTCTCTTTTCTCCTGAGTGGGAAACATAAAGTTTTGCCTTACCTCTTTTAAAGATTACACCGTCACCAACTTCATAATTTTTAACAAATCTGATTTGGTAATTGTACCAATCTACTAAACGTTTAAATTTGAATTCAGGATCATCAGATTTAAAATGTAAATCTTCAGTGTATTCAACTTTTAATCCACATTCTTTGCAATAAATATAATTTCCTCTTGAATAAAGTGTTTCAACTTTTCCGCATTTAGGGCAAACAAAGAACATTCTTTCTAAATATTCTGCTCTTCTATTTGATTTATATAAATCACCAGAGTCAGAATCGTAAACTTTTAGGTTTTCTTTAATAACTTCAGTTAGTTTTTCATCCGACCAATCTTTATATTCTTCAGGTTCTAAAACTCTTTTTACTTCACCATAAAATGGACCTTTTCTTCTTTTTCTTGCGAATCGAGGTTCACTGCCCATTCCACCATGAAAATTAAATAAAACAATTGGTTTATTGAAAAATCTTAAAAATTTTCCTAAACCATCAGTCATATCAAATTGGAATTCAGCATAACTTCTATTTCCTTCAGGGAAAATAAGAAGAGAGCCCCCTTCTTTAATACATCTAAGCATGTCCATATTAGCTTTTAAGTCAACCGCACCTTTTTTCTTTCCAATTATTCCAAATTGATATTTAAATAATTTTGCAGCAAAACCAATGGACATAAATGAATCGGTTAATACACCATAAAGGTGTCTTGAAAATGAATAAGGTAAAAGAATTCCATCTAAACCACCTTGATGGTTAGAAAGGACAACATAACTTTCGCCCTTTTTCATTCTGAAAAAAGTTTTGCGTTTATAGTGTCTTGATCTAGCTAATAAGAAGGCGATAGGACGATAAAAACGGTTCCAAAACATGTGGCGAGGATAGACAATTTGATTTTTCTTTCCCATTTATAACACCACTTAACTTTATTATCTTTTAACCTCTAGCGATTTTAGAGACAAGTGACATATCAGCTTTTCCGTCATAATTCATTTTGAAGTGTTTCATAACGGATGGTATAGATTTATCTTCCAAAGAAGATATTACTTGTCTAATTTCCTCTTCAGACATTAATTTAGGTAAATATTTTTCAATTAAAGATTTTTGAGTAAGAATGTTTTTAACTTCTTCGTCTCTACCAGCTTTTGCGTATGATTCTTTTTCTTCATCAAGCTCTTTAATTGTTTTTGTGATTAGTTTAACTAAATCAGCATCAGTTGCTGCTTTTCCGCTTGCTCTAAGTTCAATATCTAATGCTTTGTACTTAGATAAAATTACAGAATAAATAGCTCTTGCTACTTGGTCTCTTGCTTTTAAGGCTTCAATATTAGCCTTACTTAATTCATCTATTAACATATTAATATGTTTCCTTTCTAAATAAATCTCTAGTGCCTCTAAATACGGCAAAGTATATTGGTAAAATTTCTAAACGTCCTGCGAGCATACCAAATGTTAAGACCCAACGTACAGCATTATTTCCTGTACGACAAACGTTCACTGATAAACCTGTTGAAGAAATGGCATTAGAAAATTCGAATAATGCATCACCAAAACTTGTATTTCCGCCATCGACAATAGCAATTAATACAGCGCCGACAAATAACAAAGTTCCATATAGGAAAATATAACCTAAAGCATTTGCGGTCTCGCGTTGATCAACTTCCTTTTGCTCACCAAATCTATAGATATAGTGTGGATAAATAACATTCGGCGATGCGGTTGACTCTTTGGTTGACCAATAAAATGATTTAATGGCTAATGCCATTCTATAAAGCTTAATACCGCCAGCGGTCGAGCCCATGCATCCACCAATAATGTTCATAAATACAACAAGCATCAAAACACCATGTCCTAGCTTTGAAATATCAGCAACGTTAGAGAAACCTGTAGTTGTTGAAGCAGAGAAGAATGTAAATGTTCCTTGAGCTGCCGCTTCTCCAAAGTTATTTGTTGCACCACTAAAATAAACGGCAAGAATAAACACTGGGATGAAAATCAGCATTAAACAACCGAATAATCTAAGTTCGGCATCTTTAAACGCTTTTTTAAAGCGACCAGTAATAATGAAGAATGTTAATAAGAAATTGGTTGAACCAAGAACCATAATGAGAATTGAAATGATTTGCATTGCCCAGAAATTAGGGTGGCTTGCAAAATACATAATGCCCTCAGGTCTTGAAGAGAAACCTCCTGTTGCAACCGCGCTTATAGAATGGACAATTGCATCAAATACTGGCATGCCTGCAATTACATAAAGGATTACACCCAACATAGTAATTCCGACATAGATTGATAGAATCAAACGAGCACTTCTAGCAAGGTTAGGCATCAATTTATCGTTATGGCCTTCGGCCAAATAAAGTTTTAATCCATATCTATCAGAGATAGCTGAGGTAACAATAAGAACAAGTCCAATACCGCCAACAAAACATAAAATCGTTCGATATAAAACAAACAAGTGGCGATAAGTTTCACCAGACATATATTTTGGATCTAAAACAGATAAACCTACGGTTGCATACGCAGATGTTGTCTCAAAAATAGCATCTGTAAAGTTAAAAATACCAGCAATCATGAATGGGGTTGAAGAAATAAGGATTGCGCTCACCCAAACGAAAAGAAGCAATACTGAATCTTGATGCTTTCCAAGTTGAGCTTTTGTTCGGCCAGCAATAAGAAGGCCAAACATGAACGAACCTAAAACAATTGCTGAAATGCCTGGTATAAAAAAACAATACCAATCAGCGGCTTCATCAGGATATGCAAATAAAGCAAAAAGAGGCAACAAAGTTGCAATACCAACAAAGGCTATGAATAAACCTAAATAGCCAAAAAGTAAACGATATCCAGAAACGGCTTTTTTCATTTTTATTTGCTTCTTTTTACAAATTCAATAAGTTTCTTTTGATCAAACGGGGTTGAAAGGATAAAAATTTTATCCTTAGGAAGAATAATTGTAGAACCATTAGGAATGATAACGCGAGGTCTACGATAGACACAGGCAATGCTTCCTTCTTTAGGAAAATTCAGTTCCATAATTTTCTTGTTTGCAATTACGTATGTAGGTTTAACAACAACCTCAGACATAACGATTTTATCGTTTTCAAATGATTTGGTGTTTGTTAAATCTTCTAATGATGATTCTGCTAAAACAGATGAAACTAAGTTTTCAATAGAAGAAATAACCGAATCAAGACCTAATTGTTTAAAGACTTCAACATTCTTTGGGTTTTGAACAACACAAATACATTTTTTAACTCCAAATTGTTTACGAGCATGTAAACAACCAACATAGTTGTCCCAGTCTTTATGACCAAGAGCAATAAATAAATCAGCACCATCAACATTTGCTTCTTTAAGTGTTGTTACTTTTGTAAAATCACCAAAAATAACAGGTAATTTGGAAGACTGTGCTAATTTAGATGCAACATCTTTATCATCATTAATAATGCTTAAAGTATTGTGACGATTTTTAAAGTTTTTAATGATATAGTCAGCACTATTATTGCCATTGCAAATAACAATTCTCATTATTTACGTCCTCCTCTAAATAGCATGAATTTATCATAAGATAATTCAAGAGGATAAATGGCTTTAATATCCATTCCTTTAAGTAAAATTTCATTATCAGGTTCAAATAAACGAAGATAAATATTTGGAACGTTATAAATTTTCTTCGCAATATGAGCTATAAATAAATTTAAATTGTCATCATCAGTTGTAATAACAATTTCGCTTGCAGTAGCAATACCAGCTTCTTCAAGAACTTCAAGATCTGATGCATCTCCAACAATTGTGTAACCACTAAAACGATCAGAAAGTCGAGAAAAGTTTTTAGGTTCTTTATCAATAACCATGATGTTTTTACCTTCGGTAGCAAACTTATTTGTAATGTTTGAACCTAGGTTAGAACATCCAACAATAATTGTTTTATTTTTTAAATTAAGGAGTTTACTTTTTGCCATAGGTAAGAGTTCCTTTCCTATGCGCATATTATACGAGTATGTACGGAAAAAGCAAGCATCTACACACTTGCCATACATTTTGGGTGATTAAATTATAATAACAAAACTAGTAAACTAAACTTACTATTACTAACTTAATGAAAATAAATTTTATTTAATCGCTGTTTTAATATAAAAATCAGCAATCTCTTCAGGTGTTTCCTTGAAACTATTTATGACCCAGTACTTAAGTACTACAATGAATTCTTCAATCGCTAAAGACTTCCTTAATTCAAAGGGAATTTGATTATTTGTCATTGGATAATTAGAAAGGTAAGAATTAACAAATTTTGATATTTGATTTCTGAATTCAACAAGGAACAACGCATTTACCTTATTTGACAAGATTCCTTCAAATAATTCTCTTTCATCTCTTATGTGATAAAAGATATGCTCAATTAAGTGTCTGTAATTTAAAATTACATCTTTAGAAAAATCATGCGTTTTTTCTTCTTGAAGTGACTTTGAAAAAACATGATCAAAAATATGATTTGAAATGCTTAATAAAAGTTCGTCTTTTGTCTTATAGTGAGCATAGAAAGTTGATCTAGAGATTGATGCTTCATCTAACAAATCTTGAATTGTTATATCATCATAATCTTTCTTATTAATAAGACTTGCGAATGCTTTATAAATTGCATCGACAGTTTTTTCACTTCTTTTATCCATGTTGAACTCCTATGAACATTTTGTTCGATATCTTTAATATAACTATAATAATAATCAAACAGTTTGTTTTTTATCAATAAATATCGAACATTTTTCTCAATTTTATTTTGTATTTTCATTATTTAATTATTAGAATTCATTTATAAGTAAATTTGAAAGGAACTAAAATTATGGCATGTTTTACAGTCACAACAGTTGCAGCAATTGGCGTTGGCGTTGCTCGTCACATTGTTAAGCATCACGAAAAGAAAGCTGATCCAACCAAGGTTGATCCGATTAAGTTAGACACATTACCTACTTCTAAAAAACTTGGCGTTCTTGAATTAGCACTCTTTGGTGGTTCATTCATCTTAGCAGGCGAACATTTAATCCACGGAGAAGTTAGTTTTAAATTCCCATGGTTAACCGCAGTAAGTGAAGGCCCAGAAAAAGTTAATGAAATGCTTGTTGAAATGGGTACAGTCGGCGTTGGTATGTTACTTATCATTGTTGCAAGCTGGGGCATTGGATTATTAATTCGTAAGCTCTTATTGAAACGAAGAGCGAAACTTGCAAAGGAATAATTTATGTATTTTTTAACTGCATTAGTAGTTACTATTTGTTTCGTTTGTCTTTGGTTATTCGTTAAACCAAAAAAAGAACTTCATTTCGAATATGGCGCAATAATATTTGGCGCCGCCACAGCAATGTGGTTCATCGATTGTGTCGCATCAGCTGTTAATGGCGAAGGATTCTTGAGTTTCGAAATGCCAACAGACCTCTGGATTTCCATTTGGACTGTTGTTGGAGGCTTAGTCTTCTATTGCGCAATCGTCGTAGTCAGAATGCTTATTAAAAAGAACAAAGAAACAAAATAGTGCTCGAAAAAATTACAAAAAAGGACTGAATTTTCAGTCCTTTTTTAGTTCTTAGTTTTGCTATTTGCTTGAATCAGAAGATGACGAATTTTGTAGTTTTGCAATTAACATCAAAACTCTAAGTATTAACTCAAGGAATTCAAGGATTAAGTCATTAACATATTGAATGTTATATAACTTGAATAAGTCCTTCATCATGCTTCTTTCTTCAGAGGTAGCTAAATTGTCTTTTTCTAAAATTTCTAAAGCTTTTCTTTGTGCTTTAACTTCAGTTTTTAAAACCATTAAAGACATCACAAATGATGCTAAATAGAATGAAAGACCTAAAACAGCAGAAATAACTGTGGCGACGCCTGAGAATTTGAAAAGAAGAATGTCAAGAAGTACACCAATTATTACAATTGGCAAAAACATAAGAGGTCCAAAATAAATAAATGGAGTAAGGACAATTCTTGTTTTCATGTCCTTATCGCCTTCTTTATCTAAAATTGCTAAGCAGGATTTTTGAGCACCCATAGCCATAGAAGAAATACTGTTCTTTTTAACAGTCCATCTTCTTAGTCTAATTTTCTTAAAGAAATGGGAGTAGCTGTTACCAAACATAAGTGATCCTACTACGGAGACCTTAATATGTTTTAAATCATGATTATCTAAAATCTTTCTAGCGGTTTGTTCACCATTAATTCCGGCTTTATTTTGAGTTCTGTTATAAATGACATATTTAACAGCAAGCCAAATACTAACAATAGTAGAAATTAAAGCGACAATTAAAATTAAACAACCAACAATAAATATTGCCCACTGTAATGCTGGGCTTACATTTTTAAATTCTTCAATGTTTTGAAATAATGGCATATTGATCCTCCTAATAAGATATGCATTATTTTAGTCAATTATTTAAATAAAAACTATATTATTTTAATTTGTTGTTAATCTTTTCCGTATTAATCTTCTTCGTAATAGTACGAACAATCTATGCCTTTCATAAAAATATCTCTATTATTTATATCGTTAATTAAGGCTTTTTTGAGAAGGCTAAAAATAGGTTTGGGACCAACAGGGCTCGTTTTCATCGATGATAAAAATCGTCTTTGCCCCTTCTTCGTTAATAACATTAGATAGATATTTTTTGCCATCATCAGCATATAATTTCAGTTGTCTACAAAGTGTTGACAACTGCATTAAAAAATAAAAAGGACTGATAGTTTGCATCAATCCTATTTAAGTAAGTTGACAGTGTGAAGATTTTAATATCTTTGGAACAGGTAAATATAAATTTAAATATTCTTTTTAATGAATCCTTCAATCTTGTCAAAAGGAATTTTGTCGTGATTTATGCCACCATCATATAAGTCGCAGTGTGTAGCGTCTTTTACTAATAAGAATTCTTTATTATC
>DLBE01000030.1 GCA_002494205.1 Caryophanales bacterium UBA7029
ACGCATTTGTTTTTCCATTGCTTCACGAATATCTTGAGGAGGAAGAATGTTTTTAACTTCAACACGGTTAACTTTAATGCCCCATGGATCAGTAGCTTCATCAAGAATCTTTCTCATCTTCTCATTTATGATTTCACGAGAAGTTAGACATTCGTCTAATGCTAATTCACCAATAATATTTCTTAATGTTGTAGCACTTAAATAGTTAATTGCTCCCATAGGATTATCAACACCATAAGCAAATAATTTAGCATCTGTTACAACAAAGAATACAACAGTATCAATTTGCATTGTAACGTTATCTTTTGTAATAACGGATTGTGGCTCAAAGTCTTTGACTTGTTCTTTCATAGAAACTTTAAGTGCAACTCTATCAAAGAATGGTAAGCACATGTGAATACCAACACCCCATGTAGTGCGATATGCACCAAGTCTTTCAATAATATATTTGTCAGTTTGTTTAACGATATGAATGTTGGAAATAAGTAATATTAATACAATTAGTCCAACAACTGACATGATAATAATAAATGCTAGCATTTTACTTTTTCTCCTCTACTTTTCTAACAATTAATTTGTTGCCATTTATAGCAACGACTTCAACGACATCATCGACTTCAAACTTAGCGTTATCATCTAATGGAATTGCGCTCCATTTTACATCTCCGATTTTAACGCTTCCTGGTTTTAACAAAGTTATTTCTTCTACAACATAACCTCTTTTACCAGCGTATGAATCAATATTTGTATTGA
The DNA here is from genome assembly GCA_002494205.1 of Caryophanales bacterium UBA7029. Classification (GTDB taxonomy): domain Bacteria; phylum Bacillota_I; class Bacilli_A; order RFN20; family CAG-826; genus Fiminaster. The sequence continues at coordinate 754 of DLBE01000030.1, forward strand.
AGATGTTACGTTTTAAGAAACGTTTAAACACTGGTCTTAGTGCAATAAATGAGACAGCACTAATGACTACGAATACAATTAGTTCAACCCACCAAGCAACACCTGGAATAAATGAGATAATTAATGATATTAATGAGCCAACAGCAAACCAAACAGATACTAAATTTGGACCACTAGCTTCGACAATGACTGATAAAGCAAATACTACAAGCCATACAATCCATAAATATTGTTCCATTACTTTTGACCTCCTTTTATATCGATAACGAGCACATTTTCGTTATCATCCCAACTGGTTGAGAAACGACAAGCTGATTTAGAGAACTCTAGTTTCAACTCTTCTGCTATTTGTCTCATTAAAATAGAAGAAGAAATACGTGCGAAGCTTTTATGTCTCTCTAATTTAAGCAATCTAGATTCATCTAGAGTTCCACTCTCTACTTCGTTCTTAGATACGGGTTTTATTAAGATATTTTTGTCATCTCTTAATCCAACCAATACTCTAAATGCACAATCTAGAGGGTACATTGCTGTTGTATTCAAAGTGATATTATTTGAATATAAGGAAGCAGTACCATTTCTTTCTTTTGCATCAAACCATTTGATCATCATTTCGCTCCTTTCAACATAATTATACATAAAAATACATAACTTTACAAATACTTTAGTAAATTTTACGTAAAGAGATAAAAAGAGAGGTTTACCTCTCTTTATTTCAAATAATATTAATGTATCTTCTTTAGAACTTCTTTTAATTCATCAAGATCATTACCACGAAACGTGTTATATACAGATTAGTAGTCAGTACATCCATATTCGTGAACAATTCCATTCCTAAACCCCATTATATCGCCCCACGGAATTTGTGGATTCGCATTTTTAAATTCATCCGATATATTTTTAATGTTTTCGATTAGTTGAATGAAACGAAACATTATGGAATCATTTACTTTCTGATCAGACATAAATTCTTCGTATGTTAGGTTATTGGAATATTATTGAATTAAATTGATGTGTTCTATGGATTTAGATGCATAATATTTGTCGTCTTTTAAGTTATCCATAAATTTTTATTCCATCCTTTAAAATCTCGTTGATTAATTCAAGATTTCCGTCTAAATTTTCAAATTGAACAAGATCAACATTTTTGTGAAGAACACTTCTAACAGCTTCGCTGATACCGACAAATCTGAATCCCGAAAGTGATGTTGATACACAAATATCTACATCGCTTTTTTCGGTAGCATAGCCTTTTGCATAACTTCCAAACAAGAAACAAAAATTGATTTGCCCTTTGTACTTTTCGTCAAAGAGTTTCTGTACTTTGGTTTTGATTTCTTCGAGAGTAAGCAAACCTTTGGTTTCGGTAGCTTCGTACTTTGCATTAATTGCCTCAACCATTGCCTCCCTTTTAAGCGGGCTACCATATTCATTATCTTTCTCATACCTAATATAGGTACGTAAAGGAATCCCCAAAGAAGATGCAACCTGCATTTGAGAGAGATTATAACTTTGTCTTGTTTCAAGTAAGGTCATATGTGTTCCTCTGATAAGATAATAACAAATTGGCATATATTTACAAGAACAATGTGCCAAAATGGCATATAAATCTATTTCCTTTATGTCAAAATGGCACACTAGCCATTAACTAATGTGCCATTTATAATAATAAATAATTTTTATTTTTTCGACTTCTCAAGTGCTAATGTGCGAGTTGTAATATCACACACTTCACTTGGTCCATAATATTGAATTGCGCCTGGATATACGAAACAAGTTTCTTTAGACCATTCTTCTCTATGCGCTTCGAAGTATTTGAATGGTTTACCATCTAATTCAACAAGTGCTTTACGAATGACTGGTTTGTCTTCACCATTTCTTCTTTCAATATTCATCATTTTAGTAATTGGCATACCACCAGCAACCCATTGTTCTGCAGGTGCTGCTAAATTTGAAACTTTTGATAAATATCCTGTATATCCATATTGAATAAGCATGAATGCGTTATAACCAAGAGAATAACAATAATCAGCATCAAAATTTGATGGGAAAGCACATCTTCCTTCATAGCCAAAGAAATGATGTTGTTTTCCGAATTTTCCCACGTATTCACCAGTTTTTTTGCGTTTTTTCAATTCGTTCTCTACTAATTCTGAGAAGAGTTTTTCACTCTCAATTAGGGAAACTTGAACGTTTCCGTGAGGATCTCTTTCTAAAAATAATTGTTGTTGAATGGCTTTTGGCAAAAATTCGAAGACTTTAAACGATTCTTCACTTAAACCTTTCTTAATGAATTCATGTTTTGCTTCCCATGATGGGAGGGTGTTAAATGCCTCCTCCTTGCCTTTGGCAAGAAGTTCATTAATTTCAGAGATTAAAACTTTGAACTCTGGGACAAATTCAACGATGCCTTCTGGGATAATCGCAACACCAAAATTCCATCCTTTGCTGGCTCTATAACAAACTGAGTCCGCAATTTGCTTGGTAATGTCTAAAAGTGACATCTTTTTGGCTGCAACTTCTTCGCCAATTAAACAAATGTTAGGTTGAGTCTCAAGAGCACACTCTAAAGCGACGTGTGAAGCTGAACGACCCATAACTTTAATGAAGTGCCAGTACTTTTTGGCAGAGTTAGCATCTCTTTGAATGTTACCAATTAACTCAGAATAGGTTTTACATGCTGTATCAAAGCCAAATGAGCAATCAATATCTTCATTTTTAAGATCGCCATCAATTGTTTTAGGGCATCCGATAACTTGAACGCCTGTATTATGAGCTGCAAAGTATTCTGCTAAGACTGCAGCGTTTGTATTTGAGTCATCACCACC
>DLBE01000071.1 GCA_002494205.1 Caryophanales bacterium UBA7029
CCACCATGTTGCATAAGTTGAAAACTTAAATCCTTTTGTATAGTCAAATTTCTCAACTGCTTTGATAAGACCCATATTACCTTCTTGAATAAGGTCTAAAAATGGCATTCCGCGACCGGCATAACGTTTAGCAATTGAAATGACTAAACGCAAGTTTGCAGTAATTAAGTCTTGTTTTGCGTCTTCATCGCCATCAATAATTCTTTGAGCAAGTTCAATTTCTTGTTGTGCTGTTAGAAGAGGCACTTTACCGATTTCTTTAAGATAAATCTTAACGGAGTCATTTACTTTAACATCACCAATAACGAGTTTAGAAATATCTTGTAACTCTTTTTCATCTGGGACATCTTCGTCATCCATGTCCATTGAAACATCAGAACCATCAAATTCTAATTCTTCAAGATCTCCATCATCGCCTTCAGAGATAACATTAATGTTATTTGATTTAAAATAATTAATTAAATCTTCAACATCTTTATCTTCTAAATCTAAAAATGAGATAGCATCTTGAATATCTGCTTGTTCAATTTCTCCACCATCAGTTTTAGCTTTCTTAAGCAAACGAGCTTTTATTGAATCTAAAGATTCAATTTCATCTTCATCATCTGAAGGAGCTTTTTTTACTTTCTTTTCTTTTACAACCTTTTTTACAGCTTTACTTTCAGCTTTTTTAGTTGTCTTTGCGCTTGCTTTTGTTTCTTTCTTTGCAGCCATTTAATCGTCCTCCCCTACTTGACTAGTAAATGTTATTTTCTTTTAGAAATGTATTCTTTTAAAATTTTTGCTTGTTCTTCAACGGATTTTCCTTGGCACGCTTGCCGTAATGCATTTTTCTCATAAATTTTAGTTCTTTCTTCGTTGATGACTGTATTACAGTCTTCCAGCATCTTTTTAGAATACTTAGCTTTATCTTTCCTGAAATTAATTGCACTAATTTCATTAATGATTTGCTCTTTATTTTTAATTTCTATAGCGTTTAGTTCGTTAATCATTTCTGATGTATCAATTTTTCCAGTTTCTTTATATTGTTCGAGAATAAAATTGGCAATTGATCTATAGATTTCGTTATAGAAATATTTAATATCTTGTTCATAAAATTTAATTGCTTCATCTGAAACAAACATTAAATCTAACACCGTTCTTTCTGCTAGAGTTAATCTTCTTAAATCACGAGATAATTTAGATAAATCAAGAGACGTATTCACTTCAGCATTAACATTAGTTAATGAAGCACCACAATCAACACGTTTTCCTTTAAAATCCTTTAACGTATTTCTAATGGCTGAAGCAGTAAAATCTGTTGCTTCTGAGAGCTTATATATGTAGTCTTCCTGCACTAATTTATCTTTGATTGAAGCAATCATAGGCATAAAGTGATGAATAACTTTTTTCTTATCTTCAATACTTCCTAAAGGTGAAGTGTTTTTGTAGTAATTTAAAGCAAAATTAAATGGGTCAACTAGGCTGTTAACATAAGTTTTAAGTTTTTCTTCGCCGTCTTGTTTAAGAATTTCATCAGGATCCCTTACTTCTCCAGGAACCGACACTAATCTATATGATAGGTGCGCTTCATCAAGTTGAGCCATAAGTCTCATCATTGCTGATTGTCCAGGCTTATCTCCGTCTAAACAAATTCTAATTTCACAGCCTAATTTCCTAAGTAGTTCAATATGCTTTTCGGTTAATTTTGTTGACATTAATGCAACACAGGATGTAATTCCTATAGTGTCAAAAGCAAAAACGTCCATAAAACCTTCAACAACATAAACATATCCATCATGTCGAGCTGTTTGTTTAGCAAGATGGTAGTTATAAAGTATGTTACCTTTGGTAAAAATAACAGTTTCTGGTGAATTTACATATTTTGGAGCTTCAGGATCATCGTTAATTTTACGAGCTGAGAATCCACAAACTTGACCATTTGAATCTTTAATTGGGAATATTAATCTTCCTTGATTGTTATCGCTCATTCCTGAAGTTTGAGCAATGGCAATTCCAGTATTTTCAATATTTTTTAAAGAAAAACCTTTTGCTTTTAAATATTCGATGGTCATTTTTCCATCAGAAAAAGCATAACCTACTCCAAATTTAGCACATTGTTGCTGAGATAATTGTCTTTTATCAAGGTAATCTCGTGCAACTTTACCCTCTTCTGTTGTTAAAGCATAAACATAATATTTTTGTAATTCGTTTATACAGTTATAAACTGGCAACAAATTTTCATCGATTTTACGTTGATAAGTTTGTTTGTGAAGTCTAGGATCATCAAATCCTATAATCTCACAAACTTTACGAACAGCTTCTTCGAAGCTACATTTGTCGTATTTTTGGACAAAAGTAAAGACATCACCACCAGTTTGACACACAAAACAATGGAATGTTTGTTTATCTTTACTTATTTGCATTGATGGGTCATGATCATCGTGAAAAGGGCAAACAGCTACATAACCTTTGCCTTTCTTTTGCACGCTACTTAAGTAATAAGAAATAACGTCGACTATGTCAGCGCGTTGTTTTATTTCTTTTACTAAATCAAAATCAATCGCCATTAAATGTTATTCCTCAAGTGCCTTTTCTAAATATTCTTTAATTTCGTCAATTGGAAGTCTTACTTGTTTCATTGAGTCTCTTTCACGAATTGTAACTGAATTGTCAGTTGCTGTATCAAAATCTACAGTAATGCAAAATGGAGTTCCAATTGCGTCTTGTCTTCTATAACGTTTGCCAATTGAGGCTGTTTCATCATAGATGACATGGAATTTCTTCGCTAATTTTTGTTGTAATTCTTTAGCAAATTCTCTTTGCTCTTTGCTTAATGGCAAAACTGCTGCAACATAAGGCGCTAATGAAGGTTTAAAGTGCATAACGACTCTTGAGTCATTTTCTAATTGCTCAACATCATAAGCATCTGTTGCAACCATTAAGAAAATACGGTCAACACCCATTGAAGGTTCAATGCAGTATGGGACATATTTTTCATTAGTTTCAGGATC
>DLBE01000067.1 GCA_002494205.1 Caryophanales bacterium UBA7029
ATCATCTTTGCAATTTCAAATTCAGTTTTACTTAAAACATTTGGAAGTTCATTAATCCATTTATGTAAATCTTCAACAGATAGACAAGTAGCTTCATAGATGTTTAATCCGTTTACCCTAACGGCTAAAGCTTGTTTAGAAAGTCTAGCTCCATGACATGTTGAACATTCAGTATCTTTCATGAAAAGTTCATAAAAGTCCCTCATCATTGGAGAATTTGTTTCATTGTAAAGACGATCAAGTTTAGTCTTAACGCCTTCAATAAATCCATTTCGATGCATTACGTTTCCGCTTGAAGAAACGATTTCATATTTGAATTCTCGATCCGAACCATAAGTGATGACATTCATCTCTTTTTCGGTAAATTCACCAAGAGGTTTATCTAAATCTATATTGTACTGCTTACATAAGTAAGCAAATTCTTGCCATTCAATATTTTTGGTACCAATTGTATTTTTGTACCATCTAATACCACCCTGATTAATGGAAAGAGATTTGTCAGGAATCATGTAGTCCATATTGCATTCTCTTTTAATGCCAACACCCTTACAATCAGGGCAGCAGCCAAGAGGAGCGTTAAACGAGAATAATCTTGGTTCTAATTTAGGAACAGAAAAACCACAAATTGGGCATGAATGATGTTGAGAGAATAATCTTTCTTCTTTTTCGGTTAAAAAGATGCAATATCCTTTGGACCAATCACATGCAAGTTCGATTGCTTCAGCAATACGACTACGTTGATCTTTTCTAACAATTACACGGTCCACAACAATTTCAATATTGTGACGTTTATTTTTTTCTAAATCCTCAACTTCAAGAATTCTTTTTATCTCTCCATCAACTCTAACTCTTTCAAAACCAGAAGAAAGAATCTTCGCTAATAAATCTTTATGGGTTCCTTTTTCATTTTTAACAATTGGGGATAAAATTTGGAGTTTAGTACCTTCTTCATATTGCAAAGCAATATCTGCCATTTTTGTTACTGAAAATGAAACAATTGGAATATTGTGATCTGGACAATAAGGGACACCAACTCTCGCATATAAAAGTCTTAAATAATCATAGATTTCAGTAACTGTTCCAACTGTAGATCTAGGGTTATGAGAAGTTGTTTTTTGGTCAATGGAAATAGCAGGAGAAAGCCCATCAATATTATCGACATCAGGTTTTTCCATGCCTCCTAAAAATTGTCTAGCATAGCTAGAAAGGGATTCTACAAATCGTCTTTGACCCTCAGCAAAAATTGTATCAAACGCTAATGTAGTTTTACCTGAGCCAGAAAGACCAGTGAAAACAGTCAGAGAATACTTAGGGATTTCTAAATCAATATTCTTAAGATTATTCTCCCTAGCGCCTTTAATAACGATATATTTGTTTTCCATAGTGAAAAGATTTTACCATAACAAAGAGAAATTATATATAATTTACGCTTTATATGATTATTAGAAAACAAAAAGGAACATAAATGTTCCTTGTGAATTATTTAAGTTTACTAAAATAATTCTTCTAACTTTTTCATTAAAGGTGGCAATTCTTCGTAAAGTGTTTTCCAAATACTTTTATCACTAAGTTTTATATAACCATGGGCCACATAATTTCTCGTATCAACAATGCCTCTACAATCTTCTTTTGAAAAATTACTTTGAGTTTCTTTAGATAAGCCGTTAAATAATTCACCAATTTGTAATAAATCAAATAAAATAGCTTTTCTATAAAAAATATTGTTTTGAAAAGTTGCAAAATCGTTATTTATTTGATTAAGTTCAATTTTTAATTCTGAGTAGTGTTTTAAAATATGGTCAGCGTAGTCTTTATCTTTCATAAATGCAAATCTCATCCTTTCTTATGTTTTCTAAAAAAGCAGGGTCGAGCTTTTCTGGTTCTGCAGTAATAATATCGATGTCTTTGTGAAGCGCTTCTTTTAAATCAAGACGTATATTACTATGGTTAAAAAGAGAAAAATCATCTTCTGTTTCAAATCTTAAATCGATGTCAGATTTTGGTGTTTGTTCGCCACGTGCATACGACCCAAATAGGTAAACTTTTTTTACTTTTCCAGGCGCATTGTTACTTATAATTTCTTTCAAGCAATGTCTAATGATTGCTAATGTTACTTCATTCTGTTTCGCAAATTTATTAGGGAAATGTCTGCGGATGTTTAAAGGAACGAAATCTCGTTGATCAAATTCAACTAAACAAGCATTAATTAATTCGCTCAAAGAAACACCATATTTCTTTGCGATTTCATTAGCTCTTTCTTTTAAATTTGAATTTATTCTTAGAATGATATTTGTATCTTTTTCCATAATTTTTCCTCTTCATTATTGTAAATGATAAATTTATTTTTGTAAATACATTTGTATATACAATTTTAAAATAAAAGAAAAGAGAGCATTGGTGCTCTCTAGTCTTTTCTATAATCAAAGATTATAAACCGAATTTTTTAATTCTTTCCCAACGTTCCTTAGCACATCTTTCGGACTTAGCGAGAAGTTCTTCGGCGTGTTCAGGATTAACTTTTGGAAGTTGTGAGAATCTAGTTTCACCCATACAGAATTCGCGGAACTTGGAGAAGTCAGGTTCTTTACAGTCAATTGTAAGACCTGGTTTACCTTCTGCGACAAGTCTTGGGTCATATCTGAAGCAGGTGAAGTAGCCTGACTCAACAGCGGCTTTTTCAACCTTCATTGAGTTAGATAATCCGCCCTTAATACCATGGTTTGCACAAGGTGCATAACAGATAATTAGGGATGGACCATTGTAGCTTTCTGCTTCCTTCATTGCTTTGATTGCTGCAACAGGGTTTGCACCTAGTGAGATTTGAGCAACATAGGTATGTCCATAGGTCATTGCGATAAGAGCAAGATTTTTCTTTTCGCCAGTTTTACCAGAGGCAGTGAACTTAGCGATAGAACCTGTTTGAGATGATTTTGAGGATTGTCCACCAGTGTTGGAATAGACTTCAGTATCGAGTAAGAGGATGTTAACATCTTCATCATTTGCGATTACGTGATCAAGTCCACCATAACCGATGTCGTAACCCCATCCGTCACCACCGACAATCCAAACTGATTTGTCGAGTAAATCTCTTTCGTAAGCTAAGACGCCTTTAACTTCTTCATCTTTGCTTGCTTTAACGAGTTTGACGAGCTCTGGAATTATCTTACGAGCTTCGGCCTTATTTTTGATATTTTCTAGGTATTTCCTGATAATTTCTTTAAGTTTGGCTTCAACTGAGTCTCTTGAAAGTGCTGGTTCTAAGATAGAACAAATTTGTCCTAATTTATAGTTTGTAGCAGCTCTCATACCGAAGCCAAATTCAGCGTTATCTTCGAATAATGAGTTAGCCCAGGCAACACCTTCGCCATTCTTATCTGTGCAGAATGGTGTAAGTGGGGTTGAACCAGAATAAATGGAAGAACAGCCAGTTGCATTAGCAATTAACATATCTTTACCAAATAATTGAGTTGCAAGTTTGTAATATGGAGTTTCACCACATCCAGCACATGCACCAGAGATTTCCATATATGGCATTAAGAATGCAACACCCTTAACTGTTGATTGAAGTGGAGCTGGAAGCTTATCTGCTTTATATGAAACGTGTTTATAAAGATAATCTGCACCTTCTTCTTGAGCAAATTGTTCTTTTGCTTCAGCCATAACAAGAGCTTTCTTACCCATCTTATTAGCTGTACATTCAGAAACACAAAGACCACAGCCAACACAGTTCTTTGGAGAAACTTGTAAGCGATATTTGTGACCTGGAACGCCCATTGCTGGTAAGACATCGTTTTTAACGATTTCTGGAGCTTTTTCAAGTTCTTCGTCGTTAAGTAAGAATGGTCTTAAGGTAGCATGTGGACAAACGAATGCACATTGGTTACATTGGATACAATCTGCCTTGTTCCAGACAGGAACTCTATCAGCGATAGAACGTTTTTCGGAGAATGTAATGTCATTCTTCATTGTGCCATCAAGGAGTTCAAATTCAGTGAACTTACTAGTTGGGATGGTATCACCATCAAGTGTGCCCATAACATTAACGTATGTGTCGAAATATTCGTCACCAGTTGTTTCACGAACACGTTTTGTATCAAGTTCAATCCATTTTGGATCAACTCTAACTTCTCTTAAACCTTCAGTACCAGCGTCAATTGCTCTCCAGTTGAGTTCAACGACTTCTTGGCCTTTCTTAGCATAAGATTTTTCAGCAAATTTCTTCATCCATTTGTTTGCTTCATCATAAGGCATAATGCCTTGGTTAAGATAGAAGAATGAAGCTTGGAGAATTGTATTGGTGTGTCTACCCATACCGATTTCAGCGGCAATCTTATTAGCATCAATAACATAGAATTTAGCTTTCTTTTCTGCTAATTGATGTTTCATACGATTTGGAAGTGATTTAACGAGTTGTTCATCACTCATATCGGTATTAAGAAGGAATGTTCCGCCTTCTTTAAGATTCTTAATCATGTCAAACTTGAAGACATATGTATCAAGCGAACAGGAAATGAAGTCAGCATTTTCTACATAATATGTAGAACGAATAGGAGTTTTACCGAATCTTAAGTGTGAACGGGTAACACCACCAGCTTTTCTTGAGTCATAAGCAAAGTATGCTTGTGCGTATTGATGAGTTGCATCACCAATAATCTTAATTGATGATTTATTCGCAGAAACTGTACCATCAGAACCTAAACCATAGAATAAGCATGATGTGTAATCTGCTTTAACGTGGAATTTTTCATCAACTGGGATTGATAAATGAGTTGTATCATCTTCAATACCAACTGTGAAGTTATGATGTGGTTTTCCTTTAAGGAAATCATAAACTGATTTAACGTGTTTTGGTTGGATATCTTTACTAGATAAACCATAACGACCACCATAAACTTCAATGTCTTCACGGCCTTCTTGTTTTAAGGCTGCAACAACATCAAGATAGAGTGGTTCGCCTGCTGCACCGTATTCTTTTGTTCTATCTAAGACAGCAATCTTTTTAACGGATGCAGGAAGAACTGAGACTAAATGTTTAGCAGAGAATGGACGATATAAGTGAACTTTAACTAAGCCAACTTTTTCGCCTTCTTTTGCAAGTTCTTCAATAACTTCAGTAGTAGTTTCAGTTACTGAACCCATTGCAATAATAACTCTTTCGGCATTTGGATCACCAACATAAACAAATGGTGCATATTTTCTGCCAGTGAGTTCACTTGCTTTAGCAAGATATTTCTCAACAATGCCAACAACTTTATCGAAGTGGACGTTTTGAGCTTCTCTACCTTGGAAGTAGATATCGTCATTTTCAGCACCACCACGGGTAACTGGGTGAGTGTGTGGGTTTAAAGCGCGTGCTCTAAACTCTTCGACTTTCTTCATATCAAGAAGTTTGCGGTATTCTTCTCCGTCAACAAATTCGACGTTTTGAATTTCATGAGAAGTTCTAAAACCATCGAAGAAGTGACAGATTGGGGTACTTGATTCAATAGCAATTAAATGTGCCATTGGAGCAAGGTCTGCAATTTCTTGAACTGAGTGTGAACATAACATTGTGATACCGGTTTGTCTAATAGCATAGATATCTTGGTGATCACCAAAAATTGACAAGGATCTTGTTGCTAAACTTCTTGCAGAGACATGTAAAACTGCTGGAAGAAGTTCACCACACCATTTATAGATGTTAGGAATCATGAGCAATAAGCCTTGTGAGGCTGTATAGGTTGTAGCTAAAGCACCAGCTTGTAATGCACCATGGACTGTACCAGATGCGCCGGCTTCAGATTGCATTTCAACAACTTTTACAGGAGTGCCGAAAAAATTCTTCTTTCCTTGTGAAGCATAAACATCAACAAGTTCGGCCATTGGGGATGATGGAGTAATAGGATAAATACCTGCTACTTCGGTAAAATAATATGAACCAATTGCAGCAGCTGTATTACCATCAACTGAGAGAAATGATTTTTTAATTTCCATTTAAAAAACTCCTTTTGCGAATTTATTATATCAAATAGATATATTAAATAAATAAAAAATCGGCTGAAACCGATTTCACATATACTTGTAGCAATTTCAAAACGAAATTGTTTTCTTATATTTTACTCTTATCAAACCAACCATCAATATAGAGAACTTCGTCGAATAATTTGGCGGTTTCTTCATCGACTTTTTCCCATGCATTCCACATGTTTTTAATAGCGGATTCAGGGACATATTTAGCATGGTCTCTTTGCCTATTTCTTTCCAGAATTAAAGGCAAATCTTTGGTGATAATAAGAAGTGTTTTTTTATTAAACCCCTGTAAATTCCCAGGAATTTTTCTGAATTTATTAAGAATATTCGTAGAATCTGCAATGATTGTGCATTCATCATTTGAGTCCCTTAAAATATTGATTCTTTTAAAGTAAATTTCCCACATTTCTTTGTCGTAATCTAAGTTACTATAAGTGCCTGTTAATTCTTTTCTAATTTCATCACTAGAAACAATAAAAACATTTTCATTTGTGTGATTAATTTTGTAGTGCTTAGCAAAAGTAGATTTTCCGGCACCAGGAATAGCAGACAAAACGATTAAATGTTTCATGCGAAATATTTTATAATATTTGTTAGCTTGTTTCCACTAAAAAGAAAACTGCTTTTTAGGGCAGTTAACTTTATGTGCATTAGAGCGATTCTTTAATTATTTTTGGATCAATTGTGTCAAATGTCACAGTATCAACAAAGGGTTTAACTTTTTCAAGCTGTTCCTTTGATTGAATTGTCCAAACATTTACAACATTCCTTTTTGAGTATTTTTGATATCTTTTCTTTTTTAAAAGTGTTTGCTCTATATCGATACCTTCTATACGGAATCTAAAATATTTTAAAACATATTCATAACCTTCAGCGACTAATAAAAGACGCATAATTCCGCTACGTTTTAAAGGCCATAAAGAGCGAGGGTCAAAGGAAATAAAAACAAAGTTTTTCTTATTTTTAACCTTAGGCATCATGACTTCTAAAACTCTTTTTGACAAAGCTTTATAATTTTTCTCATAAACTTTAAGTTCGACCAAACAAGGAACTTGTTCATTAATTAAATCTAAAACCTCTACAAAAGTAGGGATTTTTTGTCCATCAAGTAAATGATAATTTTCTTGAAGCTCTTTTAAAGTAAGATGCTCCACTATTCCTTCTTTTCCAGTAAGCCTTTTTAAATCTTCGTCGTGAATGACGACAAGTTCGTTATCTTTAGTTAAATGAACATCAAATTCTAGTGCAAAGTTGTTATCAATTGCACGTTTAAAAGCTTTCAAAGAATTCTCAGAAATATCTTTGTTCCAAAGTCCTCTGTGCGCGACACCTTTAAATACAAGAGGATTAATATTTGATAAAACTTTAGCTTTTTTCATTTTTAATCGTCTTGATCAAGGGCTTCTAAACCACGCTTAAATTCAGTTTTAGTAGATTTAATATTTTTAATAAAGATGAATACTACTAGTGAAATTGTCACACAAACAGTTGCATATACAGGCAATAAGTCCCAATCAAAGTTAGGAACTAAAAGAAGCGAACCTAATGCGATTGGTGTAATTGTTTGAGCGGCCATGCTTGATGCATAGTAATAACCAGTGAATGCACCAATTTTCTTTGAGTTACATAATTCAACAACCATTGGGAATGAATTAACGTGAACTAGTGACATTCCAAATCCCTTAATAAACCAAATAATAAATAACCAAATTGGTAATGAACCTGTTGGTAAACCAACAGCAAAGGTTAAAATTAACCAAACACCGTAGGATAAAAGTGTTAAGCCTAAACCACCTACAACGGTATATTTACGGCCAATCTTAGACGCAATAATTCCGCCAACAGCAAAGCCAATGACACTACCAACACCACCCAATATTGTTAACATAGCTGTTCCGGTAGATGATGAATGAGTTCCATAAATAACATAGTTATTTAAGAATGTAGAAATACCATTATCTGCCATGAACCAGAAGAATTCTGCTCCAAGAATTAGGAAAAGCATAATTTTGTTAGCCTTAGTTAGTGGTTTGTCATCATCAACTTTATCTTCAGTTGCACTCATTGCATCCCCACGAGCCATTTCTTCTTTCATTTCATCGCGAATCTTGTTTTCTTTAACAAGAATAAATAAAACAATTGCCGAAACGAGCATAAGAACAGATGCGACTAAGAATGGTCCTTCAACAGCCCAAATATTTTTGTATGCCCATGTATGTGCGGCAGGTAAACCTGTCTTTTTATCAATTGTTGTGCCTAAATAATCAGACAAGACAAATACAAAACCAACAACGGTTGCGAATGCTCCACCAAGATAACCCATAATATTAATGATGCCGTTAGCTTTACTACGCAAAGGTTTTGGTGTCATATCAGGCATTAACGCAACAGCAGGATTACGATACATCATCGCAAATAAGACAACCACTCCCATTAAAATAATGACGCCAATAGCTTTGCTATAATGGAATAAAACAGGAATAAATGGGAAAGCGACTGCGCAAACAAATGTGCCGACTAAAATATAAGGCATTCTTTTACCAATTTTAGTGTTCGTCTTGTCAGATAAACGCCCAAATATTGGTAATAAAATAAGTGCGGCTAGGTTATCTAGGGCCATCATGATACCAACAAGATAT
>DLBE01000034.1 GCA_002494205.1 Caryophanales bacterium UBA7029
ACGATTGATTATATATTAACAGTAGGAGAGTCACAGAAGTGCAACAGTAAACAAGTTTATAATTGTTTTTGTTTTATTTTTTCTCTTCTTCTTCAATTTTTTCAACTTCAGTAAGAATTTTGTTCATTTCTTTTTCTTCACGCTTCTTGTTCATTTCGTTATAGAAATTAACAATGACCGAGGTAAACAAAGCAACAACAATAATCCCGCTTATTCCTAAAAGAACGGAAAGGATTCTCCCTAACGTTGTCGCAACAGAGAAGTCCCCTAAACCGATCGTGGTGATAAGAGAGAATGAATACCATAAAGAATCAACATATGTTGTAATATTTACTTCAACAAGAGTGAAATAAATAGAACACAAAACAACTAAATTTGCTAAACCTAGAAGAATCTCATAGACAAGAGATTTTTTAATAATGTTTGAAATAACATTTATCTTTAATTCTTTATGATAAGGGAAAAGTAAACTTTTCCCGCTTGAGAATAAAACGGTAACCGCAAAGCACATTGTAATGAAGTTTGTGTTTTTAACTGTTGTCCCGCCTTTGGCGTAAATCGTAGGAAAGAAAAACACAAACGAAATTAAAAATAGGAATGCAATATAAAGGCAATTACGAATAATTGATTGGGTAGTGTGATCTTTTTTTAATACAAAAAGACGAGAAATAATTATGGTTATACAGTAAAGAAAGAAAGATGTAATTAAAAAATAGATACCTAATTCAGAAAGCGATACAAGAACCGCTAATATGAATATAAAGCCAGTGATTAAGATATTTTCCAGAATGTTTTCTTTGAAATTACTTAAGTGTAATGCCACTTGATTAAAGCCTAAAAGAAATAAGGCTACTGCGAGCATATACACAGAGGCATCATGATCAACAACTGACAATGCAAGTGATGTGATGCACGAAAGAACTGCGAGTATTCCACATGCAACACCAATTTTATAAATTGGACGTTTACGATTTCCGGCTGTTTTTGACATCGACGTTACCTAGTTTTCAATGAGTATTATATAACACTAACGGGTAAATGTTATTTATAAAGAGATTTATTGCAAATGTGTCGTAACAAAACTAAACAAATTAAATAAAGGTCGGATGCTTTTTGCGTCCAACCTTTATTTTACTTTTTTAAATTTTTCTCTTTTTTATCTGGTAGTCTCCACACACCCATATTGCTTGAAAGTTAAACTAAAACGTCCTAAATAGGACGTCTTGTTTTATTGAAGGTTTTTGTTAACTGTGATTTTGTTGCAATATTTGCATCTATACCAGTCATCAGATACTTTTTCCATGCAGTGTCTATTAAGACATTCAGGACATTGCATTTCGTCAATTTCGTATCTTTCAACACTTGAAGAGTTATAGCAACCACCACTGATAGAGCTTAATTGTTCTTCTGAAAGTTCAATGCCTTCTTCTTTCGCTAATGCTAGAAGTTCTTCTGAGTTTTTGCATTTTTTAACTTTAGCAATTTGTTCTTCGGTTAATCCTTTTAATAATTCTTTTCTCATTTTCAAAGTCCCCTTTGCTGATTATATAATACCACACCCATTGTCACAAAAGTGCCACAAGAAAAGACCTCTAGTGAGGTCTATTCTATTTCGATTAAATTTATAAGTGTCTAATCATGTGGGCGTTCTACTTCAAAAACTTTGCCACAATCATTGCACTTAAATTTGAATTTGGCGTCTGGTTTATATAGTTTGACATTGCTGCTTCCGCAGTATCGGCATGGTGGACAATTATCTGTGTTAGAACATGCTCCGCCGTTAACAGCTTCTAATTGTTCACTAGTGAGTTCTAACCCTTCTTTTTTTGCTAACTCTAAAAGTTCATTGGAATTTCCACATTCCTTAACTTTAGCAATCTGTTCTTCGGTCAAACCTTCTAATAATTTTTTATTCATATTTGAAGTTCTCCTTTACGATTAATATGTTATCAAAATTAATATCACAAAAGTGCCACAAAAGAAAAACTCACATTAGTGAGTCAATCTTTAAGCACAAGTATATTCAATGGTTATTGATTTAATATAAATGGTTCCTACGCTTCTGGTAGTCCAAGTTGTATAATCAATGGTACCAAGGTTTTCAGGCGCTGTAGCAATTTCTGTTATTAGACCTGTTTTCTCATCTGTTTCTGTAGTGAAACCCCAGGCAGTAGTTGGTCGAGTATCATCAACCCTTATATTGGATGGATTTAAATAAACTGTTGTTACCTTTTTAATCCCTGGGAAACCTCTTAAAGCTCTAACTTTACCATCAATTTCATAAGTTCTTGTGTTCCCAAAATCTCTAAAAAATATTTCACAATATTTGGATGTACCATCTGGGTTATCCCATGCAAAGGCATAGTCGCTATATGCGCCAGTTGGATTAATATCTAATCGTTCGCCATCTGATGAATAAAAATATCCATACTCTTCACCATTGTGTAATCGAAACCCATATCTATCCGTATCACCGGTTGGTCTAAGTCTGTTGTTAGCATCTATAACTGCAACATATCTGCCAGGTTCTGCGTCTTGAGCAAAGGCTCTTTGATTTACTTCTTTATCACCTAATAAAGCAACGCCTACAGCAGCCATAGTTGTTGTGGCGGTTAATCCTAATAATAATACTGTCTTTTTATTCATATTTTTCTTAACTCCCAAAAAATATAGGCACAATTATACACACTTTTTGTCACAAAAGTGCAACAAAATATAAATAT
>DLBE01000060.1 GCA_002494205.1 Caryophanales bacterium UBA7029
TTGAACATTACCATGTGGATCACGCTCTAAGAATAATTGTTGCTGAATAGCATTTGGAAGTATTGCAAATACCTTCATAGATTCAGCTGTTAATCCTTTTTCAATGAATGCATATTTTTCATTCCAAGTTTTTAAATTATTGAATGCTTGTGCTTTTGAACCAGCTAATAGCTCATTAATTTCAGCAATTAGTTTAGAGAATTCTGGTACGAATTCAACTACACCTTCAGGAATAATTGCAACACCATAATTCATTCCCTTATTAGATCTAGCTACAACAGAATCAGCAATGTTATTAGCAATTTGAGATAATGACATCTTCTTTTCTGCAACTTCTTCAGAAATTAAACAAATATTAGGTTGAGTTTCTAGTGCACATTCAAGTGCTACATGTGAAGCACTTCTTCCCATTACTTTAATAAAATGCCAATATTTCTTTGCTGAATTACAGTCTCTTTGAATATTACCAATTAATTCAGAATATGTTTTAGTTGCAGTATCAAAACCAAATGAACATTCAATATCTTCATTCTTTAAATCGCCATCAATTGTCTTTGGACAGCCAATAACTTGAACACCAGTATTATTTGCTGCAAAATATTCAGCTAATACTGCAGCGTTAGTGTTAGAGTCATCTCCACCAATAATTACAATTGCAGTAATACCGTGTTTTTTGCATACTTCAGCGGCTACTCTAAATTGTTCTTCAGTTTCTAGTTTTGTACGTCCAGAACCGATGATATCAAAACCACCTGTATTTCTGTATTCATCTAGAAAATCCCCAGTAATTTCAACGAATTTATCATCTGTGAGACCACTTGGGCCACCTTTAAATCCTAACAATACATTATCCTTATTTGTGGCTTTTAAAGCGTCATAGAGGCCCGAAACAACGTTGTGTCCTCCAGGTGCTTGTCCACCAGAAAGAATAACGCCTACAACTTGTTTTTTTGCCTTTGATGTATTCTTTCCTTTTTCAAATACAATTTCTTTCTTTCCATATGTATTTGGGAATAATGCTTTAATCTTTTCTTGATCTGCTACTGAAGAAGTTTCTTTCCCTTCTTTAACAGATATCTCATTAATACCGTTTCTTAACATTCCTGGTAATTTAGGAACGTATTTATATCTTTCTAATTGAAGTGGTGAATATTTCATATACGCATTTCCTTCTTATATAACGTAGATATTTTATATTTTCTTTTTTATATATAAAAGATTATTTATATAAATAAAAGGCAGAGCTTTAATAAACTCTGCCTATTAAACTATATAAATAGTTTATTTAATCAATGAGCGTTTTCTCTTAATTACAAGAAGAACACCGATTGATGTAATAGATGTAAGTGCAACTACAACAATTACAATTGTAGAAGAATTTGTATTTGCCTGACCAGGAACTACAAAGTTACTTTGAGCAAATACGACTGGAGTACGTCCGGTAATAAAGTTGTCTAATTTATATTTACCAACTAAATAATCATAACGTGCGACAGCTTGTTCAACATGTGTACCACTTTCATTGCGTGAAGCGCCCATTAAAATTGATTTTTGATTATCGTACAATGCGCTGTATGAAGAACTTAAACCTTCCCAAAGTGCACCTATTGCTTCACCATTATCAGTTACGCCATCGTATCCAGTACAAACTGCGTCAGTTTGACTGATGAAATCAAAAGCAAATGTAATAGCAGATGCATTACTTGCGACCTTCTCAGGCTCGACAATTTCATATTTACCACTGTAGTTTTGAATTTTTCCTTTAACGACAATACGATCACCAAGAGATAAACCACTCACAAAGTCTGCATATGGGTTAACATTTGTGTAAACCATAATACTATTTGCTTCATCTAAAGTCATAACATCGAATGCACGAGGGCTTCCGTCTTTAGAACTTGTTGCAAATTCTTTAACGTATCCTTCTACATAGATATAGTAGGCTGTTGTTTGACCACTTGTTACGCCAGAGGCGATGGTATTCGCTTCAGAAACTGTGTTATAGCTGTTAGCACTTCCATTAACAACAAAGTCAACAAATGTGTGACCTTCTTTTCCGCCTGCAGATGCTGTAACAGTAACACGTGCAACACCTAAAGCAAGAGCTTCATATGCACCAGTACTTGCATTAACACTTAATACAGATGAATCGTCAACAGACCAAGTAAATACTGCACCAGAGGTTTCAGAAGAGGCTGTAAATGTACCTGTGGCACCAATTTCAAAACTTGTTGAATCTGGGCTAAATGTAACATCAACATCACCTGTCTCTGGCTGTTGAATATCTAAAAGATAGCAACCACGAGCATATTCAGGTGTATTGTTATTGTAGTTAAATAAGTTACCTGTAATTGTAACTGTAGCGCCTACAACCAAATATGCAGCAGTTTCTTCAGTGAAACCAGCATTATCAAGATATTTACAATCGTATGCATAAATTGAAGGGCTTGTTGTTTTGCCGTCTTCAGTAATATGGAAACGAGCATTTTGGTATCCTGTGGTTAAAACCTGGACAACATCACTAATTATCCCAGTCGTAACCCAAGGTCCTTGGCCACCTGATTTATTTCCAATTTCCTCTGCTTTTGCAATACCTTCAGCAACAGTAAATGGATCATCTGCTGTACCTGCATGAGCTACAGTAACAGATACTGATTGAGCGCTACTTTCACCACTAATTTCATCAATAGTAGCAGTAGCAACAACACTAGTCACGCCATCTGCTGGAGAAGCAGGATTGTAGGTCCAGGTTGCTGTATCAGAAACATCTTCGGTCCATCCTGAATGATATGTTGCAGTCGCTGTGAGACCAGCATGACTCCAAGAATCATTAGTTGTATAGTCTGTTTTTGTCATTGCACCAGTGACTGTAATCTCTTCGAGATAACTCTTAGTGAATTCAACAGTTGCAGATGCTTTATTGTATCCTTCGGCTTCAGCATAAATAGTAACTGTTCCAGGTTTAAGTGTTGTGACAGCACCAGTAGAACTGTTAATTGTTGCTACAGTTACATCACTAACAGACCATGAAACATCTGTTAATAAAGTTTCATCTTCATATGCTTTAAAGACATGAGTTCCTACATTTTTGCTATACAATAATGTACCGCCATCGGCAGGATTACCCGATGTATAAATAACCATATTCTTCTTTGTTGGATCTACTGGTTCAGCTTCTCCTTCATAAATTTTAAAAATAGTAGGTTGAATTGTTTTGCTTGTTGCTGTCGATCCAGTTGCACCAGGTCTTGCAACAAAAACAAAAGATGAATAATCAACTCCATAACCATCACTAACCCAAGTGAGCGATGTTGCATCATTTTGATTGATGCTCTTTTTTGCTAATAAAACTAGCCCGGATCCACTATCTCCAAATAAATAAACTTGAAACCCGTAGTTGCATCCTGCCCAAGACATCCTCACCGCACCGACATTCTGATATGCGTTATTAAAACGTAAAGCATAAGCATGTGCGCTCGAAACACCATCTGAATAGGCATCATCATTTGCAGCAAGAACACTCACAACATCAGCAAAAGATTCATTATTATTCAAAACACCAAATGGTGCGTAACTTGCGTTTGTGTTTGTTCCTAAATAAAATTTGCTTGAGTTAAATTGCGCAACACTTGCTACCCAAGTTTCGCCACTTAATTCAATTTCTTTGTTTCGAGTATAACTAAAATTAGATAAACTCAAGAAATCTGCAGAATATAATACTTCACCAGTTGGTTCAGGTTCAGTAACAGTAATTGAATAAGTTGCAGTTTTTGTTAAGCCATCAGTGTAACTGACTGTAACAGTTTGATTGCCTGCAGTTGACAAATCATAACCAGTAAACGAGGCACTATTACTGACATCCACTTCACCACTTTGTGAATAGGTTGCAGTAACAGTTGGTTTCACAAATTCATCTCCAACAAGATATTCAGTTTTTTCGTTGCTTACAGTAATAGAAGTAAGTGAGTCGACTTCTTCACCGCCTCCGCCAGATGAATAAACAACTGTAATAGATTTACAATATAATGCCTTAGTAGCACTACTCTGAGTAAGAGCCACAACAATCTCGCCGGAAGCAGATCCTGTGAAATTATATTCTGCCGCAGATGACGTTATAGATTGTTGACTACCAAAGGCAGCTCCACCAACAGTTACATCTAATTTAGCAGAAGTTTTAGAGGCGCCAGAAGCATTAACTGAAATATTCGTGATAGTACCAGAAATACCTGAAGTCGATAAATTGAGATAAGATACAGCAAGTTTCCCTGTACCATAGTGAATTCCTTTTGTACTATCATAAGATGACTCAGCAGCATCAGAGGTAACAGTCCACGTATTTCCATCACTATCTGTACCACTTCCACCGCAAGCCGCAGAGAAAGTTAATGTAGCAGGGCTTGCAGCGTTTGCGCTTACGTGGCTTTTGGTAACTACGCTTATACCAACACCAGCAGCTAAAGATAAACCTAGCATTAAGCCTGCGACTTTTGAGATTATTTTTCTCATTCGTATTCCTCCTTTTCTTTTTAGAAATTTAGAATCAGTTTCAGGTTTATGTGACTTAACGCGCACGCAAAACCTTACGCTTTTATATAGTATACTCCATACGCACATGTTGTTTAACTTAAAAAAATATCACTTTTGTTTTTGTTCGATTTAATCGGACTTTTAATTTAACAAAAAAGGAAGGCAATTAACCTTCCTGTGTAATTTTTGAGTGAAATTATTTAATCACTAAGACTTTTGTAACACCTGGAACTGCTTTCAGTTTTGCTTCATCAACAGTTTTGACTTCTGCAACAACTGCACCGAAGTTGCCTTTCATTCCAGAACCTACTTTTGAAGCTCCTGCTAAGAGTTTAGAAACTTCTTCAACGTGATCTCCTTCAAATAAGACAACAACACGCGTTCCTTCTTTCTTACCAAGATCAATTCTTGGGTAGTTCACTGAGTTAATAATGTTACCATTTTCGACGTAGTCGACTACTTGTGATGCTGCCATTGCTGCACAGTTATCTTCAGCTTCTTCAGTTGAAGCACCTAAGTGCGAAATTGCAATAACACCTTCCATATTTGCAGTCTTGTAATTTGGGAAGTCAGTAACATATTTTCTGACTTTTCCAGATGCAAGAGCTTCTTTCATATCATCATCGTTAACAATTGCATCACGAGCGCAGTTAACAACTATGACTCCATCTTTACATTTTGCGAATACTTCTTTGTTGAGCATTCCCTTTGTTGCATCCATCAAAGGAACATGAACGGAAATATAGTCTGCACGAGCGTAAAGTTCATCGTTAGAAACAATTTCCATATCTTTTGGAAAGAGGTGCTTATTTCTTTCAATTGTAGCTTTTGAAGGTTCAACTCCAATAACATGCATTCCTAGTCCACCAGCTGCTTGTGCAACGAGTGCTCCAATAGCGCCACAACCAATAATTCCTAGGGTTTTCCCGAGAATTTCGGTTCCTGCGAAAGCTCCTTTAGCCTTTTCCATTGACTTGTTAATAAGCTCGTCACCTTTATTTTCTTCGACCCATTTCATTGAGCCTTTAATGTCACGGGCTGCAAGTAACATACCTGCAATTGTGAGCTCTTTAACAGCGTTTGCGTTTGCTCCAGGAGTATTGAAAACAACAACACCTTTTTTAGCATATGCTTCAAGAGGAATATTGTTAACCCCAGCGCCTGCTCTAGCAACTGCCAAAACGTTTGCTGGAAGTTCCATTTCAAGCATATTGGCACTTCTTACTAAGATAGCGCCTGCTTCATTAACATCTTCAGTAATTTGGTATGAAGGAGATAAAGCCTTTAAACCAACTGTAGAGATTTTATTTAAACAAAGTACTTTCATTATTTATGAGCCTCTTCGAATTCTTTCATATAAGCGACAAGAGCTTTAACACCTTCAATTGGCATAGCGTTATAAATTGATGCTCTTAAGCCGCCTGTAGATCTATGACCTTTGAGGTTTGTGAATTTATATTTCTTTGCACCTTCTAAGAATTCAGCGTCTAACTCTTCTGTTGGACATCTAAATGTAACGTTCATTAAAGAACGTGAACCTTTATCAACATATGGAATGAAAAGTTTTGAATGATCGAGGTAATCATACAAAATTGCCGCTTTTTCCTCATTCTTTTTAGCTCT
>DLBE01000048.1 GCA_002494205.1 Caryophanales bacterium UBA7029
TTTTAGCTGACCTCCCAGCAACATTAGAAAAATACGGATTTAAATCCGTTCAAGAAGTTATAGACACACAACTTAAACATGAGACCGTGTTTGGAATGGCCGAAACTCCATCAGTTGATATGACTAAATGTTCTAAATGTGGAACATGTGCAAGAGTTTGCCCATACTTCGCAATTGAAATGGACAATGGACCAAAGTTTAATTCTGAAAAATGCTTTAGATGTGGACTTTGTGTTTCTAAGTGCCCTGTTAAAGCATTAACTTACCATAAGGCGGATAAATAATGGAAAGATATAAAACTTCCACACCGAAAGTTGACTTTCTTCCTAAAGTAAGAGGAGAAGCAAAATTCACGGATGATATCTCATTCCCTGATATGCTTTTTGCTGTTACTTTAAGATCAACTTGTTCACGTGGAAAAATCAAATCAATAAAACTTCCGGAACTTCCTGAAGGTTATTACTACTTTGGTGCTAAAGATATACCTGGTGAAAATGTAGTAAATATTATCTTCTCAGACTGGCCAGTTTTTGCTGATGGAAAAGTGAATTTTATTGGTGAATCAATTGGTATTTTTGTTGGAAATAATAAGGAAATCCTGGAGAATTTGCGTGATTCGACTATTGTTGAGTATGAAGAAGAAACCCCAATTTTTGATTTCTCAGAAAGTTATATTCACAAAGCATTCACTAAAGGAAATTACGAAGAAGCCAAGAAAAAAGCTAAACAAGTAATTAAGGAAACATTTGAAACAAATTACCAAGAACAAGCTTATCTTGAAAATCAGGGTATCATTGCTTACTTTGATGAGCACAATAAGTTAACTCTTACTGGTTCTATGCAATGTCCTTTCTATATTAAACGTGCGGTTATGAGAAGCTGTGCACTTAAGGATAACGAAGTTAGAGTTGTTCAACCTGCTGTTGGCGGAGCTTTTGGGGGAAAAGAACATTATCCTTCAATGATTGGTTCTCAAGTAGCGATTGCTGCTTTAAAACTTCATAGACCAGTTAAGATGTGTTTCGAACGTTTAGAAGATATGACTTACACAACAAAACGTCATCCTTCAAAAACCGAATATGAAGCACTTATTGGCGAAAATAACGATATTTTAGGTCTTAAGATTAGAGTTAAATTAAACGGTGGGGCATACAAAGGCTGCTCTGGCGTTGTTTTATCTCGTGCTTTAATTGCTTCTGCTAACGTTTACGTTATTGAAAATTTAGATGTTGTTGGTGATGTTTATATGACAAATACAACACCTACAGCGGCATTTAGAGGTTTCGGATCTCCTCAAACAATTTTTGCAATGGAAATGTTTATTCATCATATTGCTAAAAAGCTTGGTGTTGATCCACTTGAACTTCAATATAAATACATTGCTAAAAAAGGCGATGTCACAACAAACTCTGGTCATTTCCATGATGATATAATTCTAAAAGAATTAATGGAAAAGGCGATGGAAATGTCCGACTACAAACGCAAAGTAAAAGAATATGCAAAACCAGGCTGTAATAAAGGCATTGGAATGTCTGTATTCTTACATGGCTGTGGTTTTACCGGTTCCGGTGAATCTGAAATCATCAACGGTAAGGTAAAACTTGTTAAAGACGAGAATGATCATGTCTATTGCTATGCAAGTAGTGCAGAAATGGGCCAAGGAAACGAAACAACTCTTAAACGAATTGTTACAAATACGTTAGGAATTCCTATCGAGCAAGCAACAATGAATTATCCTGACACTGATGTTGTTCCAGACTCAGGACCAACCGCAGCATCTAGAACAATTATCATTGTTGGTTTCTTGTTTGAAAAATGTGCAAAACATTTGAAGGAGATTTGGAAACCTGGCGTTAGACAAGAATATGTTGAGACTTATGTTGGACCTGAATATATTCATTGGAATGAAGACACAATGCAAGGCGACGCTTATCCAGGTTATGCTTGGGGAGTCAACATTGTTGAAGTTGAGTTTGATCCTATTACATATCAAGTTTCAGTTCTAAACACTTGGTCAACTTATGATGTTGGTCGTGTCGTTGATGAAAGAATTGCTGTCGGACAAGCTGATGGTGGCCTATTGCAAGGCCTAGGATACGGCTATCTTGAAACAATGAAATGTGAAAACGGAAAATTTAAAAATAGAAATCTTTCCGATTACATTATTCCTACATTTGAAGATGCACCTCATATGGAGACTGCATTTATCGATAATCCGTTCCCATACGGCGCGAATGGCGCAAAGGGAATGGGCGAGCTTACATTAGTTGGCGCAGCCCCTGCAGTTTGTCTTGCAATTGAGAGTGCAATTGGCAAAAATTTGCAGAAAATCCCGGCAAATCCTGAATATTTGATGGAGGTAATGAAACATGAAAATTAGTTTTAAAATGAATGGTAAAAATGTTTCTTTAGATTTAGATCCATCAATGCGATTTATCGATGTTGTTAGAGATGTTTTGCATCTTAACGCAACTAAAGAAGGCTGTGGTGAAGGTTCATGCGGAGCATGTGTCGTTTTAATGGATGGAAAATCTGTTAATTCATGCTTACTCCCAGTTGCAAATGCGATTGGGCATGAATTTGTGACTCTCGAAGGGTTAAAAGATACTAAAGAATTCGACATTTTACAAAGAGCATTTGCTGCTACTGGAGGACAACAATGTGGCTTTTGTACACCTGGTATGATTATCGCCTCCTATTCCTTGTTAAAGGAATGCCCACATCCAACCGATGAAGAAATTCGTGCAAAAATGAGTGGTAATTTATGCCGTTGCACAGGCTATCAAGCAATCGTTGAAGCTGTTAAGATTGCAAGCAAGGAGGGAGAAGGTTTATGGTAAACAAATTTATCCCAAAAACTAAGGCTGAAGCATTAGAAATTTTGTCCAAGCATGATTGCTACATCCTTGCCGGTGGTACTGACCTCATGGTTGTGAAGAAAAATGTAGCCGGTTCTTTACCAAAATTTGATAAAGATGTCATGTATGTTTCTCATATTGATGAACTTAAGGGCATTTATAAAGATGAAAAAGGCGTACACGTTAAATCTGTAACCACAATGGATGAGGTTGAACATTCTCCATTAGTCCCAACTCTTCTTAAGAAGGCTGTTAGTGAACTTGCATCTACAAACATTAGACATTTCGCAACTCTTGTTGGAAATATTGCGAACGCCTCCCCAGCAGGTGACACAATTGTCGTGGATGTTATTTTAGATGCTGTTATTAAACTTGAGTCTGTTGATGGAGTTCGTTTTGTTAAAGCTGAAGACTTTGTACAAGGCGTTAGAAAAATCGATAGAAAGTCAAATGAATTAATAACAGAAATCATTTTCCCTGAACTAGATTATAATGGCGAAATGTGGTTTAAAGTTGGCTCAAGAAAAGCTGATTCTATTTCTAAGGTTATGGTCGCAGGAATTTACAAAATTACCGGGAAATCACTAGAAAAATGCGCATTAGTGCTAGGTTCAGTCTCTATAAAACCTATTCGTTCTCATGAATTAGAAAATGAACTTGCAGGTATGTCATTAGAAGACGTTAAAAAGAATAAAGAACATATTGTTGAAGAATATTCCAAGCTTATTAAACCAATCGATGATCAACGTTCAACAGCGGAATATCGTCTAACTGTCGCAAAGAATATTATTCGTAAATTTATTGATCAAATAGTTGGAGGTAACGACTAATGAGCTATATCAAAGGTTATCGTTGTATGCTATGTGGTGCCGAATTCAAAGAGGGTGAAGTTGGTTTAACTTGTCCTCATTGTGGTGAAAAAGGCATTTTAGACGTAATCTATGATTACGATGCACTTAGCAAAGTACTTACCAAAGAATATTTTGCTAATAATCGTAATTATTCAATGTGGCGTTATGCGCCTATCATGGGAATTCAAGAAGATCACATACACGAAATGCTTAGAGTTGGTTGGACTCCTTTATATGAAGCTAGAAATTTAGGGAAAGAATTAGGAGTTAAAAAACTTTATGTTAAAGATGATGGCTTAAATCCTTCTGGATCAAGCAAAGATAGAGCATCTGGTGTCGCTGTATTAAAGGCAATTGAAGCTGGTGCAGACACAATAGCTTGTTCTTCCACAGGAAACGCCGCATCAAGCTGTGCTTGCCAAGCCGCTCATATGGGACTTAAAGCAGTTATTTTCGTCCCAAAAAGAGCCCCAATTGGTAAAGCTACTCAAATTTGTTTATACGGTGCTACTTTGATTAAAGTTGATGGCGACTATAAAGCCGCTTTCCAACTTTCCAAAGCTGCTATCGATAAATACGGTTGGTACAACCGTAATGCCGCCATTAACCCATTCATGGTTGAAGGTAAGAAGACAGTTTCTATGGAAATTGCCGAACAACTTAACTTCGAACCTACTGACTGGGTAGCTGTATCCGTAGGTGATGGATGCACTATTGGTGGCGTATATAAAGGATTTATGGAATTTCATAAGCTTGGTCTTATCAAAAAGATTCCAAAAATCCTTGGTGTTCAATCTACTGGATGTTGTCCGTTTGTTATTTCAAGTGAAACAGGCGAACCACTTAAAGAAGCAGATGAAAACACACTTGCTGATTCCATTGCGGTTGGCATTCCACGTAACCCAAATAAGGCTCTTAATGCAGTTAAGTTGTCTCACGGTGCATGGATTGCTGTACCTGATGAAGAAATCATTAAAGCAATGGGACAATTAGGTCGTACCGAAGGTATCTTCGGGGAACCTGCTGGCGTTGCCGCAATTGCTGGTATTAAAAAAGCTGTCGCGTTAGGAGTCATCAAACCAAATGAAACAGTCACCACAATTGTCACTGGTAACGGACTAAAAGATCCAGTAAATGGACAAAAGGCTGTATCCATGCCTGAACCTATGGCGCCAAGCCTAGAAGAATTGGATAAATTTTTGAAAGATAAAGGAGCAATTTAAATGTCAAAAATTCCATTTGGACCAACGTATGATGAAATGCTTAATCCATCACACCAAGATCCTGAAGTAAGAGCAAAAGCTCTCAAAGCAATTAAGGAAAACGAACTTGACCCAATCAATCTTTTCAACATCACCTGGAAAAATGAAAAGAATGAAGTAAATAAGATCGTTCTTCCAAAGGAACTTACTGGGGTAGACGCAAATATTGTTGTCTTACTTGGTAAATACTTCCCATCTGGTTCCCACAAAGTTGGACCAGCATATTCAACACTTATGGAAGGATGTGTTGATAATGAAATTATCCCAGGAAAACACACAATTCTTGGACCTTCTACAGGTAACTTCGGTATCGGTACTGCCTACATTACAAACTTAATGGGCTACAAAGGTATCGTTATTATGCCTGATAACATGTCAAAAGAAAGATATGAACGTATTAGAAAATACGGTGCAGAACTTGATTTGACACCTGGTTCAGAAAGTGACGTTATTCTTACACTTGAAAGAACATACGAACTTAAAAAGAACCCACTTAACAGAACATTAGCTCAATTTGAGCTACTTCCAAACTATCGTTTCCACAGACACGTAACTGGTGGAAGCTGTGTTGAAGCAGTTAAAGGTATTGGTAATGGCCGTATCGCATGTTTCTGTTCAGCACCTGGTTCAGCAGGTACATTAGCAGCAGGCGATCACATTAAGAAAGTCTTCCCTGAATGTAAGGTCGTCGCCCTTGAACCACATGAATGTTCAACACTCACCAATGGTGGTTTAGGACAACACAGAATTGAAGGTATTGGCGATAAGATGATTACTCTTATTCACAACGCCTTAACCACAGATTTTATTACTCAAATTATTGATGAAGATTGTGTTCGTGGTTTAGCAGTTATCCATGAAGGTACTGAAATCTTAAAGAAACATGGTGTTCCTGCTAAAGTTGCAGAATCAATGGTTGACCTCTTTGGTGTCTCAGGTATCTGTAACATTTTAGGTGCCATTAAAATGGCAAAATACCTCAAACTTGGACCAGATGATAACGTTGTAACAATTGCAACTGACTCATTTGACCGTTACCCATCAGTAATGCAAAATCTTCACGAAAGAGAACTTGAAGTCACTGATCACGTCTTAGATAGATGGTTCAAAGATGTATTTGAAGATGCTGATACACGTTATGTTTTAGATACACGTGGTAAAGAAGCTAAAGAAAAACTCTTTAAACAAAAAGAAAATGACTGGTTAAAATTCGGTTACAAGAAAGAATATCTTGATTCAATGAAGAAACCAGAATTCTGGGAAAACGAATATAACAAAGTCTTCGAATATGATAAGAAGATTAAAGAAATGCGTGGAAAGGAAATTAAATAATGAAAGTTTCATTTGAAGAAATCCTTAAGAAAGCAGAATCATATCAAAAAGATATGACAAAATTCCTCCGTGATATGGTTAAAATCCCATCAGAATCATGTGAGGAAAGAGATGTTGTTCTCCGCATTAAACAAGAAATGGAAAA
>DLBE01000069.1 GCA_002494205.1 Caryophanales bacterium UBA7029
AGCCATGATACCGATATTACGGGTATGTGGTAAATCAAATTGACGTGCCATAAATTTGTCTCCTTAAATTACCAACGATAATGAGCATAAGCCTTGTTAGCTTCTGCCATTTTGTGAACATCTTCTCTTTTCTTAACTGAAGCACCTGTTCCGTTTGCGGCATCAATGATCTCATTAGCGAGTTTTTCTTCCATTGATTTTTCATTTCTTAAACGAGCATAGGTGACTAACCAACGTAGTCCTAATGTAACTTTACGTTCTGCTGAAACTTCAACAGGGACTTGGTAGTTAGCTGCGCCGATACGACGAACTTTAAGTTCGACTTCTGGCATAATGTTATTAATTGCGGTTGCAAAGACATCCATTGCTGGTTTACCAGTCTTAGCTTCAATTTTATTGAAGGCGTTATAAAGAATGGTTTGAGCAGTGCCTCTTTTACCGTCAAGCATTATACGATTGATTAATGCTGTAACTAATTTTGAATTGTAAATTGGATCTGGCAAAACTTGGCGTTTTGCGACTCTACCTTTACGTGGCATATTGTTTCTCCTTTCTTAATAACTATTCGGCTTTTCTTGGCTTTTTAGTACCGTATAAGCTTCTGCCTTGACGACGAGCTTCAATACCTGCACAGTCAAGAGTTCCACGAACGATGTGGTAACGAACACCTGGTAAATCTTTTACACGGCCACCACGGATAATAACTGTGGAGTGCTCTTGTAAGTTGTGTCCTTCACCGCCGATGTATGCTGTGACTTCATATCCATTAGATAAGCGTACACGAGCGTATTTACGTAACGCTGAGTTTGGTTTTTTAGGTGTCATAGTACCGACACGGGTACAAACTCCACGTTTTTGTGCGGATGGTTGATCGCTGTTTCTAGATTTTAATGAGTTCCATCTTTTGCCTAAGGCTGGAGATTTAGACTTTTTCTCTGCTCTAGAACGACCTTGTTTAACTAATTGATTAATTGTTGGCATTGATTGTCCTCCTTTCAATGTTATCAATTGATTGCACACGTTCTCCGGTGTACCATACTCCCGGAAATTATATAGACCCATTTGGGCCTACTTTGTGCGTGCTAAAAGTATAATACATACGTATATAGATGTGCAATTACTTTTTTAATTATTTTTTAAAATAGTTCTTGATAAGTTAGTTTTATCGCTTGAATTCAATAATTTTTGTATAACAAACTTCCAAAAAATTTCTATATATTTCGAAAATAATCTTAAAAGAACTACGATTAATATAACTCAAATTTTTATTTATGAATTTGCTTACGTTTTTTAATGATAAGTAAAACCAAGCATGAAGATATTGCTACAAATGTAATCACTGTAATTAATATGATAGAAGCACTATTTTCAGAGTTAATCTGTATTAAATTAGACATTTGCAATGGTGTTATTTCTCGACCAATATAGTTTGTTACTCCATATTTTGCAACTATGTAGTCATATCGAGCGAGCATTTGCTGAATATGAGTTCCTTCTTCATCACTAGCTGCATTAACTAATGATTCTTTATCAGTTGAAGAAATGTCTTTCCAATAAGGACCAATTACAAAAAATCTATAAAATAAATTTTCATAATTTTCTTTAGATTGTTCGTAATATTCCTCGTCAGTTAGGCGTGGATGGTAATGCTCTCCTTCTGAAATATAAGAACAAGTTGAACCGGTATCTACTAAAAATTGTCTCGCAGTATCATTTATTGTTATCGGAATAAGGGAGCAACTAGTAAATAATGCTGGATTAACAAGCTGAATCTCACCATTCTTTTTTGAGTATTGGCATAATAACCAAACTGTCAAACCACATTTATATTGACCGCCTTGAGCATATATTTCTTCTAAAACAGAAGCATTTGAAGAACCAAAATAAATAAGCATTGTTTTGGCATAGACTCCATCGCTAACATCAAGTGTGTAACCGTTATAGCCCCAAATTTGGCCACGATATAATACTCTTTCAGTTGAATATTCACCCTCTTCTAAAGAAGCACCAAGTGTACGGATTTGAGCACTAGTCTTGTTTTCGTAAACAGAAACACTAAGTCTTTTTACTCCAATGGCTAATTTTCCATACATCGGATCTCCTTGTGGAACATCTAAGTAACCTTTAACAGTCACTACAGCGACAGTCGATCCTAATCCAACAGCTTTCCAGTCATAAATCTTTAGTCCTGTTGAGGTGATTTCGTGCATGTCAAATTCAGCAACAAAAACATCAGGATTTGATGATACAAATGATTTATCATCTTTATAATCAGAAGTTTGTTTATAAACAAAGCCATCAGGAAGGGTTATTGTTATATTTCCTTTAGAACCAAGAAGAAATATTGAACTCGTATAATTTAATTTAACATCGAATTCAAAATCACTCTCATTTTTAATTTCAACTAAATAGTTATCTGTAGTCATTTCCTTGGTGTTTCCTTTGTAGTTAACAAGGTAACCCTTTACAGTTACTAACATTCCAGGTTTCATTAATTTAGCAGTTTCTTCAGTAAAATCAGCATGATCAATATAGTAGCCACGATAAATTTCTAATTCATCATTTCTTGAACCATCGTCTGAAATAAAATATGTTGCATTGTTATACATAGTTCCATTGTTAACATTGTTAACAAAGGAAATTATTCCTTTAACAACATATTCTTCTTGTGTTTGCGTTGTCCCAGTTTCAACACATTTTTGTAATCCTTCAATAACATCAAAAGGATCTTCTACTGTACCGGCGTGCTCATAAATAAATGGACAAATTGCACTAATATGAATATCACCTGCGACTGGAGAATAGCTAATCTCACCAGTAGAAGAGTCATATTCAACATCATTAGAAATATCTGTTTCTCCCATCATAACGCTGACACTATCAGGTAATTGACAGTGTCTATTTGCAGGAATTATTTTTGTATTAAGAACTCCAACAGTAATATCTTCTAAAGAAGAAACGCGGCCATTAATGACTGAAGCATCTACAAAATATGTGTTCCAATCATAAATCGCATATAAAACTAAATCACTATTAACAGGGTCTCCCGGCCGATATGTTGTTCCGCTATCATCACTAGAAGTGTTCCAGTGAATAAATCTTTTCCCGGTTGGGCATGTAAATGCGTTTTCTGAAATATAATTATTTGAATCATCCATTTCACCAGTTCCACCATTCGCATCGTATGAAACTTTGTATGTGATAACTTGTTTATAGATTTGAATCGGAAAATAGCCAGCTTGTTGAGTCTTGCTATAAACAAAGCTTGAATCAGTGCAGTAAATATAGCGCTTTTCGCTATAGTCCAAATAAGAAAAAGAATCGTACATTCTTACATTTCCTGATTCATCAAAACTGACTACCCATTCATTGGAATTTGGACTATTAAAAATGCAAAGTTCATTAGATGCAGCGTCTTCTCTATTTTTTGGGCGTAAAGCTTCATCGTTTATAGTAAAAGTGAATGAAGTATACCCTGTTATAGATACAGTAAACAAAAAACTGCCAGTAAATTCGGAGGTGTACATCCGGCGATAAGCTCCGATCGATTTATCTTGATAGACCATAAGTTCGTAATAAAACGAGTCTGATTTACCTGTAAAAATAACTTTATCGCCAGTTGAAATTGATGAAAGTGACGTTACTTTTTCATAAGTTATTTCTTGAGCACTAGTGCTCTCTACATTTTTTGTTCTATAACTAAAAATTCCAACCAAATTAGCCAGAAGCACAGAAAACGACATTAAAGAAACAAACAAAGTTTTTTTCTTCATAAACATCCCTCTATTGAGTTGCTTATATAATAACAAGGAAAAATAAGAAATTAAACACTCGTTATTAAAAACTCGTTAAATTTTTAATTAATTGGTTTTAATAATCTCAATTGTAGCGCTTGTATAGCTAATACTTTTGATATCGATTTTAAAGAAAGTGTTATTTGGTTGTTCGTTAAAATTTTCTTCTTTAATAGTAAAACTATCATCTTTGTGGAATAAGTTAATATTTGTAGCACATGCAGCTTCAGGATGACCAACGTGGTTTAATTCAAGTTCGTAAAGATAATTTGACCTATAATCTTTCACTTCAGTAACTGTTTGAGGTGTAGAATTATCATGAGCAATTCGAATATTTGGGTTTAAAACATTTGGGTCTCCATTTCCAGTGACATTACAATAACCATCAAAAGTCAATGACGTAGAATGAGCTGTTTCTTTATGAAAATATCCAAGTCTAGCATCAACATGATAAATCTTTATGCCTGGAAGGGATGGGAGTTTAGCTTTGCTATTACCGATATTTGAATCGAAGAAATTTAGACCAAGCGGAACATACATTTCAAGTAAGTAATATTCATCAAATACAGTACCGTTCCAGTTATTTTTAATTAAAATTAAATCTCCGCTACTAACAAGAGGTCTTATTTTTATTTTTGTGCTATTTTTCACATGATAAGGTCTAGTCCAATTTAAGACCATTTTGCTAAAACCTGTATGATCTCCAACTGAACAATCCATCATATCAAGTCGACCAGTTGGTTCCACCGCATCTGTATCTTCAGTTGGGTAATAATCTTTCAAGCCAAACATATGACCCACTTCGTGAATAAATGTGTGAGCATCTGGTTCACCATTAAAAGTGTCCATTGTTGTATATGAAGACCACGATAAAGGGGTGTCCTCAAAAGTATAAGCCCAGAAGAAATTTGCGTTATCTGTTGGATGTGCGTAAACAAAATACATTGCAACAGGTGATTCTGGGTCCATCGGGTCAAGTCTAAATTCATCAATTGATTTATGATAATTAGCTTGATACCAGTCGGTTATAACGTAGTTATATGCTTCTTTTACATCTTCTCTACGAAGTTCTTTTGCAGCTTCTCCAGTAACATTTTTTTGGAAAGTAAAGAATTTATCGCAAACCTTGCCTTTAATTCTTAATTTTCCATAGCTAGAACGGTTATAATATTCGGCTACAGAAACATATTTATTGTTTTTAGCACTTCCGAAAAATGCCTTCCTTACGTTTTCAACGTAATCTTCATGGTTAATATCAAATTGATAATCCGCAAAATCAACAGGAACAACTAATAATTTTCTCTCACCCTCTGAATTCAAAATCTTAGAGCCAGTATAGTTATTAAGAACTTCATAGGTAGTGCCAAGCTCTTGTTTTAGTTCGCCAAAAACAGGGTCAATAATTGTTTTAGTACTAGCCCAATATGATTCAAATTGAGCTTCTTTCACCCAGCTTCCGTCTTTTGCGGCTTCTGGTTTGTCACTAATAGTGACCTCGTCTAAATATTTGTATTGAACGAAATCATTGCTTTTCCCGCAGGCAGTAATTAAAAACACACTACCTAGGAGCGTAATAATTGAGAAACAATTTCGTTTAAAATTCATATCTTAATTATAACCATATTTTCCAAATAAAAAAGGTCGTCTTTTTAAATTAGACAACCTTTAATATTTTTATTCGAGATCTTCTGGACGATCGTGAACTTCAACGTATTGATGTTTAACTTGTCTCATCTTGCTCTTAACAGAGAAGTTAGCAAGAAGTTCTTCAGTCTCAGATTCGCTTAATAAACCTGTACCTGCTGGGATAAGTTTACCAGTAATAACGTTTTCTTTAAGTCCGTGAAGTGTGTCGGTTTTCTCTTTTACTGCTGCATCAGTAAGAACTCTTGTTGTTTCTTGG
>DLBE01000070.1 GCA_002494205.1 Caryophanales bacterium UBA7029
TTAGATGGAACACTTCTAAATTCGCTTCAAGGAATTGTAGATGCAATTAATCTTTCTTTTAAAGAACTTGGTTTTAACATTCATAGAACCTACGAAGAAGGAAAACACTTTATTGGCGGTGGTGCTATAGTTTTCGCTAAAAGAGCTATGGAGGGTCAAAACATCCCTGTAGAAAAAGAAAGAGAATTAATGGAACGATTTTTGATTAATTATAAAAAAGTTCAATCAGAAGAAACAAAACCATTTGAAGGCATAAATGAAATGTTAAAAACATTTCAAAATGCTGGTTATAAACTTGCAATTGCCTCAAATAAGCCTCAGATATTACTTGAACCAATTGTTAAACAACTTTTTCCAGACATCAACTTTGTTGCTGCCTTAGGACAAAGAATAAATACTCCTGAGAAACCTGATCCATTTATAATTTATGAAATTATGAATAAATGCAAACTTGATGGAAAAGATTGTGTTTATATTGGAGATTCTGAATACGATTATAAAACAGCTCACAATGCTGGAATCGATTGTGTAATTTGCAAATATGGATTTGGATTCTATGATAAAGAATGGATTACAAAAGCCACCTATACAGTCGATAGTGTTGAAGAACTTAAAAACTTATTAATTTAGTAAAATTCTCAGGAAATTCCGGTAATTTTTCATTTTATTCAGTAATTTCGCCTGCTTTTTTAAGAGCAATTTTTGTTATAACTGGACCTAGCAATTCGTAAATAATTGTCGATGTTAAGACAACTGCTAAAACTAAAGATGCTAAATTTGGATCGGTAAAAGCTTGGTTTGCAGTGGTTGCTAAACCAATTGCAACACCAGCTTGTGGGAATAATGTAAAACCAAGATATTTTTGTACTGTTGGTTCTGCATGAGTTGCTTTTGCAGATAAATAAGCTCCTGTCCACTTACCAACACACCTAGATATTGCGTATATTAAAGCGATAATAACTAATGTTAAAGCTCCTTTAGAACCAAATATTGTAATATCTAAACTTGCTCCAGATATAACAAAGAACAGCATATAAAATGGTGGAGTAATTTCATCGATTCGCTCAATTGTTCTTCCAGCATCTTCTCTAGCATTAATAAAGATTGCACCTATCATCATGCAGGCAAGTAATGATGAAATAGAGAATGGCCATTTGTAATACTTACCAAGCATTGATAAACCAATAACGATTAAAATAGCGCAGATTATTAATATTGATCTATTAGCTCTAGACTTGAAAAATTTGAACGCAAATGAAATAGCAAAACCAAGAATAGTACCAAGAATAAGTGAGCCAAGTATTTCAACTAAAGGCCACACTAAAATATCCATAACATTTATTGATGATTTACCTGCTAAAGTCTTAGCAATTGAGAAAAGTATTGCAAAAGCAATAAGAGCAACAGCATCATCAAATGCAACGACTGGAATTAAGGTATCTACAACTGGGCCTTTTGCCTTGTATTGTTTTATAACCATAAGTGTTGCGGCAGGCGCAGTTGCACAAGCAATTGCACCAAATGTTAATATAAGTGAAATAGGTAATTGCTCTTTTAAGAAAATGTGAGCTACAAGTAAAGCGCCAATAGTTATAATTGCACCTCCAAGAGCTTCAAAAATTGTTATAGCAATAACTTTCTTGCCAACTCTTTGAAGTGCATTTTTCTTGAAAGAACAACCTATAGTGAATGCAATAAAACCTAAAGCAATTTCGCTTATCCATTTAATAGAATCGATTGATGTCTCTGACCCTGGTGTAGATGACCAACCTCCAATATATTGACCTAAAACATATGGACCAAAGATAATACCAGCAATCAAGTAGCCTGTAACATTAGGCAGTCTTAAAAGTTTCATTAAGCGTGAACTTAATAGACCAACAAAAAGCGCCAATGCAATACAAAGAATTTGATTCATTTTATTTAGAAACTACCTTCGAAACTTTCAATTGGAGTTTTAAACATTCCACCATTGACTTTAGTGAAATTTCCCGTGATTTCCCGGATAATTTGCTGAACTTCAGCTATTTTTTCATCCTCAAGAATGAAGTATAAAGTGGTATTATGAACAAATTTGTTTTCGGAAAGATGTGCTAATGAGAAGAATGATAAAGTGTCTTCCTCTTCATCGTGCATATAGTTGTGTACAGATGTAGAACTTAAGATAGTTCCGTTAAATCCACTTTTTGACAATTGATGGATAACATCTTCAGTTATGGTATTGTTTTCTAAGACGACAAATAATAAATGTTTCATATTTGCTTCCTCTTTCGTATTTATTATAGTCTTTTTATTGTGTTTAACAATCTGAACCCATAAGTTGATGAAATATATGTAAAAATTTATTGTATTTTGAAAATTAGTCTATATTATTATGCTTAACTTTATGTTAAAGGGAGATTCATTATGCTAGAGCTTCGAAATATTGTGAAAGACTATGTGAGTGGAAATAACGTCACTCACGCACTGAAGGGAATATCAGTTAATTTTAGGACTAACGAATTTGTATCTATTTTAGGTCCATCTGGTTGTGGAAAAACCACAACTTTAAACATCATTGGTGGACTTGATCGCTACTCCGAAGGTGATTTACTAATTAATGGTGTTTCTACCAAAGAATATACTGATAGAGATTGGGATACTTATAGAAACCATTCAATCGGATTTGTTTTCCAAACTTACAACTTAATTTCACATCAAAATATTCTCAAAAACGTCGAACTAGCATTAACAATAGCAGGGGTCTCCAAAGAAGAACGTGAAAAAAGAGCATACGAAGCTTTAAGAACTGTTGGCCTCCAAGGAATGGAGAAGAAAAAACCAAATCAACTTTCTGGTGGTCAATGTCAAAGAGTCGC
>DLBE01000049.1 GCA_002494205.1 Caryophanales bacterium UBA7029
CTCTTGAGCTTCTGGATAAGATTGTACAACACCATGGTCAGTTACTGCTAAAGCAGTATGTCCCATATTTTTCGCAAGTTTAAAGTAATTCTCAGTTGAAGTCACGCCATCCATAGCGGACATTTTTGTGTGTAAATGAAGTTCAACTCTTTTTTCTTCCTCATCATCAGTTCTAAGCTCAGGACCATCAATAACTTCAATGCTTCTAACATCAATTGTTAATTTATTCTTAAAATCGTTGCTAACATAGCCTCTAACTCTTGCCCAACTTTCGTTTTTAAGAGTCTCAAGGAAGTCCGGTGACATATTTTCATTTTCTAATAACTTCAACGAAATACCGTATTCGCCTTTTCCAAGACCACAAGTAAGCATTGTTTTACCGCTTCGAATAATTTTTGGTTTATCTATACCATAAAGTTGTCCTTCAACCTCGACATTTGCAGAGTCTCTATCTATCTTTGAAAAGTCATCAATTTTCTTGTACGGAATTCGATCTTTCCATGATTGATTAGCGCGAGGATTTTTCTCCATTTCGTGACGCATTTCAACGACTGAAGATTGGAAAGCATTAAGGGTTCTTTCTTCATCTTCATCCATCTCTACTTTTCTATCATTATCCTCAATTTTTACCGGTTTTTCTGGGGTTTTTTCGATAATTTTATGTTCTAAGACAAAATTGTAGCCGATGAATTCAAGGAAATTTCCAAAGTCTTTTACTACCTGAGCATTCTTCTCTTTTTCGTTTTCATTTTCATAGTAAAAGGTAATCGTATTAGCGATACCAATTAGTTTTAAGAACGAATTAAATCTACAATGCGAATAATGCCAATCACCAAAAAGTTTTGTTGCATCATTTGCCTGTGGTTTTTTAATATACGAAAACTTCATCGTATAAGGATACTTAATGGACTCCAAGTGGGATTGGAATTCTTCCCATAAATCAAAGGTCCAAGGTGTTTGTTTGACAATCAGCATGTCAATTTGATTTCTGTTAAGTGAATTTCGGGTCACAATATCAAAATCTAAGTCAAAACGATCGACGTTCTCGATTCCAATAGAGTTTAAAAATCTAATCATCTTATCGTTCATGACTACACCCCCACAATCCTTAATACATCTAAGACAATAATTACTGCCATTAAAGCAAACAATAAGCCTATTCCAATTAATGACATAATCGTCTTAAATTTCGCTGGGATTTTCCTATGCGATATGCCCTCTATGGCAGTTACTAGTAACTGCCAACCATCGAGTCCAGGGAAAGGTAATAAATTGAATATTGCGAGGTTAACTGATATAAGGCCCCAGAAGAATAAATATGTCGAGAATGTGTATTGCGTATATAGTGAAGAAGACATAGAGAAAATGCCTACAATACCAGACATGTTTCTTATGCCGCCCGTAAAGAGAACTCCTAATCCCTTAAATACAGCTCCTGCAGCATATCCATAATCTTCAAATGTATTTTTAAATCTTGTACCAACTGGTAACCATATTTTTGAACGTTCAAATGATAATCCAATATCCTTAAAGGATGAGAAGACTAATTTGTCTCCTTTTTTCTCAAAATTTCCAGGAATTTGTAGGGAAATTGCACCTTTTTTCTCGAAATTTAAATCTATTTCAAGCTTGCTTTTCTTATTTTTTAAAGTTGTAACAGCCTTTTCATAATTAGGGTAATATTCAGGGCCACCGTGCTTATACCAAGAAATAAATTCTGACTTCAAATCTGTTTCTTTGGTATCGCCTTTATATTTTAGTGTTGATTCAAGTTTGTCACCTTTGATAGCTTCGAAAATCATTAAACCATCACTAAAGTGTGGTTCGTTTTTATTTCCGCTAAACATATAAGCGGCAACATATTGTTTTTCGTCGTCGTTAAAAGTCACATCGCTATCAACAATAAAGAAATTACCAGCATGAATTAATTTACTATTATCGGTATATTGGTAAGTAAATGGAGCAATCGATCCATCTTTATCTTCGTATGATTTTGGATAAATAAACTTAAGTTTATCTCCGGCCTTAACACCTTCTTTTGCAATTAAAGAAGATTCAGCAACAATGGCCTTTCTTGTGTATCCAATTTGAGGGAAAGCAAAATTGGAAATAAAAATGAGAATAAATGCTAATACCGCATTAAGAATTACGCCAGCAGAAAGAATGATTGCTTTCTTCCATTTTTTGATGCATTCAAGAGATCTTTCTTTTGGAATATCTTTAAATTCTGGATCATCTTCTAATCCTTCTCCATACATCGAAACATAACCACCAAAAGGAATAGCACGAATTGAAAATCTAGTTTCTTTGCCTTCTTTAAGTCTAGAGAAGATTTTAGGACCAAAACCAATTGAATATTCTTTACAATAAACTTTAAAAAGTTTAGCCATAGAAAGGTGGCCAGCTTCGTGAATGCAAATTAAAATACCAAAAGCTAAGATAAATAAAATTATAGAAATTATTGTATCAAGCATTCTCGGCCTCCCTTCTTGTTAACTTATCAACCAGTTTAATCATAGGTAAACTACATTTTGGTAAAAGTGGAATAAAATCCACCATTTCTTTAAGTTTCTTTGCAATATCTGTAAACTTAATTTCGTCTTTTAAATATCGATTTACAAGTACTTCATTAGCAGCATTTAAAGCAACTAATTTAGAAACTCCATCAGAGAGTGCTTGCTTTGCAAGTTCAGTGCAAGGATACCTTTTTGGATTATATTCATGGAAATGACAATCTTTAAGTTCTGACAATGATTTAACTTTTATAACATCATTATTAACTTCACCTTCATACATTGCCCATTTAATTGGTTTATGCATATCAGGTTTTCCATAATCTACTACAAACATTCCATCATTTAATTCAATAGCGGAATGAACCAAAGATTCATCATGCATTAAAACTTCAATTTGTTCTAAAGGGAAATCATAAAGATAATATGCTTCAATAATTTCAAATCCCTTGTTCATCATCGTTGCACAGTCAATTGTGATTTTATTGCCCATCTTCCATGTTGGATGTTTTAAAGCTTCCTCAGCCTTTACATATTCTAACTTTTCCATTGGAAGATTTCTTAAAGCACCACCGGAAGCAGTTATTAAAATGCGTTTAACATCTTCTTTTTTACACGCTTTTAGGCATTTTGCTAATGCAACATGCTCAGAATCAATCGGATAAAGTTTTCCTTTGCCTTTACTTAGAAGTGCGTTTATTAATTCACCACCAGCAACTAGAGATTCTTTATTTGCTAAGCAAAGGATTTTATTTCGTTTTAAAGCAATAATAGATGGTTCGAGTCCAGCAAAACCTACAAGAGCATTTACGCACATATCAAATTTTGCAGCTTTTGTAAGTTTAGCTAATCCACGTTTTCCAAAATAAATTTTCACTAATGGATACTCGCTTCTTAAAGCATCAGCATCTTCTTTAGAAATAACGTAAACGTGCTTAATATTTGGGAATTTTCCTAGAATTTCACGGGCTTTTTCATAATTCTTGCCTACCGAAAAGGCGGTAAGAACAAACCTACCGTTCGCTTCATTAATTATGTCGAGAGTTTGACTACCGATAGAACCAGAAGCGCCAAGTAATAAGACGTTTTTTGTATTTTCCATTAAACTATTGATGTTGTTTGAAGCATTTCATTCATGAATACGATTAATGTGGAAACTAAGGCAGAAGCAAAGATAAGTGAGTCAACTCTATCTAATACACCACCATGCCCAGGGAGTAAATTAGAGAAGTCTTTAACACCAAATGTTCTTTTAACTGAAGAGAAAACGAAGTCTCCAACATCTGAAATTAAAGGCATAACAAGTGAAATAATGATTGGGAAATAAATGTGTTGCAAATCAAAGAATGGAAGCATCGGTTTTCCAATTGCTGCGGTAATAATCGCAAACAATACAGAGAACACAAACGAAATAGCAACACCACCATAGAAACCTTCCCAAGTTTTCTTTGGAGAAATTCTTTCGTTCATTTTGTGTTTACCAAATAACATTCCAGTAAAGTAAGCACCCATATCATTAAATGTAACTCCAATAATGACATAAATTGAAAGAAGCATTGATTGACCATATTTGAAAGATGGTCCCTTTACAATGTCTTCCCAAATTGATGGATCTGCTTTATAAGCATTATAGAAGAAGTAAAATGGACTATAACGTAGGAATAAGAATGACTGCATTCCAATTGTTATAACAAGTATCATTGATACAAAGTAGAAAACGTAAGCAATATGAAATGGTTCGGCAGCAAATGATATTAAAAAATACACACATAACATAATTGTTATAAGCATGATAGATAAGTTAATATCATGGAATGAATTAGGAAGGAAATCAAATTTTCTAAAAGCTTCA
This sequence comes from Caryophanales bacterium UBA7029, assembly GCA_002494205.1. Taxonomy (GTDB): domain Bacteria; phylum Bacillota_I; class Bacilli_A; order RFN20; family CAG-826; genus Fiminaster. Next base: position 4,366 of record DLBE01000049.1, read on the forward strand.
CTTCCCTCGGATCTTAGTGCCTCCATATTGGAGTTAAGCATCGAGTAATAAATAATTCCTAAGGTGAAAACGATTGTCACAAAGTAAATTAAGACTCTAGTTAAACCTTTTAAGTTTGATGCTTTAACAATTTCAATAGCAGCAATTAAGGCAAGTACAAGAATTAAGAAGAAGTAAAACCAACCACCAATAACAATGGCAGGAATTGCAACGGCAGCCATAACGATGCCAGTAATAATTCTTGTAACCATTGATTTCTTGGCTGATTCAGAAATTTCATTGGTTTTAATTATTTTTTTCATCATTAAGCCCTCCGTATCTTCTATTACGTTTGTTATATTCGATTAAACAATCAACAAATTCTTTTCTTTTAAAATCCGGGAAATAAACAGGAGTAAACACGTATTCAGCATAAGCTATTTGCCAAGGTAAGAAGTTAGATGTTCTAATTTCACCACTAGTTCTAATCATTAAATCGACATTTGGCAAACCTGCTGTATATAAATGATTTTCCATTACTTGTTCATTAATATCTTCGATATTGAGCTTACCTTCTTTAACTTCTTCAGCTATTAACCTAGCGGCTCTAGTAAGTTCTTCTTTACCGCCATAGTTAAGACAAATATTTAAGATTATGTTTGGATTATCCTTCGTCATTTCAATTGCTTTAAGAGTAGTTTCTTGAGTTTTCTTTGGAAGTTTAGAAATATCTCCTGAAACCATAATCTTAGTGCCGTCTTTCATAATTTTCTTAATTTCTCTTTTAAAGAAAATTTCAAGATATTTGAAAAGGAAAGATACTTCTGATTTTGGTCTTTTCCAGTTTTCAGTTGAAAATGCATATAAAGATAAAACTTTAATATCGTAATCTCTGCAATAATCGAAAAGTTCAATGATTCTATCAAAAGCAACTTTGTGTCCTTGGGTACGCAAAAGACCACGTTCCTTTGCCCAACGACCGTTTCCGTCCATGATAATTGCCAAGTGTTCGATTGGCTTATTTAAAGTAATTTCTTTCATGCGTGTATATTATACATATAAGCGAAAAACATCCGCAAGTGTATAACAAAAATAATGTGATGAATTCTTAAAAAGAAAAGAGAAGCATTAGCCTCTCTTATATTGCCATAATTTCTGACTCTTTTTTAGCCAAGATATCTTCAATTTGTTTAACTGCTTCATCAGTGACTTTTTGAATCTCATCTTGAACCTGATGTTGAAGATCTTCTGTCATGTCGTCGCTAGCTTTAACTAAATCAATAAAGTCACGACGAATATTTCTAATAGCAATTTTGCTTTGTTCGCTCATTGCTTTTGCTTTTTTAACAAGCTCACGACGTGTTTCTTCAGTTAATGGAGCAACTGTAATTCTAATTGAGTCGCCTTCATTGACTGGATTAACTCCAATGTTAGCTGCTGCAATAGCAGCAAGAATAGATTTTACATCGCCTTTATCATATGGTTTAACAAGTAATTGACGTGGTTCAGGAGATGAAATTGATGAGATTTGAGTGATTTCAATTTTGTCTCCGTAATAGTCACACTCAATGCCGTTAAGCATAGCAGGTGAAGCTCTTCCGGTTCTTAATTTAACAAGTTCATTTTCAAAAGATTGAATTGATTTTGACATGTTTTCTTTAGCTTCTAATGCAATTGCGTCCATAATTTATCCTTTCTTAATAGTTGTTCCGATATCTTCTCCACGGGCAACTTTAGCAAAGTTTTCGGTTTTGTTCATATTGAATACACGAACATCAATATCCTTGTCTTTTAGCATTTCAACAGCGCTTAAATCCATAACCTTTAAGTCTCTTTTTATGATTTCGGAACATGTAATTTCCTTGAACATATAAGCGTCTTTATTCGTAAGTGGATTATCGGAATAAATGCCATCAACTCCGTTTTTTGCTATTAAAATAGCATCAGCTTTAATTTCAATAGCGCGAAGTGTTGCACATGTGTCTGTAGTGAAGAATGGTTTTCCGGTTCCGGCACCAAACAAAACAACATTTTTTTCTTTTAAATATTTGTCAGCAAGCTCAGGAGTATAAATTTCAGTAAAAGTGACGTTGACTGCAGATAAAACAACAGCTTTTTGTCCTATTTTTTCTAATGTTTCCTTTAATGCAATACAGTTAATCACTGTACCTAGCATTCCCATGTAATCACCAGAAACACGATTGATACCAAGTTTTTCAACAATAGCACCACGAGCAATATTTCCAGCACCAATAACAATTGTAACTTCTGAACCTGTATCAGCAATAGCCTTAACGGCTTTTGCAGTATTTAAAAGGGCCTCGCTATCAAGGATTCCATCTTTTTTACCTCCAGAGAGTGCTTCCCCAGAAAGTTTTAATAAAATTCTCGAATACATAAGGCCCCCTTTAAATTTACTTAACTTGAGACATTACTTCTGCTGCGAAGTCGTCTTTACGTTTTTCAATACCTTCGCCAACAGCGAAACGTACGAATTTAACAACGTTGTTGCCTTTCTCTTTGAGTACAGCAGCAACTGTCTTTTCACCATCTAATAAATAGACTTGTGCGCCTAAGACCGAATCAGCAAGTAATTTCTTAACTTTGCCATCAGCAATACCATTAAGCATAGCTTCTGGTTTACCAGCCATCTTAGGATCGTTTTTCATATTCTCTAAGGCGATTGCTTTTTCATGAGCAATTACATCAGCAGGAATATCTTCTGCTTTAACGTATTTTGGAGCGTTAGCAGCAATGTGCATTGCAAGACCTTTTGCAAGTTCTGCATCATCTTTCTCAAGAACTACTAAAGTAGCAATTTTACCACCCATATGGATGTAACTACCAAATCCTTGAGCTCCTGATTTAGCAACAACTTCGAAACGTCTATAATCAAGCTTTTCACCCATTGCAACAGTTGCATCAGTGAAGAGTTGAGCAACACCAGTTTTTGCTTCTTCAATTGAAGAATAGCCTTTGGCTAATGTTTCACTAGCAGTGTCATCAACTAACTTGTGGAATCTTTCGCCTTTTGCGACGAAATCTGTTTCACAGTTAACTTCAA
>DLBE01000059.1 GCA_002494205.1 Caryophanales bacterium UBA7029
AACATCACCTTCAGTCGGATCCACTAAAATCCATTTAACATTAACTTTGATGTCAATGTTTTCAACTACATTGTAGTTAACTGTATCACTCGGAGTGTATTTAGCTTTAAAAGCATTTTCTCCCCAAGTAGATGTTTTTTGAGTTCCATCCATCCAGGAGAATCCTTCTGGAAGTCCAATTGTTGATAATTCAACATCATATGGAGCGTCTATAGTGCTTGGAACTACATAAGTAGGATTTGCTTTTGCAATTTCAAATTGAAGTTTTGCGGTTGCTCCTCCAACAGTTACTCTAGCTTCATAGATTCCTGCATCAATGCATTCGCTGACAAGAGAGTCATTTTCGTAATATTCGATTGAAGGCGTTCCAAAAGCTTCACTACTATAACCAAGTTCAAATGAAGCAGTTTTAGCGGAATCGTCAAATACTAAATTCGTTGGAACAACTAAAGAAAGAGTTAAGCCAGTATCAACTGAACACTCTGGATTGCTACAAGAAGCTAGGATAGATGAGCCATTAGCAACATATGACCAATTGTGTTCGTGAACATAAACTTCAACAGGAATATCTATATTATTAACTACGTTATAATTATCGTTATCGCTTGGAGTATAATTTGCTTTAAAAGTGAAATTACCCGTAGTACTACCAACATTTTGAGTTGGATCTACCCAAGTAAATCCAGTTGGTAATGATAACATAGAAAGCGTTGAATTAGCTTTAATACGTAATCCAGATGGAACAACATAAGCTGGATTTGCTTTTGCAATTTCAAATTGAAGTTTTGCGGTTGCTCCTCCAACAGTTACACTAGCTTCATAAACTCCAGCATCAACGCATTCGCTGACAAGAGAGTTATTTTTGTAATATTTGGTTGAAGGTGTTCCAAATGCAGCCTCACTATATTCAGCAGCAAAAGAGCAAACTTTGTTTGTTTCATCATAAACTAGATTATCAGGTGCTTGCAATGTAAGAGTTAAACCAGTTATAGCTGGGCAATCTGAATTGCTGCATGAAGCAGTAATAGAGGATCCGCTTGCAACATATGACCAATTATGGGTGTGTTCAAACGGATATTTAAAAACTTTTTCTGTTCTATATCCAACAACACCTCCTACGGTTACCGTTCCGCATTTAGAATCATATCCTGGACCAACACTATAGGTAGTGTGATCCCCTCTAGTTGCTGTAACTACAGTATCATCTCCTGTAATAGTAATATTGCCACAAATACTTTCATTTTGGTCCGCATAACCGCTTCCAATTGCGGCATTGAAATCCTTGTTTGCGGTTGCTGTAATCGTGCCACCACTAATCAAAATATCTCCACAAACGCCTCCATTGTAGCCAGCACCAATCACTGCTCCTCCATTAGAACCTACTGATGCATTAATAGTTCCACCAGTAATTGTGATATTACCACATGTTCCTTCGGAGCCAGAACCAATTCCTGTACCGGTATAATCACTACTGCCGTAATATTTCCACCATTAATAGTAATGTCCCCACATGTTCCAGGACAGCCACTACCAATAACAGCAGCAGCATTTATTGTATTTCCGTTAATTGTTCCACCATTAATAGTAATATTCCCAAATGACCCACCGTTAACTGACCCAATGCATGCAGCACGAGATTTACTAGAAAGATTGAGAGTTCCACTATTAACGATCAAATTCCCACCTTCATTATATTCAGAAAGTTGAGTGCTCCCAATTGCAGGCGCGGTTAGTTTCGAACTATGAGCCTTTAACGAACCTGGAGTTTCTGCTTTTTCTTTAATTGTTAATGTTTTGTTTTTTGGAATAAAAATACCGGGATAATACGATTGAAAACCAACAGCAGTATTATCTCCTTCTAAAATAATTGTTGAATCGCCTAAACAAGTGATTCCGGCATAAGGGCAACTAACATTATTTACTCCATTAATTGCTGCATTATTTAATGTAACAATAGCCTTATCTGCGATAGAAATTTTGTAAAGACCACCTAAAGTTCCAGTTAGAATATCTCCGTTTTGAGCGACATAATCAGCGGTTAATTCTGATAAATCAACCGTTGTACCAGCCGCTTTTACTGCTTTTACATTTGAACCATGGTTAAATACTAGTCCAGCAGCAAACACAAAAAGTGCAGTTGTGCCAACAACAATCGGTAAAATCTTTATTTTTTTCATAACATCACCTAACGACAATAAAATTCATTTGTATTTTAAGCGTTAATTCTTTTAACCGCAATAAAGTCATGCTTTTTGTTACCCGCCGAGAGACATTTTAAAACAACAAAAAAAGACCTACCTTCCGATAGATCTCTTTATGTCTTATGTGTGTCCTAATCAGATGGAAGTTTTTAGCAAACTTCGGATAAGTGACTTTGGACAACTACAAATTTTAGAAATTTTGGTGGACCTGGCCAGGATCGAACTGGTGACCTTTTCGTTGCGAACGAGATGCTCTCCCAACTGAGCTACAGGCCCAAGTGTATCGATTTAATAATAGAAACTATATTTTTTCAATCAAATTTAAGTCCGACAACATCATTAACTGGTAAAGAAAAGGCGATTCCTTGACCATCTGTTGCAAGACCTGCAACTTTATAAACAGCATTAAGGACTTTATCGCGAATCGTTTCGCTAACCAAAATAAGAAGCATTTCTTTTTCAGGAGTAATAACAACTCCATATTTTTCTTCCATTGCTTTTGTTCCGGTGCCACGAGCATGAACAATAGTTCCGCCCCTTGCGCCTTCATCTCTTGCGGCATTCATTGCAATTTCTGAATAATTTGCATTTACAATTACAATAATTAATTCGTGCTTCATATTATCTATCCTCCACTGTGTTTGCTAAGAATTGATAAACTCTTAGCCCAATAATACTTGATAAAGGGATTGAAAAACCAATTCCGCGATTCTTTTTGTTTGCTAAGAAAAAGGCATTTAATTCGGTTTTAATATCAGGAATCTTTTCTTGGGCGATAAATGAGAAAATAATGTCCTTATCATTATCTTCAACACCTAAAATACCATAGATTTCCTTAGAAGCTGTTCCTTCGCCACGTTGAATAAATTGAGCACTAGAACCATCTCTTTCGAATAAACGAGTTATTGCTTGTGCTTGGCCTTTTCCAACAATGGTTATGAATAAAGAAAGCTTCTTGTCTGCAATGCTACTTGCCGACGGAAGTTCTTTATTATTTTTTGCTTTTTTCCCGAAAAAACCCATAAAATTCCCCTAAAAATTAATGATTTGAGCATCTTCAACTGAGTAAACATGTTTACGCATAATTGAGTATGCTTGATCGGATTTAATCTTCTGAATAATACCTAAGATTTGAATAGCAATAATTGGAGTCATCGCGATTAAAGCAACAACACCAAAACCATATTCATAGACATCATTTACTTTTCCGTCTGCTCTTCCAATAACAATTCCAATAATCATAGGTAAAACAAATGATGCCGCCATTGGACCTGATGCAGTTCCGCCAGAGTCAAATGCAATTGCGGTATAAATATCTTGGCTAAAGAAAGATAACGCTAAAGCTAAAGCGTATCCCGGTATAACGATATAAAGAATTGAAAATTTAAAGACTGCTCGTATGGCGGCTAAACAAATAGCAACGCCAACACCTAAAGAAAGTGTTAATAAAACAGTAATTTTTGTAATGCGTCCATCTGAAATGTCTTCGATTTGTTTTGTTAAAACATGAACTGCTGGTTCACAAAGAATTGTGACCAATCCTATCACAAACGAAACAAGAATAACTGTTATATCTTTTTGTGATGCTAATTTTTGGCCAACAATTGCACCAACTGGAGACATTGAAGCGGTTGTCGCACTTAAGAATAAGGCAAGGCCAACATAGGCATAGGCAAAACCAATTAGTAAACTAATTACTTTCTTTTTTGTTAACTTGATATAAAAAGCGTTATAAATGAAGAAAATAATTAAAATTGGAGCGATAGCAATCAAAACTTCTACAGAACTTCCATAACCAGTCATTGATGGGATAAAGGCATCAACAAATCTCATTAAAATTGTCATATCTCCAGAATTTGCAAGTTGATATGGCGGAACGTTAGCATTAATCATTATTAATAATGCGGTTGAAATAATTGGACCAATAGAGGCAATACCAACAAGTCCAAATGAATCGTTTGTGGCGTTTTTACCACCTCTAACGGTAGCAACACCGGCGCCTAATGCAAGAATAAATGGAACGGTTCCAGAACCTGTTGTTACGCCACCGGCATCAAAGATAAATGGAAGCAATTTTCTTCTTTCCGGGTCAATTGCAATTAAAGAGATTAACATAAATGTTAAACAATAGAAAAATACATACCATAATTTAAGTGGTTTATGACGAATAATTCTTAAAACACCGATTACAAGAAATACACCAACACCGATAGCGATTCCGCCGACTAAAACAAATGCATTTGCTGGTCCAGGAATTATTGTAACTTGCTTTGAAACTATGATGATACTTGGTTCGGCACAAGTAATTAATAAGCCTAAAGTTAACGAAAATAAGACAACAATAAAAACATTTTTCTGCTTTGATAAAGATGTTCCCATGTATTCGCCAACTTTGCTTAAAGATGATGAGGCTCCGATTTGGAATAATGCTAAACCAACAATTAAAACAACCATTCCTATAAGAACCAACCAGATGTTGGAACTGGATGTTTCGGTTGTAATTTTGGCTAAATTTGTAAAATGTAATATTAAAATAATCGCTATCATCGGTACGATAGAGAGCGATGAAGATATAAATGCTGATAAGTGTCTATTTTTAACCACGAGTAATATTCTAAAACAATAACTTTTAAATAAAAGCGATTTTTATTTTATAACCAATCATGTTTAAGATCAGCGAAAGCTTTTTTACCTTCTTTTAGCATCGGATAAACAATAAAAACGTGTTCCATCTTAGGATAAACTCTAAAGACAATTTGTTTATTTTTGCTTTCCAAAAGCGATTTAAATATTTTCATATCAGGGTAGAGAATATCGTAGGTCCCTGTATATAAATATACAGGTGGAAGAATTGAAACATCTCCATTTATTGGTGAACAATACTTATTTTTCATGTCGTTGTCAGTCCAGGTGTCACCAATAACTGTAAGACCTGTAAAACCAAGCATTTTCGCTTTCTTTCCAATGGTTTTTATTTCCGGATTTTTCATTTCAACATCAAGCCATGGAGAGAAAAGATATAAAACGTCTGGCAATTTTAAACCTTTATCTTTTAACCAATAACATAGTCCAACAGCCATTCCACCACCCGCAGAATCTCCACCGAAAAAGTTTTTATGTTTTTTGCTTTGATATTTTGTATAAATTTCTTCCATAATCGGGAATTCAATTTTATAAGAAGATTCAGGCACTCTATTATAAATAGGCACAACAATTCTTGCATCCATTTCATGAGCTATTTTTGCTAAGAATCTCCAGTGGTGTTTACAAATAGGATTTAGGTAGCCACCACCATGAAAATAAAATAAAGTTTTTTGTGAATCATCGCCTCTATCATTAATGATATAGACACGTCTGTTGCTTTGATTTTCTAATCTAAAATCACTAATGTAATCTTCAATTGGATCTTCTGGTTTGTGTTTAAAAGTCCCATTCATGATTCTTTGAGAATCAACTTCAAAACGTTTCTTACTGTTTGTAAGTATAAAATAGGCTCTAATTATATATGAAGAAAGGGAAGTCATACTATTCTTTTTCTTCGATTTCTTCTATATATGAGTCGTCATCGATTTGTTTAACGTCTGCGGCAGAAATTGTGTCGAATCTTGTTGTAATTTTACTAACTCTTGAATCAAGTTTTTCTCTAAATTTAGTCGCTCTTTCAAGTTGAGTTGATAGCGATTCCCAATCTCGACCAAACATCTCGAACTGTTTTCCAAGTGCATTAAGTTGTTTTGTAATTTCGGCTGCATTTTTAGCGCGTTCTGCCTCAATTCTAACCATATTTATGGTTACAAGAATTGGCGAAAGCGTTGATGGGGAAGTCAAAATAACCTTTTGTTTTCTCGAATAATCTACAACATCTTGTAATTCGTGATGAACATAAGCAAAAACTCCATCATTAGGAATAAACATCAATGCTTCTTGGGCTGTTTTTCCTGGAATTATGTATTTATCTTTAATTGTTGTAATATGCTTTTTAACGGCGGCAGCAAATTGAGATTTTAAGCTCTCTTTCTCCTCAGGTGTTTCTGCGTCAAATAAACGTTTGTAGTCTTGGAATGGGAATTTTGAGTCTATTGCGATCATTTTATTTGGCTCAGGCATAAAGACGACAGCATCAGCACGAACATCATCTCCATCTTTTACTTTTTTCATCGTGTATTGTTCCTCATAACAACCGATTGTGTCACCAAAAACGTTATTTAAAACCATTTTGAGTTGATATTCACCATACTGACCACGGCTTTGGTTGCCTTCTAAAATTCCTTTTAACGAAACAACTTCTTTTCCGAGCCCTTCCATTTGCTCTTGAGCTTTTGTGATAGCAGAAAGTCTTTCTCTAACTTGTGCCATTGATTCAGATGTACCTTTAAAACCTTCTTTAAGTTTGTCATCAACTTTTTTATCTAAAGCAGCAATCTTATCATCAAGTTGTTTGTTTAACGCCTCAATTCTTTTTGTTAAAAATTCTTGTGTTTCTAATTCAAATTTCTTAAGATTTTCCGAGGATTTTTCACTATTTTTGTCTAATTCATGCACAAAATTTGTCATCTCTTTTGACATAACAACTTGCACAGATTTTTCAACTAACCTATCTGATTCTTGAGAAGGACCAGTCTTTCTTGTAAGTAAAACAATGAGCAAAACAATTAAAACTACTAATGCAACGCCTGATAAAATAATTGATACAATTTCCATAAAGATACCCCGTAATCATTATTATACATTATTTAGCTAAAGTTTTTGAGAATATATTCACAAAAATAATTTTTAATAATTCTAGTTAATAAATTTTAGTATTTTTAGTAAAATGGTTGAGATGGATAGAAGTATTGCTGTAATTGATATGAAGGCGTTTTATGCTTTCGTTGAGTGTGTTGAAAGAAACCTCAATCCTTTTACTACACCACTTGTGGTGTGCGACCCAACAAGAGGCGATGGAACTATAGTTCTTTCAGTTTCTCCTTTCTTAAAAGAAATGGGGGTTCCATCAGTTTGTAGAAGAAGAGATCTTCCACATATCGAAGGTATGGTTTTCGCCCAACCAAGAATGTCGCTTTATGTTAAAAAGAGCGCAGAGATTATTGATATTGTTCTCAATTACATAGGCGAAGATGATATTCATGTTTATTCAATTGACGAATTTTTTGTCAATCTAAGTCCATATTTAAAGGCTTATGACTGCACCCCATACCAACTTGTTAGAAAACTTCAAAACGCGATAACTTCAAAAACGGGTTTACTAACCACTGCCGGAATTTCATACAACATGCTAATGGCAAAAGTAGCCTTAGATTTAGACGGAAAAAAGAAACCACCATATGTTGCAGTTTGGACAAAAGCAGATGTAAAAAATAAACTCTGGAAAGTAACTCCAATATCAAAAATGTGGGGTATTTCCCATGGTTATGAGGCAAAACTTAATGCGATGGGTATTGAAACTATCGGCCAATTAGCTAACACGGACAAGAGTCTTCTCAAAGCCAAATTTGGTATAATGGGAGAGCAACTTTGGGAACACGCGAACGGCATTGATAACACTGATTTAAGAGATAAATACATCCCACAAGACACTTCATTGTCTGTTGGACAAGTTTTAATGAAGGATTACACCCCTCAAGAAGCCAAACTCATTCTAAAAGAAATGAACGATGATCTTGCAATGAGATTAAGGGAGCATCGAAAACTAACGAAACGAATTGCAGTTGGATGTGGTTACACCGCAAAAGAAGGTGGAGGTTTTGACCACCAAATTACC
>DLBE01000062.1 GCA_002494205.1 Caryophanales bacterium UBA7029
GCATGTTGTTCGCTAATGAGAGAGCGCACAAAAGTGCATACGTATCGTGGAAGGACCAAACGATCGGTCCACACAAGACCACGACACGGACAAATCTAGAAAGAAAAGGAGGAAATGTCACGTGAGTAAAAGAATCGTCAAAGTTGTTAAGATGGAACTCCCAGGCGGCGAAGCTAAACCAGGACCAAAACTTGCTTCAGCTGGTGTCGTCATGCCAAAATTCTGCACAGACTTCAATGCGAAGACTGCTGACAGAAAAGGCGAAATCGTTCCTGTCATTATTACAGCTTATGAAGACAAGTCCCACGACTTTGTAATCAAGACTTCCCCAGTTGCAGGTTTAATCCTCAAAGCTGCTGGTATCAAAAAAGGCTCAGCTAACCCAAAAGTTATTGTTGGCCACATCAGCAAAGCACAACTCAAGGAAATCGCTGAATACAAGTTACCAGACCTCAATTGCGATAATGTTGAATCAGCAATGAAAGTTGTTGCAGGATCATGCCGCAATATGGGTATCGCGATTGACGAATAATTATTATGAAGAAATTAGGTAAGAATTATAAGAAAGTCGCAGAACTCGTTGAAAAAGGTAAAGTTTATTCAATCGAAGAAGCTTGCGAACTTGTCAAGAAAACATCAACCGTTAAGTTTGACGCAACAGTCGATGTCTCATTCCATTTCGATGTTGATCCTACACAAGCAGATCAACAAGTCAGAGGTACTCTCATACTCCCAAACGGAAACGGAAAGAGCAAAAAGATTTGCGCAATTACATCCAAGGTTGAGGATGCCAAAGCAGCCGGTGCGGATTTTGCCGGAGGCAAGGAATTAATTGAAAAAATCCTTAGAGAGAATTGGTTCGAATTCGATGTCATCATCGCAACCCCAGATATGATGGGCGAACTTGGTAAAGCTGCAAGAACCTTAGGTCCTAAAGGCTTAATGCCAAACCCAAAAGCTGGCACAGTTGCACCAGACATTGCGAAAGCAGTCAAAGAATTCAAACTCGGAAAAGTTCAATATCGTTTAGATAAGGATGCAAACATGCATTTATCAATCGGACGTGTTAGCTTCGAAAGTGCCAAACTCGTTGAGAACTTAAAGGCTCTTACATCTACACTCGTTAGAGTTAGACCAGCTGCCGTTAAAGGTTCTTACATTAAAACCGCTGTTGTTCATACAACAATGGGCCCATCCATTCACTTCGTATTTGAAGGAATGTAGAAGAGCACAATATATCTAAGACAGTAACGGCCAAGGGGCTTAATAATGTTACCGAGGTGTATTACCAATATATTGGTGCCTCTAATTGACTATTAAAAGAAGGAGGTAGAACAGATGAATCAAGAAATTCTTAAATCCAAGAAAGAAATTGTTAGCAAGATTGAAGATTCATTCAAAGAATCAGCATCTCTTACAATTGTTGAATATCGTGGATTAACAGTCGCTGAAATTAGCGAACTTAAAAAATCTCTTAAAGCTGTCGGTGCTAGCTTCACTGTTTACAAGAACACACTTGTTACTATTGCAAGTAAGGAACTTGGACACGATGATCTTCACCAATACTTAACTGGTTCAAATGCATACGTCTTCTCCAAAGAAATCAATGCCGGACCAAAGGTACTTGCAAAATTTGCTAAGAAGAATGAAAACTTAGTAATTAAAGCAGGATTTGCCGAAGGCAAGGTCATGGATGCCGAAGGAATGAAGGCAATCGCTACATTACCAGATAAGAATGGCTTATTATCAATGTTCTTATCGTGCTTAAATGCACCTATCCAAAAATTCGCTGCTACAGTCAAAGCAGTTGCGGATAGCAAAAATTAATGCCTATAGGAGGAACTTATTATGGCAAAGTTAACAAATGAAGAAATCATTGCTTCTTTAAAAGAAATGTCAGTTCTCGAATTAAATGAACTCGTCAAAGCAGTAGAAGCAGAATTTGGTGTCACAGCAGCAGTCGCAGCAGCAGGACCAGCTCCAGCAGCAGCTGAAGAAGAATCCGCAAAAGGACCAAGTGAAGTTACATTAGTCCTTAAAGCATGTGGCTTACAAAAAGTTGCAGTCATCAAAGCAGTTCAAGCAATCACAGGTCTCGGACTTATGGATGCTAAGAAACTCGTTGATGGTGCTCCATGCAACATCAAAGAAAAGATTTCACCAGTTGAAGCAGAAGAACACAAGAAAGCTCTTGAAGCTGCTGGTGCAGAAGTCGAAGTTAAATAATTATTTGACTCAAACTTCTAGTTATTAGATTTAAAGATGTCTCATTATTTCATTAATGACGATAAAGTGGCTTCTAAACCACGTAATATCGTTTACTCCATTAATGGAGTAGATTTCTCTTTTGAATCTGATAATGGTGTTTTTTCCAAGAACGAATTAGATAAAGGGAGTGAGCTTCTCATTGAGACGCTCCTCCCATTAAATCTTGGAAACAAGTTGTTAGATCTTGGATGTGGGTTAGGCGTCATTGGCTTAACATTAGCCTACTTCCACCCAGGGTTGAACGTCACTCTATCTGACGTTAATACGCGCGCGCTTAGCTTGTGTAGCGCGAATGCGGCCACGCTCATGTTAAGTCGAAGGGTCACTGTCCTTCAAAGTGACATCTATCTAGAGATTGAAGGTAAATTCGATTCGATTGTGTCTAATCCGCCTATTAGAGCAGGTAAAAGGGTTACCTACGAAATATATAAAGGTGCGTTAACTCATTTAATCGATGGGGGTTCACTTTACATAGTAATTAGAAAACAACAAGGCGCATTAAGCGTCAAAGCCTACCTAGAAGAGTTGTTTGGAAACGTAACTGTTCTAGCTAGAGATAAAGGCTACTATGTCCTAAAAGCTACTAAAGTGGGCTTGAAAGGAGCCAATTAATGAGCAAAACTTATAAAGATTATCCAGTGCTTCCTAGTGGCAGAATTAATTTCTCCAAAATTTCAGGAAGTCTTGAATTACCAAATCTTGTAGAAATTCAAACAGATTCCTACAAATGGTTCCTTGAGCAAGGTATTGAGGAAGTCATGAAAGAAGTCTTCCCAATTGCCTCATACACAGAAACTTCATTTATTGATTTCGTTTCATGTGAACTCAGGGATCCAAAACACACATTTTTAGAATGTAAAGATCACGACTACACTTTCTCAAGTAAACTCTACGTTAAATTACGTTTACGTAATGTTGATGATGGAGAGATGAAAGAAGAAGAAGTCTTTATGGGAGATATTCCTTTAATGACTGAATCCGGAACATTCATCGTTAATGGTGCTGAAAGAGTTATCGTATCACAAATTGTTCGTTCTCCAGGTGCATACATCTCAGAAGAGATGGATAAGAACGGTAAGATGATTTATAATGCCGACCTTATTCCAACTCGTGGTACTTGGTTAGAATTTGAAACTGATCCAAAGGGATTAATTAATGTTCGTATCGACCGTCAAAAGAAGATGGGCGCTACAATCATTTTAAAAGCTCTCGGTTTAGATAACGAAAAAGTTTTATATAAACTTTTCGGCAAAAATGAAATGTTAGAGCAAACAATTGAAAAGGACAAAGCTATTGTCACTCCATTTGATGCTTTAGTTTACATTTTTAAGAAACTTAAACCAGGCGAGCCAATTACACCTGAGGGTGTTGCTAACTTCTTAATCCAAAAATTCTTTGATCATAAACGTTATGACCTTGGAAGTGCTGGTAGATTTAAATACCGTAGCAAACTTGGTATCTATAACCGTTTAGCAGGTCGTTATTTAGCTGAGAACCTCGTTGATGCTAATGGCGAAATTATCAAAGCCAAAGGCGAATACATCTCAAAACAAGATGTCTTAGACCTCATGGATAAAGAAATCTTTGAAAATGGGGCACACGAAGTTGTCGTTAAACCTAATAAAGAATTATTAGAAGCTCTTGATAGAGCTGCTCCAAAAGGTAAAGCTGATCCAGAAATTTCACAAATTTTCTCTGGTAAAGTCAACATGGTTAAAGTTTATGTTGATGAAAAGATGCATGAAGTTCAAAACGTTGTTGGTACAGACTTAAATCTTACCGTTCAATGTTTGACATTCTCCGATATTATCGCTATTTTCTCCTACTTAATGAATATTATGGCAGGATTTGGCGATGTCGATGACATCGATAACCTTGGAAATAGACGTGTTAGATGTGTTGGAGAACTTATTCAAACTCAATTCCGTATTGGTTTAACCAAAATGGTTAAGACAGTTCAACAAAAGATGTCCATTTCTGATATGAAGACTTCTTCAATTAAATCATTAATGAATATTAAACCTCTCACATCAACAATCCGTGAATTCTTTGCAAGTTCTCAACTTTCTCAATTCATGGATCAAACCAACCCACTTTCTGAGCTTGCAAACAAACGTCGTATTTCTGCCTTAGGTCAAGGTGGTATTACCCGTGATAGAGCATCTATGGCTATCCGTGACGTTCACCCAACTCACTATGGTCGTATTTGTCCTATTGAAACTCCAGAAGGTCAAAACATTGGTCTTATTAATAACTTAGCAACATATGCTAAGATTAACAAATATGGCTTTATTGAAACTCCATTCCGTGTTGTTGAAAAAGGCGGAAAAGTTACTGATAAATCCATCTATTTAAGTGCAGATGATGAAAAAGATCATTATATTGCACAAGCTAACGTCAAAATGGACGAAAACGGCTACATTCTTGATGAAGAAGTAGTTGCTCGTCATAATGGTGAAAACGTTATTGTTACACCAGATTTAATCGATTTTATCGATGTTAGCCCAAAACAAATCGTTTCTATTGCTGCTGCATGTATTCCATTCCTTGAGAACGATGACGCAAAACGTGCTCTTATGGGTGCTAACATGCA
>DLBE01000051.1 GCA_002494205.1 Caryophanales bacterium UBA7029
ACTAAGACATTTACTGTTAAAGTTTTTGATTTTAATCCTGAAAAACAATATTTTTGGCAATTCGATAAAGACACTGATAAAGCCAAATTTGAAGGATTTAAAGACGGAACCGCAAATTTAAGCGGTGTTGAATGGGATTACACCCGTGAAAAAAGCGATTATATCCAAACCTTAAATGGCGGATTAGGATTTGGTAAAGGTGGCGAACCTGAGACAGATCTTAAACTAAAAGCATTTAATTCAAGGCCTATTTCTGGAATACACATTGAAGCAGCTTCTGCAAATTCACTTGCGAAAATGTCTATAAAAATTGGTGAAACAACAGTTATGGATCAAGTTACAGTTAGCAGGGTTGATTACGATAAGAACATGAAGTTTTATGATTACGAGGGGTCTTCCCCAGTTTCTGGAAATGTCGAAATTCACGTTGAGACTCCAGAAGTCGATCCTTCACCTGCGGATCCAGATACATATAAAGAACCTGGAGGTTTTGCTTTAAAAACCATTATTATTGATTATGCAGACAATCCAACATATGAAAGTGTTGCTGGATTTAATTTCAAGCAAATGTATGATGATCCTGATAGTGATTTCTATAAAGACAAATTGACGAAATCAGCGAAGAATTATTCATTTAGCGATGGTTCTGTCGACATTACATTAAATAATGTAGTTAAAGAAGCAGATGATGCAAAAACGCCTGGTTATGCTCATTTAAATGGCGACATTATGATAAGCGCTGGACCTGGTGAAGTTATTAAAAAAGTTGAATTTAAGGTGCCTGTAGCTGAAGGTCTAGCTCCAGCTAATAAATATGTTGTTGAAACAACTAGATCAGGTGGTGCCCCTTATTCGTCTAGTGGTGTTACCTGTAACAAAGAAGGTTTATTAGATTTCTATGTTTATGGCGATAATGTGAGTTCTATTAGATTGAAATCTAAAAGTAATTATGTTGGCATTGATTATATAAATGTTAAAACAATGTCAGGTAGCCACGGCGTTATTGATGGACTTGAAGTTCCTGAAAACTATAAACCTAAAAAAGTTGAATATTATGCTGGCGAATACTTTGATACAACTGGTTTACCAGTTGCAAGAATAGCCTACACTGATTCAAGTATTCAGAAAGATGTTGTAAAACCATCTGATATGCAATGGTATGATGGTCCTTCCTTTGATGCAAATCCTTCAACAGCAAAGAAAGTTTTATCTGGTGGAACAACATATGTTTATGGTGTTTTAAGAGAAGGATTGAAAGTTAAAGTTGAAGGATTAACTGTCATTGAACAACTTATTAATATTTCTTTAATTAAAGATGTTACTGAAATTGATACATCTAGCCATTATTTCTTGCTTTGTAAGAATGCATCCGCTGATAAACAAGGTTTAATGCTAAGTTCTGCTGGTGGAAATATGGGTCAAAAGAACAAAGGTGGCGTTAACGTTCTTGAAGGTGTAACTATTCAAGATGAAATGTCAATTTCAAAAGGTTTTGAAGGTGATTATTATAAATTCCCGGCGAACGGAGATTTGCGTGAAATTTGTGGCGCACTCGGAAACTATTTCTCAATGACAAATAGTGGTTCAATTTCTTATTCTTCAAATCCTCAAGGGCAGAAAGACTTTACATTAACAATTGATGAAACAACCGGTGTAGCAACATTCTACTATGAAATTACATCTTTATCTAAAACAGGGTACCTTTATTACACAGGTACAAATGTATCGATTACTACAGATGCTACTAAATCAAATTTGTTAATTTATAAAGTGGCTTAATTAGTAAACTAATTAAAACCGAGATTGAGTTCTCGGTTTTTTTATGTTTTATTTAACTTGATAGAAATAACAAGTTATGGTTGATATAATATTAAAAGTAAAGAAGTGGAAAACGTACGATTCCATTTCATTACATAGTAATAGGAAAGGAGTTTAATTATGCGTAAATCAAAGATTATTCCATTTATTCTTGGCGCTTCTATCTTTACTCTTTCTTCATGTACATGGTATAAACCATGGACTTGGTTTGATAAAGATGAAAAAGAATCACCATCAACACCAGATGCTGAAGATCCTTCAAAAGCAACCGGTGGTGGTTGGGCAGGAAATGTTTTAACATTAGACTTTACTGATGGCTATTGGAAAACCTACGTTATTACCCAACGTATTGAGGACAAAGAAACATTATATACTTTCGATTACCTTAATATTGGTTATAACGATAAAGGTTCATTTATTTCATCATATGATGATAAGAAATGGCTTATGCTAAAGAACAAATTGCCTGAAGGTCAAGTTGTAGCTGGCGAAAAATTTGCATTTATTGGAAATGCAGCTGATTATAGTGGTAAAACCATTAAATCAGTTGATGTCCATGTTTCCAGTCAAACTGGTGGTGTTTATTTTGTTGTAGACTTTTCTTCGTCTGCAGCCTTTACTGAATCATCAGAAACAAGCGTTAATAAACAAAAAGTAAATGCTCAAACAGAAACAACAGTGTCAGCAACCGCTCCTAGTGGCGCAAAATATTGGTCAGTCAGTGCTGTTTGTGACACTGGTACTTATCGTAAGAATGGTGGCGTTGATAAGATTGTTATCACGTTCAACGATTAATCTTTATCCTATTTACTAAGTGCGGATTTCTGTCCGCACTTTTTCTTATTAAAGAAAAATTGGTAAAAAATTAGTAGCAAATATGCTTTAATTTGCTATAATATAGAGTTGGAGGTAAAACAATGAAAAAAGTTGGAAAAATAATGCTTCTTGTTTCAGGCATTTGCTTGTTAGCAGTTAGCATCTGGTCAATTGTTACAGCAATTATAGGTTTAATTGCCGCAATTGGTGGAGGCGCAGCTGCCGCATCATCTGACGAAGGTGGCGTGATTGCTGGAATCGGAGTACTTGCAGTCGGCATCATCTTATTTGTTGTCGGTGTTGTAACATTCTTATTCTATTTATTTGCTGGAATTAGAGGTATTAAGACATTCACCAAAGGTGATGACAAAAATATTACTAGAGCGTTCGTTTGGGCAATTATTATTTTAGTCCTTAATGTTATATCGCTTGTTTCTGGTGGATTTAGTGCCGCAATTACAGTCGGTTTAGTCATTGATGTTGTCTACATTGTTGGCGCATTCTTTGTTAAACTTTCAAAATAAGAACTAAATAATTACAAAAAGGCATCCTGAGGATGCTTTTTTTCTTACTAAAATGAAATAATGGTATATAATATTTATTATAAATAAGGAGAAAAGTTATGCGCAAAATTAAATTAACGCCTTTAATTCTATTAGCGTCTGTCTTTGGACTTTCGGCTTGTACACTTCCAAAATGGCTTAGTTTTTTAAGCTTCATTCCTGGACTTGATGCTCCAAATGAAGAAGATGACGATGATGAAGGATTTGTTCCAATTGATCATAGCCCAAGAATTAAAGAAACTTATGGCGATTATACACTTGCAAAATCTGTAGTTGATGGTGGCCAATATATCTTAGGTGTCTTTAGACACGAGAGTGGACAAATGAGATTCTTTAATGGTGATTATCACAGGGACGGAGATAGTTATTACCCTTATTATTTAGGTACCGATGCTGACTCAACTGAAAATGCTGCAGTTATTACCGTTCACATGGTAAGCAGCACAGAATTTTCAATGCAAGTTTCTTCACCAGGAAATCCTTGGGACGGAAAATATATTGGCGTTTATTCAGCGCACGGTTCAGGTGGCGGAGCAGTTATGTCAATCGCTGTATTAGATAGTCCTGATCAAACCGAATATGTTCAACCAGGCGATGAAATTGGAGGTCAAACTGACCCAACATATGGATTTTTTAAATTCCATACTACATGTAATAATCAAACAGTTTATGCCCCTGCTGCGGATTATAAGCACGAAGAAGATGGTGATAAAAAAGCAAATCCAAAATTCTTAGGAACAGCAGGCAATTTTATTTCAATTGATTGTAAAGATTATCAAGTTGCAACAGATGGTCTCGCTTACGATCTTGCTCATTTATACGCACATAACTAAAACATATCAAAACCATAAAGGGTAGCTAATTGCTATCCTTTTTTCTTTCAAAGAAAGTAAAATAGAGTATAATTACACGTATGTATGAATAAAACTATGCCTAAAAGTAATGTTAAATTGCATTCTTTCCAAGAAGTGAAAGAAAAGTTTTACGTATACATTTCTAATCCTGAAGCTAGAGCGAAAGTTGAAGAGGCTTATAACTTTGCTAATGAAGCCCATAAAGGACAAGTTAGAAAATCCGGTGAACCTTACATTCATCATTTAATTGAAGTTTGCTATATTTTAGCCGACATCGGTTGCGGACCTTCCACTTTAGTTGCTGGACTTCTGCATGACGTTGTAGAAGATACAGATGTTTCTTTAGAAACAATTAGCAAACGTTTTGGCGAAGATGTTGCTAATATTGTTGATTCATTAACTAAAATTCAACGTCTTAAATTATCTCATAGAACTGAGGAAGAATTTGTTTTCGAAGATCATAGAAAAATCTTCCTTGGTATGGCGAAAGATGTTCGAGCAATTTTAATTAAACTTGCCGATAGACTTCACAATATGAGGACTTTAGATTTCCTTTCTCCCGATAGACAAAAGGCTCTAGCGAGAGAGACTCTTGAAGTTTTTGCCCCTATTGCTCACCGTTTAGGTATGAATACTATCAAATCTGAACTTGAGGATTTATCTTTAAAATATCTTGAACCAGAAAAATATGAGCAAATTGTTAAACTTGTTGAATCTAAAGTTAAAAACGGGCAAAAATCTCTTGAACAAATGTCGAAAAAGATTGCCGATGACTTATTTGAAAAAGGCATTAAGTTTGAAATGGAATCAAGAGTTAAATCAATCTATTCTATATATAGAAAGATTTATAAAAAAGGTCGTCGATTTGAAGAAATCTTTGATATTTTAGCCTTACGTATTATTACTGAAACTGAACTTAATTGTTATGAGATTTTAGGCATAATTCACGCCACATATAAACCTATTTTAGGTAGGTTTAAAGATTATATCGCAATGCCAAAACCAAACATGTATCAATCACTTCATACATGTATTCTTTCAGGTGATGGTAACGAATTTGAAATTCAAATTAGAACAAAAGAAATGGACGAAATCGCTGAAAGCGGTGTTGCGGCACATTGGCGATATAAAGAAGGTTCAAATTATAACCCTCGCAAAGAACAAAAAGAGATTGAAGAACAACTACATTGGTTTAGAGATCTCGTCAATATGAGTGAAGAAAATGAAGATGCAAAAGAGTATGTTAATACTCTTTCAAACGATATTTTCAATGCTAATGTTTATGTCTTTACTCCGCTTGGAAAAGTTATTGAACTTCCTACTGGTGCAACTCCAATAGATTTCGCATATAAAATTCACACAGGAGTCGCTGAAAAAGCTGTCGGTGCAATTGTTAACCATATAATGGTTCCACTTAGCACGGAACTTAAAACAGGCGATATTGTTGAAATTAAGACTAGTGAAAAGTCACAAGGACCTAACGAAGGCTGGCTAAATATTGCGACAACCGGTTTTGCAAAATCACATATTCGTAAATTTTTAGCAAAGAAAAATGCTGAATTTACAAAAGATGAACGAATTGCAAGAGGCAAAGCCTCTTTAATAGAAGCATTTAAGCAACTTGGAATCGGAGAATCCGACACAATTAAATATGTCGATAACCAAAACATTTTTGATAAATTTAAAGTCAAAGATTTAGATGAACTTTTATTAGGCATTGCAAATAAAAATCCAGTTCCTGCTGCAATTATTGAATTTTTGAATTTAAAGAAACAAGATGATGTTTTGAAATTATCAAAAATTAAAGATTCTGATACCGACAAATCTCCAGTGTTTGTCGCAGGTGATGCTGGCGACATCGCCATTACTCTTGGAAACTGTTGCACACCTATTCCTGGAGATGAAATTGTCGGTTATATTACCAAAGGTAAAGGCATTACTGTTCACCGTAAAGATTGCCCAAATATTGCTAATGAAAGAAAACGTTTAATCAATGTTTTTTGGAAAGATAATTTAAAAGCTACAACTTATCCTGTTGATCTAAAAATTGAATGTTACGAAAGAAACGATTTATTAGCTGACATCGTTTCGGTTTTCTCACAGAAAAAGATTAACATTACTGCCGTTAATGGTGTTTATCATCCAAATACAAACACAACAACAATTGCTGTTACTATTTACGTTGCAAATGCTGATGTGCTAAGGGATGTTATTAACTTCCTTCTTAACGTAAAATCTGTTTACGAAGTTAATCGTTCAACTCACTAATTAAAAATAAAAATATTACTCCCGAATAATCTATTGTATTTATAGTTATTATAAACTATAATGTAAATGATTAATTTAGGAGTATTTTTTTATGGAAATCAACCCAGTTAAAGGAACACACGATATAATTGGTGGCGAAGCAAACCTTTATTCCATGATTGAACATACCGCTATGCAAGTGGCTAGTTGTTATGGCTATAAAGAAATTCGTACTCCAATTATTGAACATACCCCACTTTTCTTAAGAAGCGTTGGTGAATCAAGCGATATTGTTAATAAAGAAATGTACACTTTTGAGGATAAAGGCGGTAGAAGTATTACCCTTCGTCCTGAACTTACTGCTGGAATTATGCGTAGCATAGTTACGAATAAACTTTATGCAAATACAGATCTTCCATTAAAGTTTTTCTATCTTGGACCATGTTTTAGATATGAAAGACCACAAGCTGGAAGATATCGTCAATTTAATCAATTCGGCGTTGAAGCTATTGGTGTTAACTCTGTTTATCAAGATGCAGAAGTCATAACACTTGGACAAAGAATTCTTCTTTCACTTGGACTTTCAAATGTTAAGGTTCTCATTAATTCTTTAGGCGATGAGGAATCAAGAAAAGCTTACAAAGAAGCACTTAGAGAATATTTCTCTAAACATATTGATG
>DLBE01000003.1 GCA_002494205.1 Caryophanales bacterium UBA7029
TATTGTACACCTTGTGAATCATTTTGGACAGATACCCAAGTTGGAGAAGAACATCTTTGCCCTGATTGCCATAGACCTGTCCATAAAGCAGAAGAAGAATGTTATTTCTTTAAGACAAAGAAGTATGTGAATGAACTAGTTAAATTTTATGAATCACATCCAAAATTCATCACCCCTGTTTCTCGTAAGAATGAGATGATGAATACCTTTATTAATAAAGGTTTAGACGATTTATCGGTTTCTAGAACTTCATTTGATTGGGGAATTCCTGTTGTCGAGAACAATAGACACGTTTTATATGTATGGTTAGATGCTTTATGTAATTACATAACTGCACTTGGTTACGATAGTGATAATCCTGAGTTATTTAATAAATTCTGGAAAGATGAAAATTGCGAAATTGTTCACGTAGTTGGCGCGGACATCACACGCTTCCACGTTATTTATTGGCCAATGTTTTTATCTTCATTAGGCTTAAGACAACCTGATAGAGTTTTTGTTCATGGTTTATTAGACCTCAATG
Source organism: Caryophanales bacterium UBA7029 (assembly GCA_002494205.1). Lineage (GTDB taxonomy): Bacteria > Bacillota_I > Bacilli_A > RFN20 > CAG-826 > Fiminaster. Next base: position 524 of record DLBE01000003.1, read on the forward strand.
GAGAAAAGATGTCAAAAAGCCGTGGAAACGTAGTTTCACCATTCCCACTTATTGAAAGATATGGTGTTGATACAGTTCGTTGGTTCCTTGCAAAAGAATTTTCCTTTGGAAGTGATGGTAGATTTACACCAGAATCATTCGCCGAAAGAATTAACATGGATCTTGCGAACAATTTTGGAAACTTAGTAAACAGAACAACATCTATGATTTCAAAATATTTTGAAGGTGTTGTTCCTGCACTTAAAAATCCAAATGACAAAGTTAAAGAAATTCGTGACTTAACTATCAAAACACTGAAAGCTTATGAGAACTTGATGGATGACCTTAAAGTTACTGAAGCATTGAATGAGGTTATAGAACTTTTAAATGTCGCGAATAAATATATTGAAGAATCTCAACCTTGGGTTTTATCTAAAGAAGGTAGAGTTGAAGAACTTGGAAATGTCATGGCTGTATTAACAAACACAATCATCACATGCAGCAAACTTTTATCTCCTGTTTTGGTTGAAACAGCTCCAAAAGTTTATGCTTTATTTAATTTAACTGAAGAGCAAAAATCCTACGAATTTACCGGAAAATTCTGTGAATTTACAGGAAATCACGTAGAAAAAGCAAACCCATTATTCCCAAGATTAGATATTAAGGTTGAAACAGAATATATTAATTCTCTTACCAAGTAACTATGGCAAAATTAGATCAAAATAAAACGCCTTATTTAGATGCGTTAAAGAAATATATTTCTAGAGGGACTGCTCAATTAGACGTTCCAGGTCATCAACAAGGAAACGTCGCTAATGAATTAAAAGAATTTATTGGTCCTCAAGTTTTTAAATGCGATGTAAATGCCCCAATAGGATTAGATAATCTTGCAAATCCACATGCTTGCTTAGAAGAAGCTGAAAAATTATTTGCAGATTTTACTGGTGCAGATGAATCTTTCTTTTTAATCAACGGCACATCAAGCGGGATTATTGCAATGATAATGTCTGTATGCCACGCTAATGATAAAATCATTCTTCCAAGAAATGTTCATAAATCAATCGTCTCAGCATTAATTCTTTCCGGTGCTTCACCGATTTATATAATGCCTAAAATTGATGCCGATTTAGAGATTGCAAATCAACCTTCAGTTGAAGAATACATTTCTGCAATGCATAAATATCCAACTGCTAAAGCAATCTTTGTTATTAATCCAACTTATTTTGGTGCGGTCAACGATTTAAAGAGACTTGTTGATGAAGCTCATAAGCGTGGAATGGCAGTTTTAGTTGATGAAGCACATGGTGCACATTACTACTTTGATGAAAAAGGCCCGGTTTCTGCAATGAAAGCCGGAGCCGACATGTCTTCTGTTTCATTTCATAAAACAGGAGGAAGCCTTACTCAATCTTCAGTTTTACTTCTTAAATCTGAATATATTGAAAAAGCAAAAGTGCAAAAAACGCTTAATATTTTAAACACAACATCTCCATCCACGATTCTCATGGCGTCTTTAGATGCAGCTAGAAAATTCGTTGCAATTAATGGTCAAGAAGCAATGGATAAAACTCACGAGATAAGTAAATATGCAAGAGAACAAATAGCAAAGATTAATGGTTTTGTTCCTTGTGGAAAAGATCATTTCATAACTCGTGGTTGTTACGATTATGATGAAACTAAACTTGTTATCAAACTTGAACATCTAGATATTAACGGATTTGATGTTTATCAACTACTTCAAAAAGACTATAAAATTCAGATTGAATTAGCTGAAACATACGCGATTATGGCTATTTTAGCCATTGGAACAGGAAAGAAACAAATTGATAGACTTGTTGCAGCTTTAAAAGATATATCTAAGAAACATTACAAGAAATCATATGAATATAAGAGACATGCATTTGGTATTGAATTCCCATTCCAAATTATTCGTCCTCGTGGAGCGTATCACGCTGCTGGTAAACGTGTACCATTAAAAGAAGCTGTAAATGAGATTTCTAAGGAATCAATTATGATTTATCCTCCAGGAATTCCATTAATTGTTCCAGGAGAAGTATTCACCAAAGATTTAGTGAAAAGAATTGAAGCATACAAGAAAAATGGTATAACCATTCTTTCGGATTATGGTGCTGATGTTGTAAACGTTATTGATACCGAAAAATGGAAAATGTATCGTTCATATAAAAATAAACTTTCTAACTATGTTAACAAGAGACTTACAACTCCGCGTGGTGATGATTTTTCAATGCCATTTGAAGGCGGTAAACATAGTGGAACGATTGTTCTTCTTCCATTTAGAAAAGACACATGGAGAAAGAATGCTGAACCTGCATTAATTAACTTTAAAAAAGTTATTTATGCTATCGCAAAATACGAACCAGTTTATGTTGGAATTGCTCCAACATTGTATGACCGTGTAATCGAAGATTACAAATATTTTAAAAACATCCATCCGTTCAAAATTTCTTACAACGATTCTTGGGCTAGGGATAACTGTCCAATATTCGTTACTAACGGAAATAGAATGAGGGTTGTTGATTTTAGATTTAATGCTTGGGGTGGAGAATATGACGGATTATATTCTAACTACAAGAATGACGACCAACTTACAAAGAATTTGGCAAAGAAATTTGGCCAGGAAGTCTATAGACTAGATGACTTTGTGCTCGAAGGGGGATCCATCCATGTTGATGGAGAAGGAACATGTTTAGTAACAAAGGCATGTTTACTATCGCCTGGTAGAAACCCTCATTTAACTCAATTGGAAATTGAGGAAACCTTAAAAATCTATTTAGGAGTTAACAAAGTTATTTGGTTAGAACACGGTATTTATCAAGATGAAACTAATGAACATATTGACAACGTTGCCTGTTTTATAAGACCGGGAGTAGTCGCGTTAGCATGGACCAACGACAAGAACGATCCACAATATAAGTTCTCTAACGAAGCCTATAAAGTTTTGAAAAATGAAACCGATGCAAAAGGTAGACCATTTGAAATTATTAAAATTAAGGTTCCAAAACCAATTTATATGTCTAAGAAAGAATCAAAAGGTATCAAGAGCGGAACCCATGATGCTAAATCTAGACAAGAAGGTGATAGACTCGCTGCATCATATATTAACTTCTATCAAGGCGAAAAATTTGTTATTCTTCCAGCATTTGGTGTGCCTGAAGATGAACTTGCAAAGAAACAACTTGAAGAGCTTTATCCAGAGAAAGAAATTGTTCAAATCAACACAAAGGAAATTTTACTTGGTGGAGGAAACGTACATTGCATTACTATGCAGATTCCATATAACGAGGAGTTTATAAAGAAAAATGAAAATTAAAGTAGCTATTACTCAAATGAGTTGCTCAGACAATTACGAGCAAAATGTTAAAAAAGCAGAAGAGATGGTCAAAAAATGCGCAGAAGCAGGAGCAAATATAGTCCTTCTTCAAGAACTTTTCAGTGGTTTGTATTTCTGCCAAGTTGAAGACTATGATAAGTTTGATTTGGCCGAAATTCGCGGAAAATCCCCACTAATTTTGCATTTTAAAGAAGTTGCAAAGAAATATAATGTTGTCCTTCCAATCTCATTTTTTGAGAAATCCGGAAACAATTATTTTAACTCCTTAGTTATGATTGATGCAGACGGCAAAGATCTAGGTCTTTATAGAAAAACACACATTCCAACTGGCGAATGCTATGAAGAAAAATTCTATTTCTCGCCAGGAGACACAGGATTTAAAGTTTTCAAAACTAAATTTGGTAGAGTTGGTATTGGAATATGTTGGGATCAATGGTTCCCAGAGACTGCAAGAATCCTTACATTAAAAGATGCTGAAATACTTTTATATCCAACCGCTATTGGATCAGAACCTGTCTTAGTTAGAGATTCAATGCCACACTGGAGAAATACAATGTGCGGACATGCTGCAGCAAACATTATTCCAGTATGTGCATCAAATAGAGTTGGAACTGAAAAAGCTGGTAAATCTTCTATGAATTTCCAGGGATTTTCATTTATCGCTGACCAACATGGATGTGTTGTAGAAGAAATGAATCGTGAAGAAGAAGGCTTTAGAATTCACGAATTTGACCTCAAAGAAATTGACAAGGAAAGAGTTTCTTGGGGCGTGTTCAGAGATAGAAGACCTGAAGTTTATAAGGAACTAGTCGGTTATTCAAAAGAAATAGATGAATAAAAACGATAAGAAGCAAAATTTTCATAAAGGAAAAGTAAATCCTAATTCGATAAAGACATTTAAAGTCCACGAAGAGTGCGAACTCTTGGAGTTTTTGTTTGCTAAGTTTCCAAAACTGTCTAGAAACGCAGTAAAGTCCATATTAAGCGGCCACTATGTCGCAGTAAATGGAGCACCTGTTTCGCAGTTCAACTTGAAGCTTTCTAAAGACGATGAAGTTATAGTGTCAAAACAACGCATATCTAAGAAAAATCGTCAGGATTTACCGATAATTTTCGAAAATGATGAGTTAATCGTCATCAATAAACCAAGCGGATTATTAACCATTCCTAGCGACAATGAGAAAGGAAGAACCGCTTATCGTATGGTAAATGATTATGTGCAACAAAAAGACAAACACAATCGCATTTTCGTTGTTCATAGACTTGATGAAGACACATCTGGTGTTTTGATGTTCGCTAAAAACCCAAAAATAAAAGATTTACTCCAGAAGGAATGGAACGATATTGTCTTGGCGAGGGGTTACTATGCCATTGTTGAAGGAAAAATGGAAAAAAAGGAAGACAAACTCGTTAATTATCTTAAAGAGAATTCTCTAAATTTGATGTATGTGACCAATGACAAGATTAAGGGTAAGAAATGCCTCACCCAATACAAAGTATTGAAAGAGAACAAAAATTATTCACTTTTGGATGTGAATATTGATACAGGGAGAAAGAATCAAATCCGTGTCCAGCTTGGTCACATTGGACACCACGTAATTGGGGATGATAAATATGGAGAACCTTCAGATCCATTAAAAAGATTAGGTTTACATGCTTATTTACTTAAATTCATTCATCCAATCACAAAAAAGATAGTAGAATTCAAAACAGATATTCCCGCTGAATTCAATAAATTATTCTAAAAAAACACGCAATTTCCTGAGAATTTCTCTAATCAAGCGTGTTTTTTTATTTAATTTAAATGAACAATTTTATAGATAGCGTTTTTATTTATTTTGGTAATTTCAGAGACCTTCTTTATAGCATCTTTGGTGCTCATTCCCGATTCTACCATCGAATTAACCATTTTTAATAGTTCTGCATCACTGATAATTGGTTTTTCTTCCCCGGAAGAGCCTTCAACAACGATGACCATCTCACCTTTTAAAGTTTCTGGATCAATTTTTGACATTTCTTCAAGTCCGCATCTTATGAACTCTTCGTGTTTCTTAGTTAATTCTCTTGCTAGACATGCTTTTCTATTTCCGAATATCTCAAACAAGTCCTCTAAGGTCTTCTGAATACGATGAGGAGATTCATAAAAGATTAAAGTTTCTTTTCGTTGAGCAAGCGTTCTAAGTTCTTCTAACCTAATAGATTCTTTTGCGTTAAGGAAACCATGAAAGTAAAAATGATCTTCACATAACCCTGATGCGACAAGTGCATTAAGTGCAGCATTTGGACCAGAGATGGGAGCGACATTTATCTCATTTTCTAGACAAATTCTAACTAATTTTGAACCAGGATCAGAAATACAAGGGTAGCCTGCATCGGACATATATGCGACCTTTTTGCCGGTCAAAATCTTGCCAACTAATTCTTGTGAAACAGAAACCTCGTTGTGTTCTCTAAGGGAAATTAAGTCTTTTTTAATTCCTAATAGCGAAAGCAATTTCCCGGTTACGCGAGTATCTTCGCAAGCAATCAAATCAACTGAAGAAAGAACCTCAATTGTTCGAGGTGACACCTCTTGCAAGTTACCAATTGGGGTTGCTACTAAATAGAGTAGAGGTCTATTTGATTCGTAGTTTAAAGATCTCATTGTTGTTGTTTTCTATAGACCTTTTTAAGTTTTAAAGCGTCTTGTAATGGAACGAATTCGAAATCGTTTTCGCAGCTAAGTTTAACGTGCTTTGAAAAAACGTTATATGAAACAACTTTCCAAATTTTTCCATCATCTCTTTCGTAAAGAGTTCCAAGTGGTGGAAAGTCTTTCTTTAAGTCTGTATAAGCGTCATCTTCATAAAGAAGACAGCAAATTAATTTGCCGCAATGACCGCTTAACTTAGGAATATTTAAAGAGAGCATTTGGTTCTTTGCTCTATTTATAGAGACTGATTCGCAATCAGCAGAAAAACGTTTGCAACATAAAGGAAGTCCACAAAGACCAATACCGCCAATCATCTTAGCTTTATCTCTAGGACCTACTTGTCTTAATTCAATTCGGCAATGGAACTTAGCAGCCAAAACTTTTAAGAGTTCTCTAAAATCAACCCTTTCTTCAGCTACATATGTTATTGTGACCTTTGATCCATCTAATGCGAATTCAGCATCTATAGGATTCATTTCTAATTTAAGTTTTTGGATTTCAACTATTGTATCTTTAATAGCTTGTTTTGCGCGTTTTTGGTTTGCTTCGTGAAGAAGAATATCGTCTTCTGTAGCAAGCCTTGTTAAAGGTTTAAGTTCTAAAGAACTTTTATATGTAGAAATATTAAAAACTGGTGTGGCGACTTCCCCTAATTGAAGTCCTCTTACGGATTCAGCAACAACTTTTTGACCAATCTTTAAATCGGCGAGATCGGTTCCAAAATAATATGCTTTACCGGAGTTGGAAAATTTAATACCGACGTAATGTGTAGCCATTATTTTCCCTCCTTTGTTATTGAATAAATTATGTGGTCAAGCAATAGACAAATATTGACGTTATAATCAAGCTTTTTAATTGACGACATTAGGACAATTAATGTCTTATCTATATGAGTCACGTGCTTTAAGAGTTCGTGTAATATATTATCATAACTTTTTAATGTTATGCTTTCATTTACTGATAGATTAAGTAATTCTTTAAAAATTTCAGTAAGCATTTTGATATATAACTTTGCAGTAGATTGTTGCTTCAAAGCAGGAACTATGAATCGCTGAGAAGAGAAAACAGCATCATCTGGCGAAATTAATAAGCTATTGAGTTGATCATTAAGGCATTGTTTTGCCGTTTCAAATTCTTTACTTTCAGCAATTTCTTTAATAGTGTTAGCATCATTATAAAAACCACTTAAAATTTCGGCGTTTTCCGGTAAAACCCCCATATTTTCCGCGTCTTTTAAGACTTTTGAACGGTCAATTTCTTTAAATCTTAATACTTGAGTTCTAGAAATAATAGTAGGTAAAATCTTTGATTCGTTTTCGGTTGTAAGGAAAGCAAAAATGTTTTTGCCAGGTTCTTCCAAAAACTTAAGTAATGAATTGACTGCAATAGGAGTCATTGTCTCTACAAGATGAAGAACATAAATCATAATGCCTTTTTCTTCTAGGGCTGTTTTGTCAAAATTTGAAGTGATTTTTTCAATATCACCCTTTTTAATTTTTGCATTTTCACCGTCAAAGACCATTAAATCAGGATAGTTTGATTCATCAACACGTATACAAGTAATACATTCGTTACATGCTAGAGGATTCGGATGGTCACAAATTAGTGATTTTGCTAAAAATAAAGCAACATCTTTTAAAGGCATTCCAACCGAACCGCTTAATAAATAAGCGTGGGAAAGTTTTTTTGTGTTTAAAGCATTTACAAAAGTTTTATAAATAACTGGTTGATATTCTTTTAAATATGTATCTATTTGCATTTAGCGAGTCTATCTTTGATAGCGTGGTAAGCATCTTGGACAACTTCATCAAAAGATTTTGAAGCATCTAAGACGACATAACGATCTTTAAAACGAGCAGCGAGCTCTAAAAATGTTTTGCGAACGTTGTCATGGAAATCAATTTTTTCTAAATCAAGCCTATTGACTTCTCTATTATTGTTCGCAGCAATTCTTTGTAATCCGATTCTAGGATCTAAATCAAATAACAATGTTAAATCAGGATAAAAACCATCAGTAGCGTATTGGTTTAAACTCAAAATTTTATCTATCCCAAGGCCCCTAGCGCCGCCTTGATAGGCAAGTGAAGAATCAAGAAATCTATCTGAAATAACAATCTTTCCTTCTTTTGATAAAGGCCAGACTTTTTCAACAAGATGTTGTCTACGACTTGCAGCATAAAGAAGTGCTTCAGTCATTGGATCCATAGCGGTGTTCTTTTTATCTAAAATAACGTTACGAATTTCTTCTGCAATTGGAGTTCCGCCTGGTTCGCGTGTTAAAACAATTGTTTCACCATCTTTTTCAAGTAGTTTAACAACCTCTTTAGTAACGGAAGACTTGCCGCTTCCTTCAGGTCCTTCTATCGTAACAAACATAAATGTTCTCCTTAAATTTTATTTCTGCCTTCAAGAGCTCTAGTTAAAGTGAGTGCATCGGCATATTCTAAGTGGCCTCCTAAAGGAAGCCCATATGCAAGACGTGTAACGTTCACGCCAGTGTTAGCGAGTATGCGTGCTAAATAGAGCGCGGTTGTTTCCCCTTCAGTATCAGGGTTAGTAGCAACAATAACTTCAGTTACTTTTTGGTCTTTAATACGGTCAAAAAGTGAAGAAATATTCAAATCATTTATTGAAACCCCATTAATAGAACTTAATGCACCCCCTAGTACATGGTAAACCCCATCAAAAGCTCCCACTTTTTCAAAGGCAATTACATCTTTTGGATATGAAACAACCATGATCTTGGTTTTATCTCTACTTTCATTTGCACACACTTCACAAATGTCGTTTTCAGTGTATGAACCACAAATAGGACAATGGTGTATTTTTGCTTTTACCTCTTTTAGAGCATCGGAAAAATATTCAACGCTTTCGTCTTTCATTTCTAAGACTTGGTAAGCCATTTTTTCAGCGGTTTTATGGCCAATTCCTGGTAAGCGTTG
>DLBE01000029.1 GCA_002494205.1 Caryophanales bacterium UBA7029
ATCTTTTTTATAAAGTTTTTTTGCTTTGTTATATCTAAACAAAAGTTTGTTGAAATAATGAATTTGAACAAACGGCATTATAAACAAACCTTTAAAAAGATTAACCTTTTGTTTTGCGATTTCTCTTATTTCATTAAACCTTCCGTTAATGTCTTGATTTATAAAGAACTCCGGTCCTTTAAGATAATCATTTATAGCAATATCTAGAAGTTTAAGTTCAATAAATCGACGTCTAAGATAACACTTTACATTCTTACCCATAAAACCAATTAAAGAATGTCTTAGTGGATGCTTGTCGTGTAGTGCATTTGTAACAATACCGTTTCTATAGTGGTAGTAATTCAAATACGCAGAATGTTTTTTGTCGAAATCCTCATGCCAAACACCAAAACCTGTAGTGAGGATAATGTCTTCTCCTTGTCTTCTTAATCCGTATTCAACATCATCAAATTTAATAAAGAAAGGTATTGGATATTTATACTTATCCAAAACTGAAATAGGCATGATTAAACTCCACCACGCTGAATAGTTATATTTTGTAATATGTTGATTTCTATGTAGTGTTTTAGCATCAGTACAGTCTTGCCAGGTATTTTTTCTTAAAGGAACGCCTTCCCACTTAGCACCTAATTCATATTGAAATGTTGGTTTATCATTAGATAACATGGAAAAGCCTAACCACGAGTCTTTTACATCTTCTCTAAGACAAGAGATAAGTGACAAAGCTTTTTCGTGAATCTCAGGAATTAGTGTTATGTCATCGTCAGATATAAATATATGGGAAACGCCTAGTTTTTTAGCTTCCAGCATGCCGCGAGTAAAACCGCCGCTACCACCTAAATTTTCGTTTGGAATGACAATAAATTTATCTTTTTCTAAATCTTTAGGAAGAACAACATTTTTAGCATTATCTACAATAATAACTTTGTTAATTTTTTCGCATTTAGCAATTTTATATAAATTAGGAATTAAAAATTCCTGTCTATTAAAGGTAGTGAAAATCATTGCTGTAGAAATAGGTCTTTCCGTAGCATCAACTTCATAACTTAAAAGCTCTAATTTAATATCTCCCTTAAAGATAGGGTAAATAAAACCGTCTTCCCCTAATAAAGACAAATCTATTTCAATCTTTTCTACTAACGCTGTATCTTTTAAAACAAATGTTTTATTTTTTGTTTCATATACAACTTTTACACTTCCTTCGCCTTTAAATTTGGAATTAATAAAAAGTCTTTTTCCGTCTGTATAGTGTTTAATTGCAAATAAATTCAAAGCATTGAAAAAAGTGCCAAAGCTTAACTCATCGCCATCTTTTTTCCAGAATAATTCCTGTTTAGCAGGCTCAATATCTAATATAACTTTTTGTCGAAACATAAATTTATTTGTTTGTTGTATAACAACATTTAATCATATTACTGCGCGTTGTGTAAATAAAGAAAAAACCGATATTCTCGGTTTTTCATATATAAATTGATTTAGTGAGTGTTTTTGAAATTTAGAACTGCTAAGAAGGTTTTTAACACTATTTTTAAGTCCGTTCTAAACGAGACTTTGTCGATGTATTCAAGTTCTAGTGTTTGTCTTCTATGATCTTTGTATTCGCAAGCATTTCTACCATTAACTGCCCAGTTACCTGTTAATCCTGGTTTAACTGAGAGTAATTTTTTTCTTTCTTCTTTTGTGAAATTTAGTCTTAATTCTCTTTCAGTTATTGGTCTTGGACCAACAATTGATATTTGACCTATAAGAACATTGAATAATTGTGGGAGTTCATCAAGAGAAGTTTTTCTAATAAATTTACCGAATTTAGTAATACGTGGATCGTTAGGAACTTTTCTTTCCTTCTTCCATTGCTTCATTTGTTCTTTAGTAAAATATTTTTCTGGATGTGTATCCGCGTCTTTTTTCATTGAAGTAAACTTCAAAATACCAAGAGGTCTTTCCCAACGACCAACACGGTGATCAACATAAAATGGTCTTCCGTGTGACGAGAAAATATTAATAATGAAAACAATAATCATTAACCATGACAAAAGCAAAATTCCAAATAAAGAGATAAAGATATCAAAGAATCTCTTTAAGGGTCTATAAATAGTGTAATGTTCTTTCTTTGCCATGTTTATTTATATTATATATTGTTAATTCTTTTTTACAAAAAAGCACTTAATAATTGCTATAAAGTGCATTCTTTAATTTTTTGAACGATTCTTTCTGATGCATGACCATCATCAACGCTGCCATGTTTCAACAAGAACGAATCACAATCTTTTTTATATTTTTTTGCATCAAAATTTTCAATCTTTTGGATTAGTTCTTTAAAATCTTTTCCTAAAGGAAACGGAAGATCTTTTAAAGGAATAGTTAATGGTCTTTCATCAGTCTCGTATTTTTCTGCATCAGGAGCATAAATAAAGCCAGGTTTTCTTCTTAAAACATATTCACAAATCCAACTTGAATAGTCGGTTATTCCGCAATCAATAACCGTCGCAAGCTCTTGAATGTCTGAGTAATCAGAAACATCAATGGCACCACTTAATTCTTTTTTATCTTCAAGTGACTCGTTTGTTAAGTGATGTAGTCTAAATGCGATTGCCCAATTCCCTCCGAACTTATCAGATAAAGTTTTTGCCAGTTTTTGATAATCAATTTGATAAATATTTTGATTTTCATCATCTCTAAATGTAGGAGCATATAAACAAATTTTGCTATTACTGTCAATTCCGTATCTTTTGCAAATCTTCTCTTTAATTTCGGAACGTGTTTTCTCGTCAGCAAACAAAATGTCGTTTCTTGCGTGCCCCAAAAGAAGAATTTCATTATTTGACCAGAATGTTGTCTTGTAAATATTATTCTCAAATTTAGAATTTGAAATGACGTAGTCAGTCATTGCTGCGGCTTTATCCGCCATTTTGTGCCACAAAACATCATTGTTCGCTTGTCTACCAAACGCCTTAATTCCAATTGAACCATGGAATGTCTCAATAAGAATTTGTCCTTTTTTCTTTTTCACTCCTTGAAACGACACTCGAATATCGTTTTCCACTATCACTTTTGATGAATAAATTTCCTTGTAAAAACGCGGAGTTCCTTTATAAACAATTGTTATATTTTTCGGAAAATCACCGAGATTTTTAGTGTTTTTACTAGTTGCGAATACAATTTTATAATCTAATTTTTGCTTTAAAATCTCTTCACAAATGTACTTTGGATTACAGTCGTATTCATTTGAAAAATTTAGGAAGAAAATCTTCTTTTGATCAATTTTTCTATGGCGAAAAAGGATATTGAAAACCCACATACCAACAACATGAATGAAGTTTCTGTGTTTAAGGGTCTTCCTCATTTTCTTATTTTTTGCTTTCTTCAGCTTTTCCTTTTTCAATTATGTCCAAAATTAAGTCGACAATTCTCTTGGCGGCTTGACCATCTTCGATACAACCTTTATCTTTCAAGAATGATTCAACATTCTCTAAATACTTTTTCTCATCGAAATCTAATATATTTTTAACAAACTCTTCATTGTTTTGAGCAATCGGGAATGGAGTAGTGCTTATTGGATAATAGAATCCTCTCTCATTTTTATATTTCTCATAATCAGAAGCATAAATGAAACATGGTTTTCTTCTTAACATATAATCAAAAATCCATGAAGAATAATCTGATATTCCCGCATCTGAAATAAGTAGTAATTCTTGGATATCAGGATAACTTGATACATTTATAACTTTTGAGGAACGGATACTATTTTTTAGACCTGAATCCATTAATACTGTTGGATGGTATCTCAAAAACATAAACCATTTTCCGCCATATTTCTTTTCAAATGCGTCAAGGATCTTTTCAAAATCTAAGTCGTAAACTTTAAAGTTATGGTCGTCTCTAAAAGTTGGCGCATATATAACAAAGTGAGCGTCTTTTTCGCTTAAAAGACCATATTTACGGAGAACTTTATCTCTAATTTTTTCTTGAACTTCTTTGCCTTTAAATAAAATATCGTTTCTAGCATGTCCATATTGAAGTAATTCAGTTTTAGGCCAGAAGCTTGTTCTAAAAACTTCATCTTCAAAAGTAGAATTGGTCATGCAATAGGTTGTGCGTTTGCCTGTTCTTCTCATTGCTCTTGGCCAATCTTTAGTTGTTTTATAGCTATCAGCATCAATTCTTTTTAAACCTAATGAACCGTGCCATGTTTCAATGACGGTTTGACCTTTTTTAACTGGAAGAGTGTTGAATCTAGCTCCAAGAATTCCGTTCGTAACAATAATTTTTGAAGACATAGCAGCCTCAAAATATTCAATTGAGTTCATCTTACATGCAAAGCTATTTACATCTGGTCCAAAATTTGGTAAAGAATCAAGATTCTTTAATCCCCAGACTATTTGAACATCGGCTTTTCTTCTAATAAGTTCTTCACAAATATATTTTGGATTACATGTATAACTTCCAGAGAACGGATTAAAGAAAACACGATTAGGTATAATTGGTACCTTTTTTGTATATTTTCTTCTATAGCGGTCACTCCAACGATCGTCTAAACCACCAAACATGGTGTGGAGAGCTCTAGTTATAATTTGACCTTCGATAAATGCTTTATGTATTTTGTATTTTATTCCCATAGTTAACTACCCGTGTATGTATTATACAAAGCAAATATCAAAAAGTCATTTTTATTTAGTTGTTCTCCTATAAGGAAACATCAAAAATAATGTGCAATTAAATAAGTATGCGCAAAATAATATAAAGCAAGAAAAAAACCGAAAGTCTTTCGGCTATTCGGTTTTTATAAATTAATCTTAGTAATTAAGCAGGAATGTATCCAGATGTTCCACTATCCCAAACAAATTCAGAATATTGTTTTGAAGATCCATCATAAACTTTAACAGATGAGAATCTAGAATTTTCGCTGTCATAGTTCTCGGCTTCTTGGACTAAGAATTTGTTTGTATCGGTTGCGTCGATTAAACTACCATATTTTGGATCGGATGGTTCAAGTACGGACAGGAATGTTTCGAGATATTCTTGCATATATGCATCGCCGCCAGTGCATTCTTCGAATCTTCTAAAGATACAATCTGATGGTTCATCTCCAACGCCTTGGAAGGTTGAGGTTGAGTAACCACAGTAATGTACTGTTGGGTAGAAGTAGAAGAAGAATTCAGCAGGAATTGCAGGTTCTAAGAATTGAATATGGTGTGTATTGAAGTAATCAATCATTTCGGCTGGTTGATGACTTAATGAATATCTTGGGTGACCTTTGTAGAAGTAGGCGTATTCATCACCATATACATCTTGAAGCATATCTAAATATTCTTTGAAGTTGTATTCATATTGTGGATATGTACCCAAAATAATCATGACTTTCTTGCCTTGTGCTTCTGCTTCTTCGAATAAATCAGTACCAAGGTCATAAAGCTTCATAAGATTGGCTTTCTCAGCTTCGGATAAGTTATTGTAATAAGTGCCTAAATTGTATCTAACAATTCTACCTTTTTGATAAAGTCCTTGTGGATCTGCATGATCAAGAACATCATAAATATCTTGAACAGCAGGAATTGTGGCCTTATTAGTTGCAAGCGTGTCAACTCTGTTGATTAACCATTTAACATCAATATCCTCATCTCTTAACATTGAATAAATAAGGTCAACACCTTCCCCTTTAGCAAGAGAAGTAATTGTCTTTTTGGTGTTAAATTCATTTTTGATTGCTGCCCACTTTGCGTCTTTAGCTGTAACGTTGGCTGCAGCATTTTCATTATCATAAAGTTCATTGAATGCAGCATAGCTACCTGTACCATCTGATAATAAGGTAAGGTCAAATTTATCAAATCCAATACCATTCTTTAAGGTTGCATCGAATGCTGGTTCCAACCACAAGTCATTAATATAAATATGGAATTTAGAGGACTTGTTTAACGCATGCAACTCTTTAATTAAATCAGAAGTAACCTTATTCATTTGTTTATAACTAATTGAGGTTGTGTTTTCTTCTAAAGTTGCTGTTGGCATTGGAAAAACATTCTCATACAAATATTCTGTTTTCCATGCTGCTTTACGAGATAACATATAGAATGTTGGCAACTCGTAATTATTAGTAAATTCTTTCATATTAAGAGTGAAAATACTAACTGGTAACGTTGCAATTAATGGCGCAATAACATATTCGTCTGAGAAAACTTTAACTTTCTTTGAAACGACTTTTGAATATTCTTTACCACATTTTGCATAGACTTCAACGGTCTTGTTTCCGAAACTAGATTTTACAACTAGGTGCTTTCTTACAAAAGTGTTCGTGTCAGTCACTTTTATAGTTTGTTCTACTTCTTTACCGTTTCTAACAACGATGTTAATTTCTTTCAAATCTTTCTTACTTACATCCCAAGAAACTTTTAGATTTGGTAATTTGCCGACTTGTTCAACGCTCGATGTAATTGAAAATGATCCAACTTTATCAACGTCTGAAAAATCGCCAGCATACATGCCAGTGTCTTTCCCGTTAAACAACCAGTTACCATTTTCCCCTAATGATACTTTGCCGTTCTTTCCACAGCCCGTTAAAAGGAGTCCAGGAACAGCAAAAAATAATAGCGCTTTTTTTAGCTTTGCCATTTTTTATATTTCCTTTCTTGTTGTAGTTAGACTACACATATCGAAAATATTATATTGCTGAAGTGAAGAGGTGTCAAATCAACCAAAATATATTTTGGAGTTTTTAACTAAGCTCTGGCCTCTTTCTTTTTGGCAATTTGCTTTTTAATTTTTCCTAATAATGTGACAAAAAGGATTGAAAAAGGCACAGAGATAAGAATGACTAAAATTGGCATAATCCAACGCTCTAATGTCGCATTCCAATTGATGTGGTCAAATATCAACTTGATTAAATCTATAAACATTGGGTGGAAAATATAAACATAAGTCGTCCATTGTCCATCTAGTTGTAGTATTTTAAGTTTTGAGAACCAATTTGGGTTTTTAATAGACAACGCAATCATCGACATAACACAAGTAATATTGCCAAAGCAATATGATGTATTGGTGTGTAATAATTTCTTCATTAGGAAGAACTCTGTAATCATTAAAGCTACCGATGAAAATAAACATATAAGGATGAGCTTGTTTGATAGCTTCATTATCCTTGATACATTTTTCTTTAAAACAACACCTATGCTAATAAATAAAAGCGCGTTATTAAACCAAGAAAGATACATAAATGGTTTTGTTAATTCCACGCCAAATAAAACCGGTTTTGTTATGATGCAAACGAGTCTAAATGGATACCAAAATAAGGTGAATAATGACAAAACATAAACAAACCATTTATTTTTTGAAAATAACTTTGGAAATAGAAAGATAAATAAGTAAGACCAAAGCATTGCAATAAGGAACCAGTTTTTACCATTAACAAATGGTTTACAGAAAATGAAAAAGTAAACAATATTTTGCCATGAAAACGAGCGTTTTAAATAATTAGCTCCTCCTTGTCCGCCAGTTCTAAATTCGGCAAACAAAGTGTACAAGACTAGATAGATAGAAAATGAGAGAATTAATAAATAAAGAATCTTCGGCGCCCTTTTTCTTATCTTGGCTCTAACGTCATTTTCGGTCATTCCTTCTTTATAAAGAAAAAATCCAGAAATTAGGAAAAATAAAGGAACGCCAAAGCGTCCTAACGAATGCATTACAATTCCAAAATCACCCGGAAATCCTATGTGAATAAAAATAATACAAATGCAAGCCAAAGCTTCAAAAAAACTTAAGCAGTAGTTCTTGCCTGGTTTGGGATTTCTTGCAATCGATTCTGCTGCCATTATTTTGAGGATTCCTCTTTTTTAGCATCTTCAACGAATTTTAAAATTAAATCAACAACACGATTTGAAGGGTTTCCGTCTTCAATACATCCTTTGTCTTTTAAGAAGGCTTTGTGAAATTTATAACGTAATCCCATTTCTAATACCAATATTCTTAAAAGTATTTGGAAAACTTATCTAAAAGTTTTGAAATTGTATCTTCTAGTGAATAAACAGGTTTCCAACCAAGTGTTTCAATCTTGCTTGGATCCAAATTCACCTTAATTTCATGATTGTATCCTAATTCTTCAGGATTTTTTGATAAATCAAACACTACGTGAATGTCGTGCTTACTAAGTTTGCAATAAAGTTCAGCTAACTCTTTGATGCTGCAAAGAGTGCTTCTATTAGCAACGTTATATGCATTACCTTTTTCGCCTTTGGTTAAAACATAAAACAAGGCAATTGTTGTGTCTGCGACATCGCAATAGTTTCTAATTGTTCCACCTTTTGATTTTAAGACAATGTCTTTACCTAAAATGGCACATCTAGCGAATTCAGCAAATGCTCTGTTGTCTTTTGGATTAACATCGGCACCGATCGTTTGGGCAAGTCTTACAATAAAGATTGGTAAATCGTATTCACTAGCATAGGCTGAGCAAAGACATTCACACATTCTTTTACCCTCCGGATAAGAACTTCTAATGTTTAGAAAATCTAAATAATAATAGGAATTCTCGGTAATTTTTTCTTTTTCATCGAATGCATCACCATAAATTTCAAGTGATGAAAGATAAACGAAACCTTTAACTTTCTTTTCTTTTGCAAACTCTAAAGTGTTTTTTGTTCCTTCCATTAGAATGGAGATTGTTTCAACAGGGTTTGTAATAAAGAAAGCTGAAGAAGTGTTGCTTGCACAGTGGATGATGTAATCTACTTCTTTTTCATATGAAAAACCGTCTCTAATATCGCTGACAAGTGTTTCAACCTCGTTGCGTTTAAGATCTTCCCCGTAACGTTCTACGAGTTTATCTTGGAAAACATCGTGCAGAAGAATTTGGATTTTTGTTCCGTAATTTTTGTTACAGGTGATTAATCCTTTTCCGATTTGAGTGCCAATTAATCCACTAGCACCAGTAACCAAAATCCTCTTATTATTAAGAGGTTTTGCTAATCCTTCTTTGAATAATCTTTCAGCAACGAGTTCGTATTCGTTATTTAAATTTGTTGTAAGTTTTTCCATTTTTCTTATAAGAAATTAATCTGTTCACTTTCTTTTTCGTCTAAGATTGCTTTAAAGATAAAGTAATCGATTGGAGTTGTAATTTTAATATTATTAACTGGTCCATCAATAAAGTGTAATTTGTGGCCATAATTTGTCATCAATGTTGCAGAATCGATAAACATTAAATTATCTTTTTGAGCAAGCCTGTGAGCTGCCAAAATATCTTTAAGTCTAAATGTTTGAGGAGCTCTTCCAAATCTTGAGTTTTCTCTATCGATTGTGCCTGTGACATTGCCATCGTGTGTAACAACAATTGTCTCAGTTGATTTGGTTGTGGTAACACAGTTACCATTCTTTTCTGCACATTCAATATTTTTGAGAATTGTTTCTTCGTCTATTAATGGCCTAACACCATCATGAATTAAAACAATGTCTTCTAGTTTAATGTGTTTTTCAAGCTCTAAAAGACCATTTCTAATAGAGGCTTGTCCGTTTTCACCGCCAGGAATAATTGAGATGATTTTGTCTAAGCCGTATTCTTTCTTAAGTTGCTCCATTAATTCAATGAAGTCTTTAACACAGACAACAACGATTCCGTCAATTTTTGAGCAGTTTTGGAAATGTCTAATTGTATGAACAATGATTGGAACGTTATGAACTTTTAAAAATTGTTTTGGTAAAGAAATAGTGTTCATTCTTTGACCAATTCCACCTGCAAATATTAACGCATAGTTCATAAGTCTCTCCTGTTTCTGTAAATCTCATTATTTAAGATTTACGTTCATTCATCGCAAATTATTTTAATTTTATATTAACTGATTATCAAGTTTTGAATAGTTTTATTACCAATAATTAGTTTGTTTTTTAACCACTGAATAGATGTATTCTGCAATCTTTTTATTACCAATTTTGTTTGGGTGAAGTCCTTCTTTATACCATTCTGGATGATCTTTAGTTAAATTGTATAAATTTACTACCGATGCTTTTAAATCATTTGCTATGGCTTTTACGCAATCCGCAATAGTTGTTTTAATTAAATTGTCATCAATCGATGTGCGGTCCATTGAGTTGTGACTTCTAGGAGGCAAAAGCATAACAACTTTTGCTTTCTTGTACTTATTCAAATAAGTATTTATCAATGATTCATAATCTTCTTTGTATTTTTTGCCATCATTAGATTTGCTCCAGTTAGTAGCTTTTGAATCATTTGTTCCAAGCATAAAAATGAAGTAATCGGCTTTCTGTTGTAGACTCACTTTATACTCATCGCTTTTAACGTAAGGTATGTTTCCGTTTTTAAGTGCGGTTGCACCATTTTTTCCAAAGTTTGAAACGGCATATTTATTTCCAAGTTGTTCTTGTAGATAGGCAGGGTAAGAATCTTTATCTCTTGTTTCTTTACCACCATGACCGTAAGTAATGCTGTCTCCAATACAAGAGATTTGTATTTTCTTTGTTGAAGAGATGATTAGAGGAGCAGCAACCGCTGTAGAAACAACAATCGCGCCTAAAGCACATAAAATTACTAGATTTTTCTTTGAAATTTTCATTTTTTTGACAACTCTATTATATAAAAAACCGCTCCCGTAAGGAACGATTTAGTACTTTATAAACTAGAGACTATTTTCTATCGTCAATATCTTTAGAAAGAACTTTTTGTTCCTCTTTGGTTTTGTTTTCGTTGATAGACCGCCTTACGATTGATTATATATTAACAGTA
>DLBE01000056.1 GCA_002494205.1 Caryophanales bacterium UBA7029
TTTTTGTTGTAAGCAATAGCAGCATCAGCTCGCATTATTTCATAACTCAGCACTGTTCCACCTCCAATTTCACCTATGTGGTGCCTGCTCGTTACGTTAGCCCACTTATATACCAACATTTGCTTTAAACCTATTACTAACGTATCATCAAAAGCAGCAAAAGGGCGGCCCTTTTTGTCATTATAAACTTTACGAACAATAATTTGTGCCAGTTCAGCAGGTTCTTTTCCTTTTCTAAATTCTGGTTCTCGTATAATACATTGCTCTTTTCGCTCGAATAAAAAAGTGCTCCCACTATATTTCTCATCTCTAAAGATATTGTAAAATTGATTTACATAATTACGTACAGAGATGTCCGTAGTATAAGAAGGATCGGTATATCCCATTACTTTGAACTCATTGGGAGCATCCTGGTCAGAAACAGAAAAATAGTTATCAGAAAAATGCAGACGAATTTCTGAAATCTTTGATTGGTTGGCGGGCCTCGTGTCTGAGATAGTCTTCAAATCACGGAACATTGCTTCAATTGTATTGACAGCTGCTTGCAATTTTGTTTCTTCTGTTTCAGCATATAGCAGCATAGAACAACTGAAGAATAGAGGCAGGAGAAATATTTTTTTCATGATTTAATAAATGTAAATATCGTTCCTATCATCAACTTGCTGAGGTGTGATAGTCCAACAAATCCCAATAGTCCAATTATTTAGTCTCTTATTTGGACGCAGGTCTTTCCAAAAATTGAAATGGTTAAGATCTGCGTAAACACCAAGGTTTTGCATCATACCTCGGCTTGCCAGTTTTATAGCAAAGTGGCTTGTAAGCCCATCTGCAAGTTGACCTTTATCATCACCTAATGGTGAATGATATCCTACGCCAAAACTATAACGACATCCTGCTTCAATCACAATTCGAGCAGCTTGTTCCATACTTCCCAATGATATAAGAGCATTTCCTCCCAGAAGGAAACGCTGAGCTCTATGACAACGTTTATTCTCGTCAGATGTTCCAACTTCAAACTGACTTATTTTATAATGACCTGAAGCATAGAAACCATAGTTAAAGAAATCTGGGGTATAAGTTTGATACCCAAGTTTTAAACCAACTTGCAGATTGTTGAAAAGTTCTCTTGCACTTAATCCCATAGGATTGTAAGTATTCGCCTTTAACCCATCTGTATTTGTTGAGAATACATCATAAGCAAATGAATTCTCAAAAAATGCATCATTTAAAACGTAATAATTGATTAAACCAGTTAAAGCACTAGATGCTCCAATAGTATAAAGATTTCCAGAAGCAATATCTCCACTAAAAATTAAATTATGATTTTTTATTTTAATTTTAGCTTGTGATAATGCTACAGGAGAGCTAACCATAATAGCTAGTATTAATAACAATATTTTTTTCATTTGCCTAGTAATTTTTTGATAAACACTTTTCTTTCTGAGCTATTAACTGTTTTGTAATCATAGACTAACCAACCCGTATTTGACATTTTTCTATCAAAGTATTTTACAGAAAAAACGTATGAAGGTATATCCAAAAAGTGGAAAATAGTAAAAAGACGTTTGTCGAAAGTAAGTGTCCCCGATTCTATAAGTGCAAAGAAATAGCTAAGTGCATCAACATGAGATTCTGGACTTCTGAACTGAGAAAATGATTTCGTTTCAAATTTGAAATCGCTCTCAATTTCTATAAATTCTGCCTCATGTTGTTCTGGACTAATAGACTTCCTTTTGAGAGAATCAGAGAATCCAACTTTCTCCATGCCATTAATGCCCACAATACACCAGCAGGGCAAACCTTTTGGAGTAATAGTCGTTTGCATAACAATTCCCAATTCTACAGGCTTTGTCTTAAACAAAAACTGAGTCCGTAATTCTGCATACCATTTGTTACTCTCATAACTCAATTTCACATTGGCAGCTTTTACTTTGTCATATATGCTATAAACTTCTTTTATAAGTTTATTCTTTCCGAGCTTCTCTGCCAGATTAACGTCAAAGAGGCAGAAGAAATTCTTCTGCCCCAATTCAGGGTCGAGTTTATCTAAATCAGGAAACAATTCCTCTTCATTGAACCTTGCCATAAACTCGTCGCACGATTTCACACTTCTACCAAATAGGACATCTTGAAGATCTTTTCCCCCGATGTTAGATTGAGCATAAACCCCAATAAATGAAAACAAAAAGAAAAAGAAACAACTGATTTTGTTCATAATTGCATAATCTAAAAATTTAGACTACCATTCGGTGGTAATTCTTACATCTCCCAATTTTATAATCCAAACAACATCACCTGTTGGAATCTCTTTGCGTTCTACGTAGATTGTAACTTGTTTGGCATCTTTATCGTTAACAACCAGTCGTCCGTCTCTTGTAGCACGGAAAGCTTGAATAAAAACAGCACTTCCTGTATACTTACCGTTGCCAACAGAATGGAGCTTGTTACTAATTCTGACAGCAGAACACGTATCTATTTGAACGGTCTGATAGGGCAGTGCCATGAGGCTATTCAAGTATAGCGACATTGGTTTAGGGCGATTGACTCTACCACGTGATGTGGTTTGCATTTTTACGGCCTCATGCCATCGCCACTCCCCATATTGGTCTTGATACTGATAGTTCTTTCCTTCTCCAATAAACAATTCTAAGGTTTTAGTTATATACTTTTGAGCTAATCGTCTTTCTTCAAGTGGTTTATTACTTTTAGCTGCAATTTCGGGCAGATACGAAAGGAAATCATTAATCTTTTCAATTACACGTTGCTCAATCGTTTCTCTTTCTTCAGGTGTCAGTTCCTGTTGGTTCTGTGCGAAACCAGTTAATGAGAACGTACTAAATATGAGCACTAAATAAAGGAAATTCTTTTTCATAACAAAGTAAATAATTATCTAATTTCACTTACATAAATTAAGTCGTATTTTCCTAATGCACTTTTATGACTTTTTACAATATTAAGACCTTTTACCGTTTTGCTTAAAGCGAGTTCTTCAAGATACTTTTTTATTGGTGTAGGTCCTCCGACATTAGTTGTCAAGTTTCTACCAAGAAGGATTACAGATGCATCAGACGTAAATAGCCTACTTGCTATGCTTTCTACCATGCTAAGCCTGTTGCTGCGACTATATGAATTGTCAACCAGCTTTTTGAATGCTGTGGTTAAATCTTGTTCCATAGAGATAATTACTACATTGTTGTTTACGGGTTGTTCTGAAATCTGAGTTGAAGTTGTATCGGTGTTGATTTGGAATACGGGTTCTTGTTTGCCATCAGTTAGATCCAGCGTGTTATGTTTAGCTGCATCCAAAACAGCATTCCATGTAGCTGTGCCTTGTCCCTGTTCTAACTTAAGAATTTCGTCCCAAAAAGAAATAGAAAAGCAACCTCCTTCATTAGGACCATATGAATACTGGCCTCGTTTGCTACTTGTAGCAATGACCATTCCTTTGGAATCATAAAAGAGTTTCTTCAGCCTTACCACGTCTATTCCGTTAGTCTTAGGAGGAGTCGTTACACCCATAAGCAAACTTTTGACAGTTACCCAGCTGGCATTATTATTACAGCAGTCTGTAAGAATTATATTAAGTCGGGCACCTTTTCCTTTAAGTTTATCCCTTACATAAGTGACCGGTACAAATTTATCTTGATCATAGCTTTCATATTTGAGGCACATCTGTGGTAACCATCCATCTGCAGGATCTGCTTGAGCGTGAACGCCATGACCAGAGTAATAGAAGAAAACGACATCATTTGAGCCACACCTTAGTGATGAGAGTGCATCTTCTAGATTTTTTTTGCTACATGCACTGCCTGTGTAAACATTTAGCCAGTCCACGTCGCATCCTAATGCTGCTTGGATAACTCCAAGTTCTTCAACAAAACGAGCCTGGTCATTTTTGCAACTTATACCAATTTTTTCATCGTCGGTGTTACAGAACACAATTGCATGTACCTTGACTTCTTGCGCAAATGCACTAAGAATAGGGATAGCTAAGATAGCTAAAATAACAAGAATTCTTTTTTTCATATTTCTTACATTTTTATATAGTCTCCAACAATATACTTACATAAGCGTTCTAAAAGTTTTTTTTCAGCATAATTCCAATTTCCTTGACGCTTGTCATCATACATGATACTCCAACTGAAATCAGAGAACGAAATAATCACATGAACGGGCTCTTGTTTCTTTTTTTCGAAGCAAAACTCTAAAACTGGAACGTATGGTGAACGCACTTTAATAGAGTCTTCTTTATAATTATCCTCCCATGCTAACAAGTTAAACTGCAAAATGGAAATTTGTTCGGTATTTAGCTTTGCAACCAAAGAATCTCGAACATAATGCGATTCAACTTCGTAGTCTTCTTTGCCCACATTAGAAACGCCTTTCAGCCGATAACAAATAACTTTTGAGGGATTAAATAGTATTTCGGACACAGTTTTCCCTAAAGTGTGGTAAACAGCTGAATCAGGCTGTAAACCACTAAATGTACTTTTCACTTTTGCTTTATACCCATTACAGGAAGCAAAGGCTGCGACTGAGCCAATAATGCTCATCAAAAACAATAATCTCATTCTCATAGTAATTTTATTTAATTATGTGGATAATTCTTAAATCATATCGCCAAAATGTTTCTAAATAGCCAGGAGTTTCACATTTAACAATAATGGATAGCGTGTGAGTGCCGACAGGCTTATCTTTAATTCTAACTCCAAAAGGGCAAGTAAGCTGATTTTTTGTAGTACCAATAACTACGTTTCCTAACCTACAATCAATTTTTTTTATTTCAGTGTCTTTTATGAGTCGTCTTTTGTCTATCTCGACATATCCATATAGTGAATCACCATTTTCGTAGACAGAATCATTCAGCTCTATATTGTAAAATACAGAAGGACTGATTTCTTTTTCATCTTCTTTGCACCCTATAACTGTAATACACAAAAAAGAAAGAACAAACAACAAGGACTTGTATGATTTCATAATTAATCAAATGATAGGTTTAATGTTAAAGTTAAACTAACGATAAAATCTTTACTTTTAAAGTTTGCATAAGGATACCAGAAGCCCCCGTCTGGAGTATATTTCGTATTGAACAAATTATAATGGGCCATGTCTAATGATAACATGACAGATCCGTATTCACTATCTTCACCAAATTGTGCTCCAATACCATAATTAGTGCGTATACCATTGTTAATTTGATCTTTATCACTGCCATTTGGGCCTTTGTAACTGAAATTATTTATATAGGTAGTACCAAGTTCTATAATAGGGCACCAGTCATACTCATCTAAAAGAAATTTCAACGGCGAAATTTTGACTCCAAGACCAGTACGGAGACTTTGTAGTTTATGTTTGCTATATTCATGTTCACCTAAAAAACGTAACCTATATTTATTTAGACCATAAGCGCCAAAGACCCAAAGGCCAACAGGCGATTCGGATCCTTGCCAACCAAGCTTAAGACCTAATTCCATATCATTAAATAAGTTGTAGGATGTGGCAGTATAAGGGTTAGCAATCTGATAGTCTACCAATTCTCCATTATCTTTCATATTTATGAAATGAACACTACCAATAGTCCAATTACTTCCGCCTGAAATAGCACCATCAGTAATTAGCCCTAAAGAGCTGTTAACGAGTACTTGGCCTAGAAATAGTCCTGTACTTAGAATAGAACTATTGGATTTTGTATGAAGTCCAAAAATCCAGGGGCTTTGTGCATAGGCCGAGGTACTTTGCCAGAATACTGGTAATAAAAAAAATAGTAGCCATACCTTTTTAAAGACGACAATTCTAAATCGCCGCCAAACATCCGCTTTTTGTTTTATATAAATCATATTAAAATAGAATAAGTTAGTATTATATTGATAATTTTCCTTTTGCGACTTCGCATTATAAGCGATGACTCCTTAACACTAACTACAGATAATAGAAAGCGTGGGAACCGTATGCTGCCCGTCCCACGTATAGAGGCTCTCGCATTGCCCGATGTGATTGAAACGAGCAACGTCAGCCCACGCAAATATGAATAGTAGCATCACCCTTTTCCGACATCTTTTTCTCTTAATAGAGTATTGATAGCCACAAAAGGGGATGCGCCTAAAACACATCCCGAGGACATTTACGTTGCCTTGCCTCCATATCACATCTGAATTTGCGAGATTCCTATTACGATTAAGACAAGACGCATGTAAACGCCTAATTATTATGTCACAGCTCCCAACTACCATCCAGATGTCAATTTAAACAGCGTGGAATAGCCTCTCTTGGCTTGGCAAATACTCCCGAGATGTATTTAATTATCTACGGTCGTTTGGAAGTTGACTGCAAAGATACAAAGATTATTTTAATTGGCAAAAAAAATCTTAAAAAAAATACACAATAGTTTATTAAAAAAGCATTTTTTTCGTACCTTTGCAAAAAGTATTTGCAAAATTATATTAAGATGAAGCAAAGAATTGTATTCAATATTATCTTCAAAAGCAGGAAATTAACGGCGTTGCCATTCTCAATCCTTCTTTTCCTCCTTACTTTTAAATCCGCCACAGCCCAGACCCAGCTCAGCCCCTACCGGCCGGGCGCCACCACCGAGGGCTGCGTCTACAGCCTGCCGAAGACCCTGGTGCGCATCAGCGTGCTGGTAGAGAAGACCACCTACGAGCCGGGC
>DLBE01000041.1 GCA_002494205.1 Caryophanales bacterium UBA7029
GTGGAGTTTTCTTTAACTCTCCAGTCATTAATCTTTAAGTAGTTATCAATAACGTTTTTGTAATCAATGCTGGTTTGGGAAATTTGACGAAGTGATTCGTGTTTCTTTCTATAAACCATATATGATTTTGCGACATCGATATAACCGCATTGAATTAAAACAACTTCAACTGAGTCTTGGATATCTTCGACTGAAACTGTTCCGTCTTTAACTTTTGAATTGAAATCTGCAGTTACGCGTAACGCGAGCATTTCAATAATATCTTTTGTGTAGAACTTGTGTTCTTGCATAAAAGCGCGTTCAATTGCATTTTCGATTTTCTTAATGTCGAAGTCTTTTATTGAACCATCTCTTTTTAGAATTTTGATCATATTTATCTCCTCTACCGAGCGTTTTTAAAAAATACTCTGCAAGCAGTGTATTTTTCATCAACAAGTCGGATTTTTGTTGGTAGTCATTATTATATAGAAGAATTATTAATAAGGCACAGATTTTTAAACAAAAACTATACACTGTATATATTTTTCATTAATTTGTTCGATAAAATCAAAAACTTATAAAAAAAGCCCGGTTATGTTAACCAGGCTATTTTAATATCAAAGATATTATTCGTTATACTTCTTTGCAAGACCTTTAAATTTTTCAACAGGATACTTTTTCTCGTTTTGATCCATTTTTTCGTTAACGACTTCGTCGAGGTCTAATTTAAGCTCATCAGCGAGATTTTGGCAATTAACAATAACGTCGGCCAATTCTTCTTTTACCTTGTCTAATTTAAAGTTTTCATTCCATTGAAAGCATTCAAGAAGTTCAGTCGCTTCAATTGCAATAGTTTTAGCTAATGCATTTGGAGTATGGTACTTATTCCAATCTCGATCAGAAGTGAATCTTCTTATTCTTTCAATTGTCTTTTCTTTCATTTTGTTACTTATTTCTTAATAAAATTAAGAATATCATCATATACTTGTTGTTTATTGTCTTCATTTAAAATTTCGTGTCTCATATGATCATAGATTTTAAGTTCAACATCTTTAACACCAAGTTTTTTATATAAATCTGCTAATTTTGATGGGCCTTTTCCATAAGCTCCAACAGGATCTTCTTTACCGGCAACCAATAAAATTGGTAAATCTTTATTAATCTTAACTAAGAATTTTTTCTTATATAGACGGTGATTACCTTTTAAAAGCTCTCTATAGAATCCATTTGAAGATGGATGTCCACATTTTGGATCAGCAAGATACTTTTTAACGTTTTCTTCATTATATGAAAGCCAATCACAATCAGTTTTTCTATTTTTAACTGATTTTGCATATGCACCAACAGCTAAACCACTTAAAAATTTAGCGCGTCTAGTTTCGCCTCTTAATTTACAAATTAATCTTGCTAATGGATATCCAGCAGAGTAAGCAAGTTTTGCGTTAGGACCATTTGTGCCCATAATAACTGCCTTTGTTGGGCGCTTTGCATAACGTTGAATGTAATCCTGAATCATAAATGATCCCATTGAGTGGCCAAACACAATTAATGGTTTATTTTTAATTGCGTATTTTTTAGCAACATCATCCACAATACGAACACATTTTGAGAAGAATGAACGCGGAACTATACCAAGTTGTTCTTCTTTAATTGCGTTTTCACCTTGTCCATAATGGTCAATACAATAAACGTTATAACCATTTTTATTTAAAAATTTAGCAAAATCATCATAACGGTATGCGCATTCTTCCATACCTGTCGCAATAACGACAACGCCTTCTGGTTTTTCACATTCCCACGCGAAGCCAAAAAGAATGTCATTATTAACTGTTTTAATGCTAATTGATTTTCTTTCCATTAAATTTGCCTCCTTATTTGTCATAACCTTTTGGGTTTTTCTTTTGCCAATTCCAGGAATCCCTACACGCATCAACAATTGTTCTCGTGCATTTAAAGCCCATTTCTCTATAAGCCTTATCTGCGTTTGCGTAACAAGCAGCAATATCGCCTGGACGGCGTTCAACTATTTGATAATTAATTTTTATGTTGTTTGCTTCCTCAAAAGCATGAACAAGTTCAAGCACTGAAGTACCCAACCCAGTACCGAGGTTATAAATCAATAAACCCGGTTTTTCCTCGATTTTTTTTATAGAAAGGATATGTCCATGCGCTAAATCATCAACGTGAATATAATCACGAACTCCAGTTCCATCTGGTGTATCGTAATCGTCTCCAAAAACTCTCAATTGTTTAAGTTTTCCAACCGCAACTTGAGTAATGTAAGGCATAAGGTTATTTGGAATACCTTGAGGGTCTTCACCAATCAAGCCTGATTTGTGAGCGCCAATAGGGTTAAAGTATCTAAGCAAAACGATGTTCCATTCTTTATCTTTTTTAGCAACATCTTTTAGTAAATACTCAATTCTTAATTTTGTTTCTCCATAAGGATTTGTTGTTGGACCAAGTTTATCTTCTTCATAAATTGGGACGCGTTCTGGATTTCCATAGACAGTGGCTGAACTTGAGAAAACAATGTTTTTACAGCCATGTTTTTCCATCACCTTAAGCAAAACTTCAGTTGATCCGATATTATTATCAAAATAAAGCTTTGGTTTTTGAACTGATTCGCCAACCGATTTTAAACCCGCAAAATGAATAACAGCAAAGATATCATTCTCATCAAAAATCTTATTCATTCCTGCCTCATCACGTACATCTAATTCGTAAAAAAGTGGCCTTTTTCCAGTGATTTTTTCAATTCTATTAAGAACTTCTGGTTTTGAATTAACTAAATTATCGACAATAATTGGTTCATATCCAGCTTCATAAAGTTGAACGACTGTGTGTGAGCCAATATAGCCCATTCCACCGGTTACTAAAATCTTTTTCATTAACGTTTATTTAACTCCTTTAACAACATGTCGGATGTTAGCTTTGGATTAATCTTGCCTTGAGTCTTTTTCATAATTTGACCAACCAAGAATCCTAAGGCACGTCCTTTACCTTCTTTATAATCAACAATAGCTTGTGGATTCTCTTCTAATACTTCTTGAACCACTTTTGCAATAAAGTCGAGGTCAGAAATTTGAGAAGAAATACCAAGCATCTCTTTTGCTTTATTAGCATCTACGTCTGTTTCAAGCATTTTTGCGAATATTTCTCTAGCCTGATTCGAATTAACATCATTAGAATCTACGAGTTTAACTAGCCCTGCCAACTTTTCAGGAGAAAGTTTAAATTCTTTGATAGATATAACATTCTTATTTAAATAAGCCATTACATCTACGTTAATCCAGTTAGCAAGTAACTTATATGCCTTTGAATATTTGCTTGCTTCGTCATAATAATCTGAAATATCTTTTTCAGACACCAAAAGTGAAGCATCGTAATTATTTAATCCGTGCTCTTTGATATAGCGATCTTTTTTAGATTCAGCAAGTTCAGGGCAGGTATCAATAGCGTTTTTGATAAATTCGTCACTTAGCTTAATTGGAGTGATGTTTGTTTCTGGATAATACTTATAATCAACAGCATCAGTCTTTAATCGCATTGGAACTGTTTCGTTTTTCTTATCATCGTAACGACGAGTTTCTTGAATAATTTCTTTACCTTCTTCAAGTAGCTTAGCTTGTCGATTTACCTCAAAATCTATGGCTTTTTGCACATAATTTATAGAATTTATGTTTTTAACTTCGACCTTTTTGCCGAATACATTTGATCCTTTCGGACGAATAGAAACGTTTGTGTCAACGCGGAGAGAACCTTCCTCCATTTTGCCATCACTAACGCCAGAGAAAACAACAATCGAACGAATCTTCTCAACATATTTCATTGCTTCTTCACCACTTCTAAGTTCAGGTTTAGAAACAATTTCGATAAGTGGAATACCAGCACGATTGTAATTTAAAAGTGTAAATGCCGGGAAGTGAAGTTGTTTGCATGTATCTTCTTCAATGTGAAGACGTTCAATACCAATGCGTTTGATTTTTCCATCAACTTCAATTTCTAAATAGCCTTCGCTACCGATTGGTCTTCTTTGTTGAGTTATTTGATAGCCTTTAGGTAAATCACTATAGAAATAGTTCTTACGATCGAAATGTAAAACATTATCAATATTCATATGAAGGGCATTACAAACCCTTATTGCATAGATAACACCTTCTTTATTTACGGTTGGTAATGTTCCAGGGAACGCCATATCTAAAGGAGCACACAAAGTGTTTGGCTCTTTTCCGTATGCGACAGGAGCAGGTGAGAACATTTTTGACTTAGTCTTAAGTTCAACGTGAATTTCAAGACCAATAACTGGTTCAAATTCCATTTTTATTTCCCTCCTTTCGCATAAATATTGGCAAGGCCTGTGATTTGCTCTAATTCATAGGCAACTTGGAATAACCCAACTTCATCAAAAGCTCTGCCCATTAAGTTCGCGCCAAATGGCATATCGTTTTTAAAACCAATTGGTAAAGTGATTGATGGTAGTCCAGCAAAGTTGCCCAAAACTAGATGATTATCAGCGATTAAATATTCATCGGATAGACGATCGCTAGACTCATTAATTTTAGGTGCAATGCTAGGAGCGGCAGGTAAATAAATAAAATCATTATCCTTAAGGATATTGTTAACAATTTCGACAATTCTGCGTCTATTTCTTTGAGCACGCAAGAATAAATCGTTTTGATTTTCTTTCATTAATGCAAAAGATCCAATAACAAAACGACGCTTAATGAGTTCACCAAAACCTTTGGTTCTAGCTTCACACATAACTTCTTCATAAGTTGAACCGTTAGAAAGTGGTCCAAACTTGATTCCGTCTAGGTTTGCATTATTTGATGTTGCTTCAGCACACGATATCACAAAGTAAGTTGGGAATAATGAGGTTAGAACTTCATTAGGTATTGAAACTTCATTAATTTTGAATCCTCTATTTTTGAATTCAGAAACCGTTTTGTTAAAGGCCATTACAACCTCTTTATCAGAAATAGTGTCAACAATCTCTTTAACAATAGCAATATTGCGTTTTTCACATGGTTTTCCCACGAATTTCCAGTAATTTTCAACTTTTTCGGTCGATGAAGTTGCGTCTTTTTCGTCACGTCCAGCAAGCACGCTTGTTACGATTGCACAATCCATTACATTACGTGAAAAAATACCAATAGTGTCCAAAGAAGGTGCAAATGGGAAAAGTCCCCATCTTGAAATTCTGCTCCATGTTGGTTTTAAACCTACAAGACCGGCAAACGAAGCAGGTTTACGAGTTGAATCACCCGTATCAGAAGCTAAAGCAAACGGAACTATTCCAGCGGCTGTAGCTGCTGCAGATCCACATGAAGATCCGCCAACAAGTCTAGTTTTGCTCTTGTCCCAAGGGTTATGTGTAACGCCTAAATGACCACTTGTTCCTGTTCCGCCCATTGCAAGTTCATCTAAAGTTGTTTTTCCAATAGGAACTGCTTTTGCATCCTTAAGTTTTTTAACAACTGTTGCATCAAAAACCGGAATATATCCTTTTAGGATATTACTAGATGCTGTAGTAGGAACATCTTTTGTTGACATGTTGTCTTTGATAACAAAAGGAATCCCCCAAAGAAGGTTATTTTCATCAACTTCACCTAGGTTAGAAGCAATTTTAATTGCTTCATTTTCCATTATGTATTCAAAAGCGTTGTTATCATCTTTTTTTGCAAGTTCAATTGCATCTTTAACTAAATCTAAAGGTGTAACTTTTTTAGACACTAAAAGTTCGTGCAACTGTAAAATAGATTTTCCTTCGTACATATTATTGCACCACCTTTGGCAATCTAATTTGACCACCGATTTTACGTTTTGAGTTTCTAAGTGCTTCTTCCCTTGAAAGAGGTTCTTCTGGAACATCTTCTCTTAAATAAGAGGTTGTGCATTCAAAAGGAAAAACCATTGGTTCATATTTCTCAATCGAACTATCTGAACCTATAATATTCATTTGTTTTGTGACGATATCAAACTCCTTCAAAAGAGTCTCATATTCGTTTTCAGACATATCAAACAGCAACCTTTTTGCTGCGTCTTTTAATACTTCAATATTGTAATCTTTCATAGCAAATTAAAATAATACTATTTTTGAAGTAATTCTTCAAACTCTTCTTCATTTAATGTTTTGATGCCAAGAGCATGGGCTTTATCAAGTTTTGAGCCAGCTTCTTCGCCATAAATAACATAGTCAGTTTTAGCCGAAACAGAACCAGCGCATTTTGCTCCAAGATTCTCTAAAATTTCAGTTGCTTCTTTTCGCCCATACTTAGAAAGTGTTCCCGTAAGAACACATGTTTTTCCATAAAATGGAGAATTTGTGTCCACAGTCACCTTACCTAAATAGTTGAAATTAAGTCCTTTCTCTTTAAGAGAATTAATCATGGCGATGTTATTCTCGTTGTGGAAATATTCATAAATTGAGTGGGCAACAACAGGTCCAACATCAGGTATTTTCATTAAATCTTCTTCACTTAATTCAAAGAATTTTTCAAGATTAAGGTAAAGTTTAGAAAGGGTTTTTGCCATCTTTTCGCCAACTTCTTTGATACCTAAACCAAACAGCAATCTTTCTACTGAATTTGATTTAGATTTTTCTATTGCATCTAACAGATTATCAACAGATTTTTCTTGCCATCCTTCTCTTGCAAGTATTTCATCTCGTTTTAAATATAAGTCATAAATTGATGGAATATTCGAGATAAATCCAGCATTAAAGAATTCTTCTGAGACCTTTTCTCCCATAGTGTCTATATCCATTGCGTTCTTGGATGCAAAGTGGATGATTCCTTCTATTTGGCGTGCCGGACATGTTGGAGAAGTGCAAAAATGCATTGCGTCTTTTCTAACTAAAAGTGCGCCGCAAACAGGACATTTATCGATCATGACAAAGTCAGTTTCATTTCCAGTTCTTCTTTCCGGAAGTGGGCGAACAACTTCTGGTATAACGTCTCCAGCTTTTCTAATAATGATATAATCCCCAATTTTGAGTCCTTTATCTTTTACAAAGTCTTCATTATGAAGAGTTGCTCTAGATATAACCGACCCTGCAACTTTAGTAGGAGTAATGACTGCATTTGGAGTAATTTTTCCAGTTCTTCCAACTGTGAAGACAATATCTTCTAGCTTTGTAATAACTTCCTCTGGTGGGAATTTATAAGCAATTGCCCATTTTGGTGTTTTTGCCGTATAACCTAAAATGTTATATTTTGTAATATCGTTCACTTTGATAACGATTCCATCGATATCATATGCAAGTTTTTGACGTTTCTCGGTATATTCTTTAACATAAGCAAGAACTTCTTCAATTCCACTACAAATCCTACGTTCTGGATTTGTTCTAAAACCTATTGATTGAATGTAATCTAAAGCATCACTATGGCGTTTAAATCCAAGCTCATCAGCATTAACTAAGTAATACCAAAAAGCTTCAAGTTTTCTTTTGGCAGCAATAGAGCTATCTAATTGTCTTATAGAACCTGCTGCAGCATTTCTTGCATTAGCAAGTAATGGTTCACCTTTTTCTTCTCTTTCAGCGTTAAGCATCTCAAGAGTTTTCTTAGGCATATAAACTTCACCACGAACTTCAAATGGTCTATGTTCATTAACTCTAGTTGGAATCGAATGAATTGTTAAAACGTTATTTGTAACATCTTCACCTTCAGTTCCGTCGCCACGAGTCGCAGCGTAATTTATTTTTCCATCAACAAAATCAAGAGACATTGCAAGACCATCAATTTTCATCTCACACATATATTCGACTTTGTCGCCGCCAATAACATCTCTAATTTTCTTATCAAAATCTCTTAGATCGTCATCATTAAAGGCGTTAGCAAGAGAAAGCATCATTCGTTTATGGCGGATCTTTTGGAATTCATCCAATACAGTACCGCCAACTCTTTGGGTTGGTGATAAAGGAGTAACTAATTCTGGATATTGTTTTTCGATAGCAATTAATTCATTCATTAATTTGT
Organism: Caryophanales bacterium UBA7029; assembly: GCA_002494205.1. Taxonomy (GTDB): domain Bacteria; phylum Bacillota_I; class Bacilli_A; order RFN20; family CAG-826; genus Fiminaster. The sequence continues at coordinate 7,962 of DLBE01000041.1, forward strand.
CATATTCACTGTCTGGAACAGAAGGGTTATCTAAAACGTAATATTCATATGACCAACGTTCTATTATAACAGTTATTTCTTCAGCTCTAAGCTTTGCTTCTTTTAGTGTCATGCTGTAGCTCCTTTCTCTTCTTTTCTAACTTTCGGGTGAGAGGCAAGAATCGATTTCTTGCCGTGTGTATCAAAATCAATTTGCAAGATTGTTCCATCGATTATTCCTGTAACAATTCCTCGTCCAAAGACCTCATGAATTGCCACATCTCCAACTTTCCAATCTTTAATTCCATTATCGGTCGGTTTTGGAGGCTCTTGGGAATAAGAAGGTTTAGGAACTTCGTCTTCAAAATACCCGAATGACGAAAATGTTGGTTTTGGTTTTGGTTGATATAAACCTTTGTTAGGAATCTTTAAACCTGCTTCATCTATAAATCTAGATGTTGTTGAGTTTTCTTGAAGAACAAACGAATAAGAACTGTTCGTAGTAATGTATAGATGTTTCTTTGCTCTAGTGAAAGCTACATAGGCCAAACGTCTTTCTTCTTCTAATCCATCTTGACCTGATTCATCTTCAGTCCTTCTAGATGGGAAAACTCCGTCTATCATTGAAATTACAAAAACGTGATCAAACTCAAGACCCTTAGCAACGTGAATTGTCATCATCGATACAACATCTCCGTTTTTAATCTCGTCTTGAGAGGTTTGAAGAGATGCATTCTCTAGATAAGATTCAAAACTTGATTCTGGATTTTTTCTTAAGAAATCAACAATGTCATCAAATAATGATTTAACGTTTTGTAGTCTTTCTTCTGCGTTTTCATCATCACTTGATAAATATTCGAAATAACCAAGTTCACGAATAAAGTCTTCTAAAATTTTTGGATAGGCTTCAAGATTTTCATCCAATTTTGCCTTTGTCTCTTTGATTTTTGATATAAGAGCGGTAAGAGCAATTATGTTCTTCGGTTTAACGTTTGTTTTATGCTTCTCAATTTCGTCTAAATAGTCAAAATATGACAGATTTTCCGCTTCTTTTTCAGCTTTTAACTCATCCATAGTCGAATCGCCAATACCTCTTCTTGGGACGTTTACGATACGTTCAAAGCTTAGGTCATCTGAATGGTTATAGATAAGTCTAAAGTAGGCCAAAATATCTTTAATCTCTTTACGTTGGAAGAACTTGATTCCGCCGTAAATCTGGTATGGAATCTTCCTTCTCATAAATTCGTTTTCAAATGGAAGAGTTAAATACGCAGCTCTATATAAAATCGCAATGTTTCTATAAGAAGTGTTTGGGTACTTTCTTATTATGTTTTCAATCTCGTTAGCAACATAATATGCTTCCATATCTCTTGTTTTGGAGCATTCGACTTTAACTGGATCTCCAATTTCTGATTCAGTATAAAGATCTTTCGGTACTCTTTTTTTGTTGTGCGATATGAGTTTATTTGCATGATCCAAAATTACTTTTGTAGATCTATAGTTTCTGTCCAAAATCAAAGTTTCTGCTAATGGAAAGGTTTTATTAAACTGAAGAATGATGTTTTGGTTAGCGCCTCTCCACGTATAGATAGTTTGATCAGGATCTCCTACAACGTATAAATTTGTTGTGTCATTCATAAGTAATTTTACGAGCTTAAACTGGACATCATTTGTATCCTGAAATTCGTCAATTAAAATATGTTCAATTCTAGACTGCCATTTAGCACGAATATCTGGAAATTCCTCAAGAATTTGTATTGTTTTTAGCAATAAATCATCAAAATCAAGGGACAACATTTTGTCCTTTCTTTCTTCATAAATATGGAAGAATTTTGCGGCTGTTTTTACTTTTTCAAGACTGTAGTCATCAATCAATATATTTTCAGGATAAAGACCTTTGCATTTGTTTGCTGCAATAAAGCCAATTGCGTATTTAACGACATCGTCATTTCTTTTATACCCAAGATCGACACCAATATCTTTAATAAGCTTTTCAGTGTCTTCATCATCCATAATCGTAAAGTTGTTAGGAAAACCAAGAACGTCGATTTCTTTTCTCAAAAACTTTGCACACCAAGAGTGGAAAGTGGAAACAGTTAGACCTCTTCCAACACCATTTAAAAGTTTAAGAGCTCTTTCTTTCATTTCTGCAGCAACTTTGTTTGTAAAAGCAATTGCAACAATTTTGTTTGGGTCTACATTCATTTCAGAAATTAAATATGAGATTCTATATGTCAAAACCCTCGTCTTTCCAGAGCCGGCGCCAGCAATTACACGAGCATATTGAGCTCTAGTTGAAACCGCTGCTAACTGTTTGTCGTTAAGAAGTGAACTGTAATCCATATAATTTAAAGAATTATTACTATGTAATATTTTATCACAATTACATTAATTACTCAATGAAAGATATAGTTATTTGTAACTATCTAGCGAAAATCTGA
>DLBE01000033.1 GCA_002494205.1 Caryophanales bacterium UBA7029
ACAATCATCTTATTGCTATCTTTATAGCCGTTAACACTAATATCACACTCATTTGGAATTAAACAAATGGATATGATTGGATCGCAAGAAATTCCCAAAATTCCCGCAAAATCCTGTATATTTTTGTCAGAAACCTTATTTAAATTATCCAGATAATGACTCTTTTTAGTAATGTTATTGAAGTAAACCCAGGAGTTATCATTTACTTCACCAGAGACAAAACCTTTAAGCATCAAATCAGAAATAAGATAAATGTATTTTCTACCAAAGATGACATGATTAACTTTTAGCTTTTCTCTTTCGTTATTAAGAAGATGCAAATCTAGAATTGATAAGAGATTCTTTCTTTTAGAAATACGTCCAACTTTTTTAAAGCAATACTTAGTATATGTCTCGCTTGTCATTGTTCTTAAATAAGTAAAAAAGACAATGAATGCGATAAGAAAAACAATTAGTAAACTAAGTAATGCAATAAACATGTTTATTCTGCGTATTTTTCAGCAACTTCAATAGCAGAATCAATCATGTTACGAAGTCCTGTTTGTCTTTGTTCAGGTGTAAGTCTACCTTCTTTTATAAAATGATCAGTAACAGTTAACATGGTCAATGCTTTTTTGCCAAGATATTCAGCATTTACATATAAAGCATATGATTCCATTTCAACTGCTAATACACCACGTTTTGCATATTCTTTCCAAATATCTTTTTTGAAATCATAAAAGACGTCTGCTGCAAAAACCATTCCGACGTGGAAAGGATAACCCTTCTTTGTTAATACCTCTTTAGCAGTTTCAACTAATTCACTAGATGCTTTAGGGCAATAGGAAACATCATGCCCAAGTTGAGCGCCATAATTTGAATCAGTACAGGTAGATTCACCAATAATAACATCAAAGAAATTAACAAAGTCTTGGTAAGAACCACAGGTTCCAACTCTAATAATTACGTCAACATCATATTCGGTAAATAATTCAAATGAGTAAATACCAATTGATGGATTACCCATACCATGAGACATTACTGAAATTCTTTTGTTATTTTTGGTTAATCCAGTAAAACAAAATTGACCTCTAACTTTGTTTACAAGTTTGACATCGTGTAAAAAGTTTTCAACGATCCATTTCGCACGATTTGGATCACCAGGCATTAAAACTACCTTTGCTATTTCGCCTTTTTTGGCTTCGTTATGTGGTGTTGGCATATTTTTCCTCCTAATTAATCAAATATGACCTTTTTGTTTTTGTAGGCATCGATTATGATGTCTAATTCTTCCTTTGTAAGTTTTCGACTCATTTCAGGAAGTTTATCAATATCAAAGAATTGAACTTCTGTAATTTCGTGACAATGTTTTGAGAAATCCTCATCTTTAATAGTTCCTTCAAATATTAAGACATATTCTGGGACTGATTTATTTGTCTTGTGTGGAAGTCTATCAATTACTCCGATAAGACGAGTAATTTCTGGTTCCGCTCCTGTTTCTTGTACAACTTCGTTGTATGCAGCAGTTTTTGGTGAGTCATACAACTCAGCCCAACCGCCTGGAAATGACCAAAGTCCAGAGTTAGCTTCTCTCACAAGAAGGATTTTATTATTTGAACCAATTAAGGTTCTTACAGAGATATTTGGAGTTGGATAAACTTCTTTTGTGAACATTGAAGGTTTATCAAACTTTACCTCCATAAACTTTTCGAGCATTTCTCTAGAAATCTCGTTAAGCTCTTTGTAGTTATCAATTGCGTAAGGATCTTTTGAATAAGTAAGTCCTATTTTTGCAATTGAATGAACTTTGACGATAAAATCGTAAAATTCTTCGTATTTCATTATTGAGAAATATCCTCAACGTATGCAGCAAGAACAGAGGTGATTTCGTCACATTGTTCTTGAGTTGGTGCTTCGCACATAACTCTAATTTTTGGTTCTGTTCCAGAAGGACGAACTAAAATTCTGCCGTTTCCCCTAAGCGATTCTTCAATCTCTTTAATTTTCGCTTTAAATCCTTCATTAGATAAAACGGCTTCTTTATTTGTGACCACAACATTCTTTAAGCTTTGTGGATAAATCTTTAAGTTTTTAACAAGTTCTTGAAGTGATTTGCCTTCTCTAGCAATAACATTTAAGGTGTGAATCATTGTTAAAACACCATCGCCAGTATTTAAATCATCAAGGAAAATGATATGACCTGATTGCTCACCACCAATTGATAAACCGTTGGCTTTCATATCCATTTGAACATATTTGTCCCCAACTGCTGTTTCGTGATAATCAAGACCTTCAGCAACCAATGCTTTCTTAAGCCCTAGGTTGCTCATAACAGTAATAACTACCGTATTTCCTGATAATTTTCCGTTTTTTCTTAAATTAATAGCGTTTAAATAAATGAGTTGATCACCATCGACAACAACTCCATCACTTGTCATTGCTAAGCATCTATCAGCATCTCCATCAAAGGCGAATGCGACATCATATCCACCAGCTTTAACAGACTCAGCATTATTTTCGATTTTAGTTGAACCGCAATGATCATTAATATTTAAACCATTAGGTTCATGAGCCACTACAGTGTATTTAACACCAAGTCTTTTTAAAACTTCTGGTGCAATATTAGATGAAGAACCATTGGAACAATCTATGTAGACTTTTAAGTTTTTAACTTTTGGATCAGCTTTAGAAACTAAAAAGTCAATGTATTCACTGAGTAATTCATCGCAAGGAACGTGGCGACCAATCTCGTCATTAGTTTTAAGTGGAAGATTGTCCAAAGGATTATCAATATATTCTTCAATTTTTTCTTCAATCTCAGCTTCTAATTTTTCACCTTCAGCATTAAAAACTTTAATTCCGTTATCGTAGTAAGGATTATGAGATGCAGAAATCATAACTCCGTAATCAAAACCATGTTTTCTTACTAAATAAGAAACTGAAGGAGTGGTTGAAACTCCAATGTCATAAACATCAGAGCCGCTAGAAACAACACCAACGCCAACAGCATCACCTAAAAGCTTTCCAGAGATACGAGTATCTCTAGCTATTAGGATTTTATTCTTTTTCCCGTCAGGACATTGTCCAATATAACGACCAATTCTATATGCTAAAGAGCCTGTGATTTGTTGGCCAGCAATTCCACGAGCTCCGTCTGTTCCAAAATATTTTCCCATATTATTTTTCCTCTACTTGTGTTTTTTCTTCGGCGAATAAGTATTCTTCTAAAGTTCTTAGGAATGAATCAGGAGCAACACTTATAAGTTCGCCATGATATGCTAATGATACTCTACCTGTTTCTTCAGAAACAATTACTGTAACAGAGTCGGTAATTTCAGAAATACCAATAGCAGCTCTATGTCTTGAACCAAACTTACCAGTTAAAGGTTTTGTTGTAGGAGTGTAATAAACTGAAGCTGCTAAAATTAAATCTCTTCTAATAACAACAGCACCATCATGGAGTCTAGTTCCAGGATAGAAAATAGTTGTAAGAAGTTCTGGAGTGATAGGAGCATTTAAAATTGTTCCGCTTTTAACAACCTCAGAAAGAGGAACATTTTTCTCAAAAGTAATAAGTGCACCAGTTTTGGTTCTAGATAAAGTTTCTACTGCTATCGCGATTCTTTGGCAAACAGCGTGTCTATCATAAACTTTTTGGGCTGCACCATTTTTATTCTTTTGGAAAATTGAAGTAAAGATTTCTTTGAAATCAAGTTGTTTTTGCGTAATTGTGATTATTAAGAATGCAGTTAATAAAACAAGCATGACAGCCCACAAGAATGTAAGGCCAAAAAACCATGCAATAATGCTAATACAACCAGCAGCAATACCGCCAATTAAGTATGGTAATTTTTTCATCGAATGAACGATGATAACTAGCATAAAAGCAATGACAATAATTGATAAAGCAAGCTCCACCCATAAAGCTGCCGATTTAAATTGCCATATATTGTTTATCGGTTCGTACATAGGTATTTCTCCTTTAAAAAGCAATTAGAATTATAGCAAAACTTATTTATTAAATAAACAAATCTATATTACTTAATTAGAGATGTAAAAGAAAAAGGCCATAGGCCTTTCTCTATTTAATTTTGGATAAATCTAATGATTTAAGAATATGTTTGAGAGGAATCATAACTTTATGGATATTACCTTCTTCAAACGGATTTCTTAAATGTGCTTTTCCAAGCAATGTAACGAATGGATAACGACCACCGAGTTTACATAATTTAACGTATTTTTTCCATGCTTTTTCGCGGTTTTTGTTCATTTCGACACAAAATTGGAAGGCACAAACTTGAGCTAATGTGTAGTCAATATAATAGAATGGAGAACCAAAGATATGGCTTTGTCTTAACCACCATCCACCTTTTGAACAGATTTTTTGTTCTGGATCATATTTCTTTTGTGGGGTGTAACGAGATTCAATTTCTTTATAAGCAGCGCATCTTTCATCGTGAGTTGCTGTTGGGTGTTCATAAACCCAGTGTTGGAATTCATCAATAGTAATTCCATACGGTAAAAATTCAATTGAATCTGTTAAATGGGAATAACGATATTTTTCAGCATCTTCCTCAAAGAAAAGTTCCATCCATGGCCAGGCAAAAAATTCCATAGACATAGAGTGAATTTCACAAGATTCTAATGTTGGCGAACGGAAATCACCTGGTTTAATATTTCTTGATAAATAGCCTTGGAATGCATGACCCACTTCGTGAGTTAAGACATTAACATCATGTTCAGTTCCATTAAAGTTTGCAAAAATAAATGGGAATTTTTGAATTGGAAGGAAAGTCATGTAACCACCAGGTTGTTTACCAGGTCTTGCTTCTAAATCAAGTAAATGATGATCTTTCATTAATTCGAAAAATTCACCAGTTTCTTTTGACATTTCGTTGTACATTTTTGTCGCTTTTTCGACTAATTGTTTTGCGTCACCTTTTGGAGTAGGATTACCACTTAAAAATGACAAATTGTAGTCGTAAGCTTTCATATCTTTAAATGGAATTCCAATACGAGCAGCTTGTTCTTTATATAACTTTTGAGCAACAGGTACGACTTCTTCAGCAATTTGCTTACGATAAGCTGCTACCATCTTGGCATCATAATCAACTCTACCGAGGCTTAAATAACCAAGTTCAATAAAGTTTATAAAGCCAAGTTTTTTAGCGGCTTGATCACGTAAAAGTACCAATTTCCCGTAAATTTCTCCAATTTCTTGCTCATGAGCTTGGAAAAATTTATCGACAGAAATGGAAGCTTCTCTACGAGTTTCTCTATCTTTAGAAGTTGAGAATTTACCCATTTGTGGAAGATTATAAACCCCTCCTCTAAATTCAATTTGAGCACCGCCCATAACTCTATCGTATTGACTTGAAAGTTTATTAATTTCAACTAATTCAGGAATAATTTTTTCATCAAATGATTTGAGAGAGTTTTCAATCATTTGGAAATAATATGGAGTTAATTTTTCTTCTAAATATTTTCTACATGGATGTTTAACCAAAATCTTATTGAATTTGTTAATTTCGTTAGAAATGAATGGAGAAATCTCATCCATGTGATCTTGAAGTTTTGAAATATATTTATCAGTTGTGTTTAATGTATAACGAATCGAAATAACCGTAGCGTTATTTTCGTACTTATCCATATATTTCTCTAATGCACGAATAACTTTAAGTGCTTCTACTGGGTCTTTAGTGCTCTCGAGCGACTTACAGAACCCTTCTAATTTTTCTTGAATCTTACTAAGCGATACTTTTTTAGGCTTAATATCTTCAAATTTAATTTTTTTATCCATCTTGTCTACCTCCTTTTAATGGAACAATTACCAAACAAAACTACCATAATTAAGACACATTTCTTGCCATAAATCTAATTTAGATGCTTCAGCATAATATGTGTCAGTGTAGTCTAATTCACCAACTTGAAGTTGGTCTTTTTTATCAGATGAAGCTTTTTCAGGAAAAAATGCATTTAATCCACAAGGCTCAACTGAATATCCAGAACAATTATTTTTATAAATAACTAATTTATCTAAAGAAGAGATTGCGGAATCAACAGTGTAATCATAGATTGAATTGAAATTGTTTAAAAGTGACTTAAAGTCGCATAAACCAAATACACTTTCGCCAAAACTATTGTATGAATATTTGAATGCATTTTTTGCTTTATTATAAGCATTTGAGTCTGTGCCAAGAGCTTCGCAAAACATATTAAAATTTTCGATGAATTCATCCATTTTAGATAAATCTAAAACTGATAAAGTTTGATAGCAATATTCGTCATACTTATTTTCTATTGCAGGATGATTTTCGTTAATAAATGAATCAACAATATCTTTAAGCAAAACATCTGTGGTCACGCTCGGATTTTGAGCAACTAAATTTAAGTAATGATCATGATCCCAGCCAGTTCCGTTTTCAAGTTCTTGTGAAGCAACCATATAATCAAAATAGTCAGCATTTACAGATGCTAAATCGGCGCATTGCATTAAGCAACAGTCATAGCCAACCCAAGTAAACTTGTCTTTGTTTGAATTTTTTAATGCGTTTTTAAAACTTTTAGACATTTCGGCAGAATTTAATGTGTTAGCGTAGCCATAATCATCCAAATAATTATCGTCATAGGCACAACCAGCAAGTCCTCCACCATGACCTGAAAAAATTAAACCCATTTGATCAGCCTCGTAATCTTCTAAAGCCCAGTCTAAGTAATCAGTTAAGGCTAAATCAGTTGCAAGTTTATTAGTGGATAAAGTCTCAATGAGAGTAAGCTTATTTGTCGAATTATTAACTTCCCATCTTTGGATTTTAGAACCAGAAATTTGGGTAGCACCTTCTAAATATGAGGATTCTAAACACCATTTTTCAGCGCCACCAGTTTGAATAATAATTCTTACTGAATCTGGAATATTTTTGACACTCAAAATTTCTTTTATATCTTTAGATATTAGCCCAACTTTTCTTTTTGACTCAGTGCTTTTTTCTGGATCATATTCTAGAGTTGAACCCGCCATATAATACATCAATGTGTAGTCATAATGAGGTTTAGTTTGATCAACAACATTTACAGTGACTGTTTCAGTTACTTTAGTGTTGGTTTTTAAAGTTATTGTAATCTTTGCAGTACCAACCTTAAGTCCTTTAACAACGCCTTTTGTTGAAACAGTTGCAACTTTTGTGTTTGAACTTTTATAAATAAAAGCAGGTTTAGTAACCGAAGAATTTAAAAGTTCAGGATTTAAAGATTTTTCTGTCTTAGATTGTAAATTTATTTTTAAAGTTTGAATTACTTCAATATAAGGTGGATCTACCTCAATTGTTTCATTATTAAAAAGCGAACATGAACCTAAAGACATAGCACACGTAATTGACGATAGAAGAATGAGTAATTTTGTCTTTTTCATTATTTCGTAATAACAATTATACTTGTTTTAATTAAATATAATTAGCACTTTTTATATAAGATGATTAAAAAAAGAAAAAGTGAGCAATTATTTCAGCTCACTTTTGACTAAATTAAGACGTCGTTATATTTATCTAGAAGCTTAATTAATCTTGGTCTACAACCTTCAAGTCTAAATAGTTTTTCTGGTTCATTCATGTAGCTCCACCACATCATATGAATGTAAGCCACAATTCTAATTTTATCCAAGATAACTTCATCAAATTTACCAAAATATTTTTCAATAATTGTGTGGAATAACTTAATTCCTGTTTCGTCACTAATTCCGAAGAATTTTAATGAATTTCCTGGTTCATCTTCGTTAAATGCACAATATGGACAATATAATCCGGCAAGTTCAAAAATTGGATGGCCAACAGATAAAGTGTCCATATCAATTAATAAAAGTTCGCCGTTTTGAATCATTATATTTTTGAAATGACAATCACCATGAATGAATGTTTTCCTGTCAGGAATTTCTTCAATCATTTTCATTGCTTTTTCGTAATATTTTGAATCTAAATAAGGTTTTAAAGTTTTAACTTTTTCAATATATGATTTTTTCCTATCTGGAATAATAGGATTCGTACATTCGGTTGTATTAATCTTCTTCAAAAGATTAACATACTTTTCAGTGTATTCAGGGATTTCATCTGGATGATCTGTGAAGATGTCTTTTAAAGAAATGCAATCAAGCATCTCAAAGCGAACACCAAGTTTTCCGTCATCTACTTGAACAATATCAAAAGAAATAGCAGTAGGAATTCCTAAAATAAATGCTTCTTTTGCAAGAGAAAGCTCTCTTTGAATTTGTTGTGGATCACTAACTCTATTGAATACTTTAATAATTGTGTCTTTATCAATTCTATAAACGGTTGAAAAATATCCAGAACCAATAACTTCCGCGCCTTTTACTGATATTTGTCTAATGCGTTTTTTTACAGATAAAATATCAGTAAAACCTGTCATTTGAAGGGTGTCATAAACTTCTAATGAAGCACCTTCAATACAAACATCATTATAAGTTTGCTTAAGTTTAAGCACTAAACGAAGACCGGCGCTTGAAATGTACTCTAAATTATTAAAATCAAGAACTAATGAAGAAAATGTTTTTCCTTTTAAAAGTCCGTCGATTTCATCTTTTACTTGGTCAACATTGGCGGAGTTAAGTGAGCCTTCAAAATAAAGCGTTAATTTATTTTCTTTTAAATCAAAATTCATGTTTAGAGTCCTTTACTTAATTTAAGTTAACTCTCACCATTATTTACTTCTTTGAGAAACACGTGATTTCTTTTTAATAATTAAAAGAGAAAGTAATGATAATGAAGTTAATGAAGTGACAATAACAATTAATGGAACAAAACCATCGTTGTTAAAGTTGTTAGCAACAATTCTACTTGATGAAAGAATATCATTGTGAACCGAAAGTCTACCAATAAAATCTTCATATGTTTCTGCACCATAACGTTCTAAGACATAGTCATATCTTTGAATTGCTCTAGCAATAGGCTCTGTAACAACGGCTTCATGATCAACATGAGGTTCTCTTCTTAATAAGAATTGAGCCTCACTAGAAAGATCAGAGTAATCTCCCGAATACGTATATTCCCAGTTTTCTAAATTGTCATCACAATCTACGCTTATAAAATCATTTGACCATTTATCTGCAGCAAGAGCATTAGGGCTTGTAATATAAAGATGTTGATTGTCTGTATCAAAATAGAATGAATAAGCAGCACCACGATTAACAACAATCTTTCCATCGCTAACTGAGAAGAAACTACTCAAAGAGTAGTGAGTTGAATAACTTGAATAATAGTTTCCATTAAAGAGAATTCTAAATTCATCATTTGTGTTAAGTTCAATGTATTCATTAAAATGTTCAGAGTGACTAGAGCCATTACGTTGATATTCGCTCAAAATGTATTGTTTAGAACCTGTTTCAATACTTGATAATGCACCAGCCCATGTTTCGCCGTCCCAGCCAGTAACACCTATAACACCAAATTCAAAGAATTTTTCATCTTTTCCTTCGTTGTATTTACTTTCCCAAGAAGGAGTTTCTGCTGCTGGATTGAAACGAACAATTTTCATACCAGTAGGCGTGAAATCTAATTCGTATCTAGCGACTAAAATGTTTGAGCGATCTTTGTGCTCAAAAGCAAAATCAGACCAACCGTTATGTTCATTTTTATCCCAGTAATAGACTGCAGATTTAGCGTCAGCACCCCATGCAGAAAGTTGAGTTAAATCAAGGAATGTTTCACCTTCAATAGAATCGCCAAATATGGCGCTTTTTCTACCTACATAATAGTCACAATTTTCGTAAATATCATTAAGACCTTTTCCAGGCTCTTCGGCAATATGCGCCCATTCATTGTTAAAATGTCTAGGACCGATAGCAAAATACCAATCGCCTTCATCCCAAACACTATTAAGTGTTTTTGTTGCGCCTTCAGCAACTGAATCGTTGCTCCAAACTTCACTTTGATCGGTAAAAGTTCCGTCCCAAGTAATATTTAAAGTGCCGTTTGCAGCATTACTTTCGCAAAAGAAATAATGAGCAACGTGTTCTCTACCATAAGGTGCGACTCTACTATCTAAATATCTGGTTGAAGAGGCATATAATGGTTTTTCGTCAAATAAGATGAGTAACCAACCTTGCATATCTAAATCACTAGAAGTTACTGTAAAGGTTGCAGTAACGGATCCATCAACATCATCTCTAGTTAATTCATTTCCAGTGCCATAATATTCAGCAGCACTAATTTCTTCAACTAATTTTGCATTTGCTTTATTTGCAGCTGTTAATGTGAATGCGCCACCAACTAATGCTAGTAAAGGTAGCGTTAATAATGCTTTTCTAAATTTCATTCTTTTGTCCTCCCTATTAAATTTCTTAGCGATTAAAAGAATTAGATTAATTTTAGTATAAAAACTAAAAATAATAAACAAAAATAAACAAAAAAGGCAGTTAT
>DLBE01000028.1 GCA_002494205.1 Caryophanales bacterium UBA7029
GTTGATCACCACGACGAATATCAAACTCAATATTTGGATAGGTTTCAGGAAGATCTTTCTTTAAAGAATTAAGAACCTTTTCAGAAACAGCTTCTCCTACAAAGATTGTTGCTAAATAGTTATCTTCGCGAATCATCTTCTTAAGCATCTTTAGAAGTGCTCTTTCAGGTTTGGATTCACAACACACAACCTTTTTATTTGCGATAGCCATGAAGTCATCTTTCCTAATAGAAACACCATTCATAGTTGTGTCTTTAACAGCATAAGTAACTTCACCAGTAGAAATATGAGCAATAACTTCTTTCATATTAGAAAGATTTTCATTTACTGATAAATCTGGTGAAAATTGTGAGACAGCAGCAATTCCTTGAGGAATTGTTTTAGATTGAACAACTACTACATTAACTTCATCATGTAGCACATCTTTTGCTTGTAAAGCAGCCATAACAATATTGGAGTTATTTGGGAACACAAAGACTGTTTTAGCTTCTGTATTTTTAATAGCTTTAACGATATCGTTAATTGATGGGTTCATTGTTTGCCCACCAGTAATTAATTCATCAACGCCAAGTTCTTTAAATGCTTCTTCAACACCTTTACCTGCAGCAACAGCGACAAGAGCAAGTTCTTTTGTAGGCTCTTTTGGTGCTTCTTCAACATGCTCTTCAGTGTGGGCTTCTTCACCTTGTTTTTTCTCTTGAAGTGAAGTGTGTTGCTCAGTCATATTTTCGATCTTTAATTTAATAAATTCTCCGAATGATTGACCATAGGTCAAAACAGCACCAGGAGTTAATGTATGAACGTGAACTTTAACAATGTCTTCATCACGAACAACAACAAGGGAATTACCATGGCTTGCAAGAACTGATTTAAATCTAGATTCAATAAATGGTTTCTTATTTTCTGGATCAAGTCTAAGAATGAATTCTGTGCAATAACCGAATTCATCTGATTCAACTGCTTGTTGAGCAGAATTATCTGTTTCTTGTTCTCTAGAAATAGCTTTCTTTTCAATAAATTTACCATTTAATGCAGAAAGCATGCCTTCTAAAATTTTAACTAAGCCCGCTCCACCAGAATCAACAACACCAACTTCTTTTAAAACTGGTAAAAGTTCTGGAGTATGTTTTAAGGAAGCTTTAGCTTCGGATAAGAAATATTTAAACCCTTTTAAAACATCGGTTTCATCTTTTACAAACTCTTTAAATGAGGATGATGATTCTCTAATAACTGTTAAGATTGTACCCTCAACAGGTCTCATAACAGCTTTATAAGCAACTTTGCAGCCATTTGAGAATGCATCTGCTAGTAAAACTGCATCAATAGTTTTTGCTCCTTCTAAAGCTTGGGCAAAACCTCTAAAAATTTGTGATGTGATAACACCAGAGTTACCTCTTGCTCCCATAAGTAAGCCTTTGGAGAATGCAACAGCGATTTGATGAACATCATTATCGCTTCTATTTTGAACTTCTTTAGCACCCGATGCTAAAGTTAAATTCATATTCATTCCTGTATCACCATCAGGAACTGGGAAGACGTTTAAAGCATCAATCTCAGGATAGTGATTGTATAAATTGTTGGCGCCAGAAATAAGCATCTCTTGTAAAACTTTTGAATTTATTGTTTTCATAATTATTCAACTCTCTTTAAATCTTGGACATAAATATTTACTTTCGAAACGCGAACATCGAACGATCGTTCGACAACATACTTAACTTCTTTTTGAACACTTCTTAAAATTTCGGTGACTTTAACACCTAAAGCGAGAATGATATTAAAGCTAAATTCGTATCCAGTTTTTTCTTCGCTAATTCGGATTACTTTTTTATAATCCTTTTTGGATGCGACTTCACCTTTCCCATCTTTTTCGCAAATACCAACAACGCCATAACATGATAAAGTAGCATCAGCAACAAGAGACACTAATGCGTTCTTGGTTATATTTATCTTACCAAAGTCAGTTTGTTTATTAATTGGCATATAAAATAAAGATAATTTTATTATCTGGCGACAAATATATCATATAATACGTTAAAAAGCAAAATTGTAAACTCTTACATTTAAAATTAGTTAGATAAAATCTTAACTAATTCGTCTTTATGTGCGCCGAAGAAAATAAGAAGATGATTACCATTTGGAGAGGTAAACATTTCATCAATAGGTTCATTAAATTGAACCTTCACCTGAGTTCTACATAAATTATTCTTATGAAGATTTTCAACAATTTGTCCCTCAAATATTTCATAATCTTTTAAATTTGAATTAATTTTAAACACTGTTACTTTGCCTAAATTAAGTCTTCCTTTAATTCCTAAGCCAATGCCTGATTCAAAGTGAGTATCAAATTCATAAGACAAACACATATCAAGTGGCAAAGTGCAGTGAGCAAAATAGCCGAAACGTTTTTCTAAATTTAAATATGAAGGATTAACTTGGAAGCTTGACTGATGGAAAACTTTTTTAATGATCGCCATCGTTAACATTGCAGGTACATCACCTTCACAAGTTGCAATATAGCCATCTTTATTTAACATCGCTAAAGCTAAGCATGAAGTATTTTTCACGCTGGTAAGTAAATCGAAACATCTAACTGTGATACCTTGAAGATTATGTTCAACAATAATATCTCTTAATGCACCATAAATTAGTAGTGCGCCTTCTAAGGTTTCTTTGTTAACTTTTTCGTTTAAATAAGGCTCAAACATAACTGTGTCCATTTTTAGTTTTGAGTGTCTAACTTTTTCTAAAAATTCTTCAGTTGTTATATCTATTAAACTAACGCCTAATTTATCGCTTGCTTCTTTATAATCTACATCACTTGAAATAAGCCAATCACTTGGATGTCCAACAACACCTAAGCGCATACCTTTTAGACCGGAAAATTTCAAAAATCCCCTATTTTTCCTAGAAATTTTCGCAATTTTCTCGTTTTTTAATTGTTCTTTAACTTCTTCAGGTTTTCCGTGAAAAACCTTAAATTCTTTCCCGTTTTTTCTTAAAAAAGTAGCGATTTCTAGAGAGGCTGGTAAGGAGTTATTTGCGTCTGTTGCAAGAATATAATAAGGTTCTTTATAGTCCTTATAAATTGACTTAAATTGCTCTTCTGTTCCGCCTGTTTCGATAAAGAAAACTGGCGTTCCAGCTTCGCTAAATTCGAAGTCTTTTTCTTTATTCAAACCATTTAAAAATCTCGCCTTTTCTTCGTCTTTAAAGCGAGAATCATTTCCTACTTTTGATCTTAGGAATATAAAATTTATATTTTTCATAGCCTATATATTATATAGCATTTACTAGCCTATAAAAAGAAAAAAGCCCGGCGGCTCGCTATTCTCCCTGATTGCTCAGATACCTTCGCCACTACGGTGCTTAACTTCTGTGTTCGGGATGGGAACAGGTGTGTCCACCGCGCCATCGTCACCAGACTTTTTTCTTAATGAGAGAATTATTCTCTCAAAACTAGATATTAGATTAACATGTTCTTTATTAAGTTACTACATTGATTACCCATATATTACTTATATCTCAAGAAAAATCTTAAAATTTTATGAAATTAAGTCCTCGACCTATTAGTATCAGTCGACTGAATACATTACTGTACTTACATCTCTGACCTATCAACCCGTTAACATTACGGGGGTCTTACTTCTTACGAATGAGAAGTCTCATCTTGTGGTTGGCTTCACGCTTAGATGCTTTCAGCGTTTATCCATTCCGTAGGTAGCTAC